>CAMDPX010000099.1 GCA_945905295.1 Planctomyces sp. SH-PL62 | reverse complement strand
CCCCCCCCCCGCCCCGCTCGCCAGACTTTTTAAGATCGCTGCAACCTCGCCCACTGCTGCCGGCCAACTTCCTTCACGCGCGAGTCGTCCCAGCGTTCCAGACGCGAATAGCGCGGGTGCCGCGAATCCTTGTACGGGTCGTTGTGCTTGGCGTTGTAGCAGCCGATGAAGGCCCAGCGTGGCTGGTCGCTCTTGTTCTGATCCGAGCGGTGCAGCAGGTTGCAGTCGAAGAAGATCGCCGAGCCGGGATCGAGTTCGCAGTAGACCAGTTCGAAGCGTTGCAGCGCGGCGTTGACTCGTTCGAGATCCGCTCCGGTTTGATCGCCGGTCTTGCCGTGATCGATGCGGCCCAGATGCTGCGAACCGCGCAGCACTTGCAGGCAACCGTTCTCGCGAGTCGCCTTGTCCAGCGCGATCATGCAGCTCGCCAAGTGCGGGAACAGACAGCCGTTGTTGTACCAGTAGCCGTAATCCTGATGCCAAGCCCACGCCCCGCCGACGCGCGGCTCCTTAAGGATCATCTTGTGGTGGTAGTGATACACCTCGTCGAGCAGCAGCGTTTCCATCGCATTGACAATCCGCTCGCTGCGGACGATCGCGCTGTAGATGGCATCGTCCGGCAGTTCATTCTCGACCACGAGGTCGATCGCCCCACCCTCTCCATCTGCGCGGGTCGCTTTCTTCTGGGCCAGTTCGTGATCCGCGCGAGCAATCTGAGTCAGCAACGTGACTTCTTCAGCATCGAGCAGGTTCGGCACGAGGAAGAATCCGTCCTCTTCGTACTGGTCGATCTGGCTGGCAGAGATGCGGAAATAACTCATGAGTAATCGCTCCTCCTGGGTTTTGGAAAGTTATCGCACGAGCGACTTCGGCAACACTGGCCATCGTTACGGGGTCGGGAGTCTTTTTCATGCCGCACAACACGAGTCAAACAACCGGACAGCTCTCGACTGCGGCATGAAAAAGACTCCCGACCCCTTCGCGTGACCTCACAGCTCCGTCAACAACCGTCGCCACGCGGCCAGCTCGCGTTCCGGCTCCACAATCCGCGAGAGATCTCGGCAGCAGGATGTCAGTCGCTCTCGAAACGCGGCATTTGACTCGAAGCGATTCAACAAGGCCGCCAATTCCAACGTGTCGCCGACGTCGAAGTAGCCCGGATAATCTTCGCCCAGCAATCCAATGGACCCCGCGATCCGCGAGGAGAGCACAGGCACGCCGCACGCCAACGCTTCACAAATGGCGTTCGCTCCCCCTTCCATCTTCGAGCTGTTGACCAACAGCCGGCTGCGAGCCAACACGCGCAGGGCCTGCGCATGTGGCAAGTCACCCAGCCAGCGATAGCGCGGATTGCGGAGCATTTCGTCGCGTGCTCGGCGTTCCATTTTCGGGTCGAGCGCCGCCCCCAAATGCGAGACGCTGATCCGGGATTCCGTCGGCAGTCGTCGCGTGGCCAAGGAGGTGCGAAACGGATCTTTGACCGATCGCAAGTGTCCTACGACGCACACGTCAAAGGCGTCCTTTCGCGGAGCCGGACGCGACGCTGGTCCGATCGCGGACTGAACGATGACCCGCGCCTTGGCCTGCAATCCACGCGGCAGCGAGTCGACAGCCCGAGCTTGCAACACGACCAGCCGATCGGCCAATTCAATCGAGCGTTGAGCGGCGCGACTCTTTGGCAAATCGTGATACAAGTCGGTCCCGGTCAGCACCACGACCAGTCGACCGTCCGGCCGCTTCGCTCGGTAACGCCGAATCGACGCGGCACTCTTGCGAGCGTGCAGCCCGATCAGCACATCGCACGGCTGATCGCGGAAAGACTCGGCGGTCGCGACACGATGCCCCAGTTGCCGCAGTAGGCGTGCCCAGCGATCCGCCGTGATGCGATTCCCTTTGCGAGAACCCATCGGTGCCGGTGTGACGATCAACAGTCGCATGTGTTTCGATTTCGGGACGACAGAATCATGTTTCACAAAATCATGAAAACAGAGGCGCAGATTCTAAGCGACGCGCCCGCTCAGGAGCGGCATTGGTTTTCCTGGCTCTAACGGATTCCAGGTGCGATCTTGCCACCGTCGGGCCTGTCCCGGCGGAGCACTGACTGGCCAGCTACATGAGCCGTTCGTGGGACTCTTCGCCCCCGTGGGACTCTTCGCCACCGTAGGGCTTGTCCCCACGGAGCGAATGCCAGTTTCGCTGGGAGTCGTTGCTCCCGTGGGGACAAGCCCCACGGAGAGCAAGAGAACCGAAGGGAATGCTTTTGGTAGCTGCCCAGTCATGGCTCCGCCGGGACAGGCCCGACGGTGGCCGCACCTGGAATCCGTTAGTGTCAGGAGCCGTCAGCTTCCTGGTGGAAGAGTATTCGCCACGTCCCGTCCTGGAAGCGGTGGCGGAAGCTGCAAGAGTTCCGCGAGTGAGCGAACTTGAAGTCTCTTCATCAAACGGGCGCGACGGTCTTCGACCGCTCGCAGGCTGATGTGCAGGTCGGTGGCGATTTGCTTGTTGATCTTGCCCGCGCGAATCAGTTCCAGCACCTCGCGTTCCTTGGGAGTGAGCTGTGTCCACAGAGCTTCGGCCTGATCGCGTTGAGCTTGTGAAGCGCGGCGCTCGGCATCCAGTTCGATGGCGCGGCGAATGTGCGCGAGCAACTCATCCAGCCGGAACGGTTTTTCGAGCAACGTCATCGCGCCGCGCGACATCGCTTCCACCGCGATCCGCACGTCGGCGTGGCCGCTGATCATGATCACTGGCAAGTGGATTCCCTCGATGATCAGTTTTTGTTGCAACTCCAGACCGCTCATGCCGGGCATTTTGATGTCCAGGATCAAACAGCCCGGTTGCGAGCGGTCATAGCATCGCAAGAACTGCTCGGCCGAGGAGAACGACAAGACAGGCAATCCGAGCAACTGCCCCGCACTCGCCAGGGCGCGGCTGATGGCCGGATCGTCGTCCACCAAAAACAGAGTTGGTCGGTTGGTCAAAGTGGGTTACTCCCGTAAACGGGCAAGGTCAAAGTAAACGTAGCACCCCGGTCGGAATTGGGGGAGCCCCACAAGCGTCCGCCATGGGCTTCCACGATCGAACGGCAGATCGCCAGGCCCATGCCCATCCCGTGAGGCTTCGTGCTGTGAAATCGCTCGAACAATCGTTCGGCCTCGTCGGGAGCGAAACCCATGCCGGTGTCGTGAACGCTGAGGATCATCTGTTGCGCGTCGTCACAGCGCGTCTCCACCTGCACGACGCGCGGACCCGACTCGTCCGCCGTGACGGCTTCAATCGCGTTCTGCATCAAGTTGAGCAGTACCTGTTCGAGTTGAATGCTGACTCCCAAAATCGGCGGCAACGGTTCGGCCAACTTGGAACGTAAAGTGACCCCGGCTCGCTCGGCCTGTGGTTCGATCAACCGCACGGCGTCATGAACAATGTCGTTCAGTGCCACGGTGGTTCGCAGCGGCTCCGGCTTGCGCACTTGTTCGCGCAGACTGCGCACGATCGCCCCCGCACGCTGTGACTGTTCGGTGATCTCCCGCAGCAAGGACTGCAGCGTGTCTCGCGGCAGGGCACCGTCTTGTTGAAGGAGTTGCGTGGCAATCTCGGACTGCAACGAGACCGCCGCCAGAGGTTGATTCAATTCATGAGCCAGACTCGTGGCCAGTTGCCCTGCGGTCTTGAGCCGCTCCAGGTGTGCCAGATCGGAAAGGTGCAATCGCATCAGAGCTTCGGCCTGCTGACGCCGATCGTCCGCCCGGCGTCGTTGAATCCCCAACAACACCGTCGTTCCGATCACGAAGACTGCCAGGCAACGATTGGTGATCACCTTCCACAGCTCCGTCGTTCCCCGTTCGGGAAACAACCCCAACTTCGCGATCGTCAACACGCAGCAGACGACTGCGATCCACACACCAAACCGCGGCGACCGAGCCTTCAACGCAAGCAACACCGCAAAGGTATACGGCACCGCGCTGGCGACTCCGAGCGGCAGAATGGCGTCCACGACGAAGACCAAACTGACCAGCAAGACAGAGGACGTGACCGCATGGCCGAGAACGTACTGGTGCAAAGAACGCTTGCCGTTCACGCGAGTTTCCTGGAGGCAGCGTCACGAGCGGAACGAGACGCTCGAAGAATCGTGATGCTGGCGGATCTTACGGGAGACCCGAATTTCAACAAGCGGCTGACGTGGCGCGGTTCAGAAACCGTGGCCAACCACGCCTCCCCTTCGTAGTGCAGGCGGCTCGCCGGCATCGGCCTCGCCAAAGGAGACGCGACTCAGGCGGGCCGCCTGAGCGACTTGCCGCGCGGTTGAACAATCCGTGCCTCGTCGCAAAACGAATCAGTCGAACACACCTGTGGTTGACCACGCACTTGGCGAGACAAACCGACGACAGAAGCGTGAGTCACCACGCAAACGCACTGCAAACCGGCCCTCGGCGAGCTCCAGGCACAGGGCTTGCGATGCAGCCACTCGGTCGAGCCGAATCCATTACCGGAGTCGCTTGTTGAAAGGTTCTCATCATGGTGGCCACGCATTGCGAGCGCGTGACGTTGCCCGCGTCATTCGAGTTTCGCCTGCGATTTGCTCATCGAATCGTGGAGGAGATGCGACGCACGCACCAAGAGCAGTGGACCCGTGAGGATCTCGGCACGTTGTTGCTGGAGGTTCTCGAAGACGAGTTCGCGTTCGACTGGTCGCTGCCCGATGCGGTGACGACGTTCAAAGAGTACCTCGCGCTGGCTTACGTCGCGGCCAGTCATGTGTTGTCTGCGTCACAACGCCGCTTTTGATGCGGCCGATCGATTCGTTTCACCCGGAGCCAACGGCGACGGAACTTTTCGCCGCGTTGACGCCGTCGCCGTTGGCTCCGGGTGAAACGGCACGAGATATCCTTGAGGAGTTTCAATTCATGTCAGAGATGCTTCGTGAGATTTTGGTTTCGTCATCAACCACAAAGTCGCCTGCCGACGATCTTGTCCCTCCGACGCGTGTGAGCGGTGCTCAGGGAGGTGTGGCATCGCTCACCCGTCGGCGGTTCCTCGGTACGGCGGCAGGCGTCGGAGCCACTCTGATTGCCGCTGGTTGCGGAGTGAACTCTGTTTCCGAGAGCATCACTACGCCTGACGGCAAGCCGGATTTACCTGCTCCGGCGTTGGGAGCGTTTGCTTCCGATGCCCCAGAGGTGAGCGATCTGAAGTTCGGCATCATCGCGCTGACCGACTGCTCGCCGATCGTGATTGCTCACGAGAAGGGTCTCTTCAAGAAGTATGGCATCAACTCGACCGTCTCGAAGGGAGCCAGTTGGGCCGCGATTCGCGATTCGCTCTCCAACGGCGATCTGTACGCGACGCACATGCTGTTGGGAATGCCGATCGCCTCGACGATGGGGCTGCTCGGTTCGCCGAAGAAGCCGATGATTGTGCCCTGGCTGCTCAATCGAAACGGCCAAGCGATCACGCTCAAGGCCAGCTTCAAAGGGAAAGTCACCAACGATCCGAAAGCGTTGAAGCCGTTTGTCGATGAAGCCAAAGCGAAAGGCACACCGATGACCTTCGCGATGACCTTCCCGCCCGGCACGCACGCCATGTGGATGCGGTATTACCTCGCCGCTGGCGGCATTCATCCGGACAAGGACGTCTCGCTCGCCACCGTGCCGCCGCCGCAGATGGTCGCCAACATGAAGGTCGACAAGATGGACGGCTTTTGCGTCGGCGAACCGTGGAACGCGCGAGCGATCACTGACGGCATCGGCTTCACGTCGATCACCACTCAAGAGATCTGGCCCGACCACCCAGAGAAAGTCTGTGCCTTCACCGCCGAGTTCGCGGAGAAGAATCCCAAGACCGTCAAAGCCGTGCTGAAGGCTCTGCATGAAGCGAGCATCTGGCTCGACAACATGGACAACCGGCCGGAACAGGCGGAGATCGTCTCGTCCGCGAGCTACATCAACTGCCCCAAGGAGGTCATCCTCGGCCGGCTGCAAGGTCACTACGACATGGGGGACGGCCGCTCGGTGCAAGACAAGAACTACATGATCTTCCACGACCGCAACTGCAACTACCCGCAGCTCAAGTACGCGACTTGGTGGCTGTCGCAGTTCCGCCGTTGGGGCATGGTCGAGGGGACTCCCGATTACGACGGCATCGCCAAGCAAGTCATGCGCCCGGATCTCTACGAAGAAGCGATGAAAGAGATCGGCTTCGCTCATGGAGGAGCGAACTCCGATCCCGAAAAGTTCTTCGACGGAGTCACATTCGACCCCGCCGATCCAGAGAAGTACGCGACGTCTTTCGCGATCAATAGTTTGAAGTAACGAAAACATGCCCAATCGGTTTTACACGTTTGTTGGAGGAAATGCCGGTCGCTGGCGCGTTGACGACATCAAGTCGGTTGTTGGACACGGAGTGGAGCCGGTGTCTCACGTGGAAATCATCAACGAGAATCTGGCTGAAGCGCCATCACAGGCGACTTGGTTGCTTCGTGGTGTCACCAGCAATCAGCGCTACACAAGCCGATCCGAGCTGGATTCTTTGAAAGCAGTTCAACCAATCATTGGCCGCAAAGAAGCAACGTGCGCGGCCTTCATTCCGATCACAAAATCTCTCGCTTGGTGGGAACTGGCCCAGGATGAACGCCGTGAGATTATCGAGTCTCGCTCGACACACATCGCGACTGGACTCCGCTATCTGCCGGCGATTGCTCGGCGGTTGCACCACAGTCGCGACCTTGGCGAGCCCTTTGATTTCTTGACCTGGTTTGAATTCGCTCCGTCAGACACATCGAGTTTCGATGAGTTAGTCGAGGCCCTTCGTGAAACGGAAGAATGGCGATACGTCGAACGGGAAGTCGAAATTCGCCTGATCCTCGATCAAAAGTAGAAATGAGACGCTCAAAATGAACGATAAAAAAATTCGAGGTGATTGGTTGCTGCTGCCGATGGCCGGAATGGCGGCCGTCGTGGTGCTCTGGGCCATCTCCAGCAAGACCTGGGCACCAAACCTGCCGACGCCGTGGAAAACATTGCAGGTCAGTCTGCCGTATCTGATGCAGCCGTTCGAGAAACGGGGCGAGTTGGATCAGGGCATCCTGCGCTTCACTTGGTACTCGCTGATCCTCGTGGCGAAGGGCTACACGGTCGCGCTGCTGATCGGCACACCGCTCGGCTTCGTGCTGGGGATGTCCA
The DNA here is from genome assembly GCA_945905295.1 of Planctomyces sp. SH-PL62. Classification (GTDB taxonomy): domain Bacteria; phylum Planctomycetota; class Planctomycetia; order Planctomycetales; family Planctomycetaceae; genus SXKJ01. The sequence continues at coordinate 18,560 of CAMDPX010000099.1, read as the reverse complement.
AGATGTTCGCGAAGACGTTCGATCCGATCATTCAAATCCTGCGACCGGTCTCGCCGCTGGCGTGGCTGCCGCTGGGACTGGTGTTGTTTCAGAAGTCCGAGCCGGCGGCCCTGTTCACGATCGCCCTCTGCTCGATGTGGCCGACGGTGCTCAACACGGCGGTCGGAGTGCGTGCGATCCCGCAGGACTATCTCAATGTGGCTCGCGTGCTGAATCTGTCACGCACCAAGACCCTGTTGAAAATCCTGCTGCCCGCGACGCTGCCGTACATGTTCACCGGCTTCCGGCTGAGCCTGGGCATCGCGTGGCTGGTGATCGTCGCCGCCGAGATGCTGACCGGCGCTCCCGGCGTCGGCGGCTTCTTGTGGCAGGAATACAACAGCCTGATCTACGAACACATCATTCTCTGCATCCTCACCATCGGCGTGGTCGGGTTCATCCTGGACCGCTTGATGGGAGTCGTCGAACGCCGGCTGCAAGTCGCGAAGGCATAATTCTTATTTCCGGCTGATGGCCATCACAATCACCGAAAGTGAATCGACCATGTCTGCTCTTTGGGAAGCGCCACGAATCACCGCTCGATCCATCGAGCCGGACTATGTGCGGATGTCGTCACTCCCTTTTGTGAAACTCAAGCACGTCTCGAAATCGTACGGCTCCGGCAAGCAACGGCGTGAGGTGCTCAAAGACCTCGACCTGGAGATACACCGCGGCGAATTCGTGGCGATCGTCGGCTATTCCGGTTCGGGGAAGACGACGTTGATGTCGCTGCTCGCGGGCTTGATTCGGCCAGATACCGGGTCCGTGACGATGGACGGCCGCGAGATCACCGGTCCCAGCCCGGAACGCGGGCTTGTGTTCCAGAATTACTCGCTGCTGCCGTGGCTCAGCGTGTTTGACAACATCGCACTGGCGGTCAATCAATTCTTTCCCGACTGGTCGAAAGAGCAACGTCGCGAGCACATCGAGAAATACATCGCGATGGTGAGCCTCACACCCGCTCGGCACAAACGACCGCACGAGTTATCCGGCGGCATGCGGCAGCGTGTGTCTCTCGCGCGGACACTGGCCATGAATCCGGAGATGCTGCTGCTCGACGAACCGCTGAGCGCGCTGGACGCACTCACGCGAGCGACCTTGCAGGACGAGATCGAACAAATCTGGGAGCGCGATCGGAAGACCGTGCTGCTCATCACCAACGACGTGGACGAAGGTTTGTTGTTGGCCGACCGAGTCATCCCGCTCAGCGCCGGTCCGGGAGCAACGCTCGGCCCGGCCGTGACAGTGGACCTCGACCGTCCGCGCGACCGCAAGTCGATTCAACGCGACCCGCACTTCAAGCGACTGCGCAACCAGGTGCTGGACTATTTGCTCGGCGCGGGAGCACGTCAGAAACCCAAACGCCGCGAAAACGTAGCCGTCATCACTCCGCGTGACGAGCCGAGTGTTTCACGACGCCAATCTCTTGTTGGCAATTGAAGCGATCTGAAGCATTCGGCTCATCACGCGGAGCGATGATGGCTACGTTGAAAGCAAGATACACCCATGAAACATCCCGAGAAACACCTCGAAATCTGGAAGCTGCAAAAGTCATATCCCACGCTGAACGGCTCTCCGGCCGTGATCGTGGAGGACTTCACGCTGAATGTGGCCGAGGGGGAATTCGTCTCCGTCATCGGGCATTCGGGCTGCGGCAAATCGACGGTGTTGTCGATGATCGCCGGGCTGAACTCGCCGACCGGCGGCGGCATCGTGCTGGCCGGCCGCGAGGTCGTTGATGCCGGGCCGGATCGCGGAGTCGTGTTTCAAGCTCCTTGTTTACTGCCGTGGATGACCGCGTTGCAAAACGTCACGCTGGGAGTCGAACAAGTCGCTCCGCAGAAATCGCGAGCCGAACAACGCGAGATCGCCACGTACTACCTGGAATTGGTCGGCCTGGGGGATTCGCTGCATGTGCATCCCAACGAGCTTTCCGGTGGGATGCGGCAACGAGTCGGAATCGCGCGAGCATTCGCACTGTCACCGAAGATGCTGTTGCTCGATGAGCCGTTCGGAATGCTTGACAGCCTGACGCGGTTGGAGCTGCAACAAGTCTTGCTCGACCTGTGGGCGACCGACCGCAAGACTGCGCTGATGGTGACGCACGACGTCGATGAGGCGCTGTTTCTCTCGGATCGCATCGTGATGATGACCAACGGTCCCGCTGCGCGCATAGGGGACATTTTGAACGTGCCGTTCGCTCGCCCGCGAGACCGCCACGACGTGTTTGAGCATCCCGAGTACGACCGCTTGCGACAGCATTTGATCTCCTTCCTGGAGGACCATGCTCAACCGCCGCCCGCTCCGGCCACTGACCTGATCCAACTCGGCCAGCCCCACAAGGCAACCAGTTCCTCCAAGTCTTTTTCCGCCCGCCGTCATCCGGCCGCCGATCCCCAGTCGAATGACGCGGGGGGCAGAGCCGTCCCAGCCACGAGCGCTGGAAGTATCTGACCAATGTCATCAGCACCGCTGGCCCGACACATTCACGTCTCCAATCTGCGTGCATGATTCGAGCTCACTTCGCGAAGAACATTGTCGTTCAATCGAAGGATCGCCGGCCCTGAGAGCAATGAGCGTGCTCACCCAGGTAAAGTCGCGAGAAATGCCAAATCGTTCTCGTTCAGCAGATCCAGGCGCTTGGTCTGTTCCCACAACAATCTGCGGTTGAATGGATCAACCACCGGCGAGATAGGCCAACAGAGCGACTTGAAAAGCCGCAACGCATTTGGCAATCGTCATGCCCCACTGCGGTCGAATGTGGTAGAGGTTGGCGAGGATTCCCAGGACCATCGTGGTTCCCAGGAATTTCACGACCAGGAATAGTGCAGGATCACCGTCATTCAGAGTCAGCAACAGTCTGCCCATCAGGTTTTGCTCCATTGGGAAAAGTTCGTCCCGATACTTCATCGCTAAGAAAGCGTCATAGGCTGAAATACAACTGATGATTTGCCACAGCACAAAGAACCGCGGCCAATTCTTGATGCGCAATCCGGCGATCTTCGCGACCGTCGTTTGCTGTTGAGCAAGTTCTGACGAGTTGTCCAACTCCTGTGCATCATGACGTGATTCGGCGGCATAGATCCGCGGCCGACGTTGCTCCACACTCGTTGTGAGAGAAAAGCGCTTCAAGGATTCACTCGTCGCAAACATCATTCACTCCTGCATTTCATCAAGAACAACTTGGCACGGCGCAAATCGTTGAAATGCAAATTCGAGGCCACGCTGACTCAGCGGTCGCTCAATTGGGCGGTGGCTATTCGCGGAGGAGCTGGAGACAGGCTTTGACAGCGTTTCTTGTCAGTCAGATCTGTGATGCTCGAATGAGTCGATTTGCAAATTGACGCAAGCCAGAAGATGAGTGCGGGGTTGTTGTCAATCTATCGCTGTAGAGCACACTGTTGTCCGTGACCTTGCGCTGCGCACGTTGATTCTGATTGCTAAGCCCACCGCGAAACTCCCGTCGCAGTGCGAGCGAACTTCATTCACCGGCGACGGTGTTTACCACGTATTTCCACGAGTGCCGGGTTCAACCTGTCCTCTGCCGTTGTCGTGCGCATGTTGCGAGCAACAGAGGCATTTCTCGGTTGAGTTTCCATGCAAGATTGCCAGCCTGACCATCCTCGTCCACGCGACGAGTGTGACAATCTGCGATCACCGCTCGAATCGCAATCACTAAGCTGTGATGAGCGCCGTCCAATCGCCGTTGTGTGGCAGGGTTGTGGCAATGCACAGCATCAAGAAATGAACTCGCAGGTGCTTCGTTTCTCATCCGCGTCAATGGCTCAATACGCCATGAAAACTTTCTCCGGCACACGAACTGCGATGACCAAGTCCTGTGCGAGCGGCTGAGTCAGGCATTGGCTCAACAAGCGTTTTACGAACAACGGTCCTAACGACAATGCGGGCGTCATCAATGGACGCGGCAGGCTCTGTGGGGATCGGTGAAACGTGGTCATCAATTGGTTCGCTCCTGAACGATGGCCCGCTTTTCCCTGCGCTGGGATGCCTCGCACGTATTGGTTTCGGTTCAGCAACCGCGAGATTTACTCAGGAGCAATTCATGTTGGTACCACGCCGTCGTGTCGGATTCACACTCATCGAGTTGCTGGTCGTCATTGCGATCATCGCCGTCTTAATCGCGCTGCTGCTTCCGGCAGTCCAGCAAGCGCGAGAGGCCGCCAGACGCAGCACCTGCAAAAACAGCCTGAAGCAAATCGGGCTGGCTCTGCACAACTACGAAGAGACGAGCAGGTGTTTTCCGATCGGCATGCAGAGCGGAGTCTCGCGGCCGAATTGGCGGGTGCCGATCTTCCCGTTCATTGATCAAGCACCGCTCTACAAGAAGCTGGATCTGGGGCAATCGTTTCTGGGGACAGCCCTGGCAGCGCCAAACGCGGTTCTGTCGAAGCTGGTTCTGCCGATTTACAACTGCCCATCCAGCCTCCTCTCCGACACTCCCACGGACGCGAATAACACAGCGGGCACAATGGCTCCCGACTATGTCGGCATCATGGGAGCGTGGCCCGATCCAGCGGGTCGCACCACGGTCGGTTCGGCCTCCAATTATGGAGGTATGTACGCCAGCAACGGGATGCTCGTGGGCAATGAAGTGAGACGCCTTCGCGACTGTGTCGACGGAACCTCAAGCACAATGATTGTCGCGGAACAATCGGCAACGGTGGGCAACGCGGACATCCGCAGCCGTTACTACGGCGGATTTACGGGCATCAGCTTTAGTGGTCCCATCAGCAACACGAACCCTGCCGGCGCCGATTCGTGGAGCACCGGTTCAACCTGCGTGCAGTACGGCATCAATGCCAGAACGACGGCCGCCGGTTCGGACAACACCTACGATGCCAACACCGTGATCAACTCCTACCACCCCGGTGGCATTCATGGATTGCTCACCGACGGCTCGATCCGGTTCCTCAACGAGAAGATCGACTTCTTGACGCTCCGGAAGATTTGTGTGCGAGACGACCGACAAGTGATCGGTGAGTTCTAGCAGCGGTTTCAAAACCCGAATCGGACGTAGCCGCGTTCGCCAGAACGCGGGTTTTCTCGGCGTTCACCCGCACTCTGGCGAGTGCGGCTACTGTGTGCTCATGAAGTTCTGTTGGAGCGGGCAAAGCGTCGTCGCCCCGTCCAAAATCTCTGTTTCTAAACTTGAAGTTCTGGGAGATATCTTGATGAAACTCACTCTATGGGCCCTGCGGACTGGATCGTCGGCCCTCGGCATGACGGCCTTGATCTCGGCAGTCACATTCCTTTCCGGTTGTGGTGGTGGCGGAACAACGTCTCCATCAGGAACAGTCTCAGGTATCGTCACCTTCCTTGGTAAGCCTGTGACGGAAGGTGAAATCAACTTCTTCTCTCCCAAACAGGGGATTGGAGCCAAGATCTCGCTCGATTCGGCGGGGCACTTTGAACTCTCCGCGCCCATTGAGGTCGGAGACTACAAGGTCTCTGTCACACCTCCGCCGCTGCCCGATCCGTCGGTCGGAACCCCGCTGCCGCCGAAACGGGAGCAGGCCAATATCCCACCGAAGTATCGAAGCGATGCGCTGAGTGGTTTGGTGGCGTCAATCAAGGCGGGTACCAACGAACTTTCGTTCGACCTGAAGCCCTAACCGCGTGCTCCCACCATTTGGTGGTCGCTGTTCGCATCAATCTTAGATCTCACGACACGAGCCCTCGGTTCGGCAGGCACAACGCCGCCGGGCCGAGGTTTTCAGTTTTCCATCACCTGTTCGATGACCGGCGTCGGTCTCTCACTTCACGGATTACTCGACACGTATGAAACGGCTCTGGATTGGCACATGCGGTCTGATGCTGGTTGTGCTTTCGACCGCCGTACTGTGGTGGAATGCCGACGACACGGAGGCGGTTTTCCAGACGGCGCTGAAGGCATCCCGACGTGATCCTCAGACTGCGCTCCGGTTGACCGGTGACTTGCTCGCGCGCAATCCAATGTTGATCGCGCCTCGTCTTCTCTCGGCTCGATCGCATGTCCGTCTGCGAGAGTTCGACAAAGCTGTCGAGGACTTCTCGCTGATTCCGGATCGTGAAGACAAATCAGCGATCGCGGCTCGGATCGAAGCGGGCGACGTGCTTTTGTTAGAACTGCGACAACTTTCCGCGGCCGAGCAGCAATATCGCCGCGCGTTGGCTCAAGCGCCCGACAATACTGACGCGCTGGAACACTTGGCGTTCGTGTTGGGCCTCACGGCACGATCCGCCGAGGCTGAGCGATTGCGCGTCGCACTGTTGGCTCAAGGTCGACCAGATCCCTTGTTGCTGTGGCTGCTGTCTCTGGGGAGCGACGCGGTCGAAAATGAAACGCAGCTTGCGGCATTTCTCGCGGCGACACCCGACGACCCGACGCTGCTCGTTGCCGCGGCGCGGATCGCGATCGAACAACAAAGAACGAAAGACGCGGAGCGGCTTTTAGACACAGTCTTGCGACAACACCCGGCACATGTCGGTGCTCTGGCCTGGCAAGGAAAACTGTGGCTCGATCAACAACGATTCGAGGACGCTGCGCAATGGGAGTCTCGCCTCGACGATGCAGCGCGACAGAGTGGGGCCATTTGGAACGTGCGCGGTTTTCTCGCTCAGCACAGATCTCAACCGCGAGTGGCGATTCGTTGCTTCGCCGAGGCACTGACTCTGGACCCTAATCTTCCGAACGCAAACTACCAACTCGGACAGTTACTCACACAAGCCGAGCAGCCTGAATCGGCAAGTCCGTTTTTGGAACGAGCGCGGCGGCTTCAGGACTATGTAACGACGGTCAAACTCGCGCGTTCGGGAAACGATCTCACAGCCATGAATCGCGCCGCATCACAAGCGGAGGAACTCGGACTTCTGTGGGATGCCGACGCTTGGTGGAAGTTGATCCTGACGAAGGACCAAAGCTCGGCCCACGCGATGGACGCCGTCTTGCGTTTGAAGAAGCCGTTGTCAGAACTCGGACTGCACCGCACGTTGCCCGCGGCGAATCCGGTGCGTTTCTTGGAACTCGCCGCGTATCCGCTCCCCGAACGCCCACGCGAATCAACCGTCGCGCCGGCCTCAGCAACGGTGGCCGCGTCGCTGAATTCACACATTCGATTTGAAGACCGCGCGGCCGCTGCCAATCTTCATTTTCGATACTTCAACGGAGCCGAATCCAACGGGCTCGGTCCCAGAATGTTTGAATTCACCGGCGGCGGCGTCGCGGTGCTCGACTTTGATGGCGATGGCTGGCCGGACCTGTATTTCGCTCAGGGCCGCAAGCAGTTCGTCGATCCCGCGCTGGAAAATGCGAACGCTCAAAAACCGAGTTCGGAATCCGATGCCGCCGAATCGGATCGCTTCTTCCGGAATCGGGGCGACCTGACGTTTGAGGATGTCACGGAACTCGCCGGGCTGCGCGAGACATCGTTCAGTCAAGGTGTCACGGTCGGCGACTATGACAATGATGGCTTTGCCGATCTGTTTGTCGCCAACATCGGTCTCAATCGACTGTTCCACAACAACGGCGACGGAACGTTCGAGGATGTCTCCGTTCCCGCCGGGATTCGTGGGAGCAATTGGACAACAAGCTGTGTCATGGCCGACCTCAACGGAGACGCGCTGCCGGACATCTACGCGGTGAACTACCTCGAAGGGAGCGACCTCTTCGATCGAGTCTGCAAAGATGGATCGGGAGCATCGCACAGTTGTCTGCCGCAACATTTCCGCGCGGCGGAAGATCAGTTGCTGCTCAACCAGGGCGATGGCCGGTTTGTGGATGTGACGGCCGACTCAGGCATCATGGCCCCGGACGGGAAAGGATTAGGCGTTGTCGCGGCCGACTTCACCGGCGATGGGTCACTGAGTTTGTTCGTGGCGAATGATACGACCGCAAACTTCTATTTCCGTTCAACGAGTTCGCCAAACGGCGCTCCGCCGCGATTTCAAGAAGACGCTCTCGTTCGGGGTTTGGCATTCAGCGGCGAGGGGCATGCGCAAGCCTGCATGGGGGTCGCGTGCGGCGACGCGGATGATGATGGACTGCTCGATCTGTTCGTGACGAATTACTACGACGAATGGAACACGCTCTACCGCCAGCAACCTGGCGGCTGGTTTGTTGATGCCACACGCCAGGCGCGGCTGTCCGAACCGAGTTACAAAATGCTGGGCTTTGGGACGCAGTTTCTCGATGCCGATCTCGATGGCCAACTCGATCTGGCCGTGGCCAACGGGCATGTGGACGACTTTTCGGATCGAGGCATCCCGTATCGCATGCGGCCGCAGTTCTTTCAAAATACGGGACGAGGCGCGTTCCGCGAGATGCCTGCCACAGACCTCGGACCGTACTTCTCACGACCGTGTCTGGGCCGCGCCCTGGCGACACTCGATGCCAACCGCGATGGTCGCCCCGACCTGATCGTCACGCATCTCGATGAGCCGGTGGCATTGCTCGTGAACTCAACACAACCGGCGGGAAACTCGTTGAGCCTGACTCTGCACGGTGCAACTTCTGCCCGCGATGCGATTGGCGCGACCGTCACAGTGACGATCGCCGGTCACAAGATCGTTCGGCAACTCACGGCCGGAGATGGCTACCTCGCGAGCAATGAGCGCAAACTGATCATCGGCGTCGGTGTGGCAGTTATGGTCGAAGAACTTCGAGTTCGTTGGCCGTCCGGCGTCACAACGACATTTCACGACGTGCCGTCGAATCAGGATGTCATTCTTGTCGAACGACGATCGCCGCTGATCGTGCGCCGCTTGAGTCAATAATGAAGATCCTGCTGGTGACGAATCCGCGCCGAGAACACAAAGCTGTTTCTGCATTGCCGCCTTATTAGTCATCGCTGCACTTGGATCTTGATCGCCGCGATACGGACCACCGCAATAGGGATCGCATTCTCCGGGAATACACGTTGGAAGCCACATGTTTCGTGGATGTACCGCAAGAAGGCACGCAACCTGCATAGATCGCCTTGGCTTGAACGCTGCTAGCGCTTGGCGGAGTTCATGAGCAGTTTGGCGTTCAAAGTCGAATGCCTGACAGAGTGAATTTCATTCTCAGTTCGTGCTGCCTTTGTGGGCTGATATGAATTGGGGTTGTCCCCGTTTTGGGGAAGGGAGCTAAATCATGCGATTGCGTCGTTCCGCGTTTACACTCATCGAGCTTTTGGTCGTGATCGCGATCATCGCGGTCTTGATCGCCCTGCTGCTGCCCGCTGTGCAACAGGCCCGCGAGGCTGCTCGCCGTTCTCAGTGCAAGAACAATCTGAAGCAGATGGGACTGGCGCTGCACACTTACAGCGAGTCGATGAAGGTCTTCCCCTACGCGGAAATGGGCGGGGCCGGACAGGTAGGGACGGCCACGGCGGCCACGGCGGGTAATCTGAAGAACCAGAACGGGCTGGTCATGTTGCTTCCGTACCTCGACCAAGTCCCGTTGTACAAAACCTTGGACTTTGGCAAACCCTTCGGAAAGTACAACAGCACTGCTGCCCCAGTAAACACGATCGTCGCTCCGAATCTGAATGCCAAGAGCACCCAGTTGACTGCGCTCACCTGCCCTTCAGACAACGGGCTTCCCTACATCATCGATGACGGCACCTATTACGGGTGCGGAGTGAGTGGCAACAGCTACAAGTCGTCGTATGGGCTCAGCGTGAATGCGACTCACCTGCAGGGCGTTTGGGCGAATGCCGGAACGACGGTTCGAACAGCATTCGGCGGAAACTCAAACTCCTCCACACGTGACTTTAAGGATGGGACCGCGAACAGTGTGATGGTGGTCGAAACAGTCTTCGACGCTAGCAGCGGGAGGGTCTCGCCTTGGGCGTGCGTGCAGCACGCCGGGACCGGTGGGCGTCTCCTCGGCGGCATTAACAAATTCATTGCGAAGACGACAACCTTGGTCAACTACAATAGCAACGCGAGTTCAACGCATGTCGGTGGCTGCCATGCTCTGATGGGAGACGGTGCGGTGCGGTTTCTCAGCCAGGCCACCAACCTGCAAACGCTGATCACTCTGTCCTACATCGCCGACGGACAGGTAGTCGGTGAATTCTAGCCACCGCTGCCGACTAGGAAGACGCTATTGAGTGTGTCATCCGGATATGTGCGAGCCAATGTTCGCGTCTATCCTCTGTTATGAACCAAGATTGGATTTTGCTATTACCCGTTTTGTGTTGTCTCTGACACTATAGAAATGGAGCACCGGAATGTCTCTTCGATCTCTGCTTTTTGTCCCTGGATTGATTTCGTTGTTTTTTGCGATTGGGTGTGGTGGCGGCTCAGGCGAGAAGTTAGTTCCGGTTGCGGGTAAGTTGTTGGTCGATGGAACGCCATTGGATGGAGTTGTCGTGACCTTCGTCCCGGAGAAAGCAAATAGCGCTGGAGGGACTGGCATGACCGACGCCACCGGCGCTTTCAGTGTCGCGAGTCTCGACCAAAATCTACCTGGTCTGCCTCCCGGCAAGTACATTTTGACATACTCGCGAATGCGGTTGCCCGATGGGTCGGCGGCGTCCGAACCCAAAGCTGGTACGCCAGCAGACCCCGGAATCATTCGGGTCGAGACTCTGCCTTCGCACTTACAGACTCCGAATTCGAAGGTGCTGGCTAATCAGGTGGTGATTCCCGAGGACGGCAATACCAAGCTGGATCTAAAAGTCAGCAAGACAATGTCCCCCGGGCAGATGGGGCCAGGTTGATTCCGCGCTCGGATGCCCGTTTCTGTTCGCGCACGAGTGCGTGGCTCGATCAAGGCTCATGACGAGGGCGACATTGTGATCCGGAAAGTCCGTGCGTAAGCTGACTCCAATTCGCAATGGTCGCGCGCTCAAGAAGTTTCAGTCATGGTCCTCAGCACTCGGATACGGATGAGTTTGCTGGCCCTGCTCGGTTTGATTGTTATTGGCGTGGTTTTGTCTGTGCGCTCCGCACGCCCATTGAACATCTTGCTGATCACGCTGGATACCACGCGTGCCGACCGATTGGGATGCTACGGCTATTCGCTCGCCAAGACGCCGGTGCTCGATCGGTTGGCCCAGCAGGGCGTCCTGTTTGAGCGTGCCTATGCTCCCGTGCCGCTGACGTTGCCGTCTCATGCGTCGATGTTGACCGGCCTATATCCGCCCGAGCATGGGCTGCGCAACAATGGTCAGGCGGCATTGCCCCAGGGATTATCCACACTCGCCACGGAACTGCAGGCTGCCGGTTACGAGACTGGGGCCTTTGTCGCCGCGTTTGTTCTGGACCATAAGTTCGGTTTGCAGCGCGGCTTTGAGACTTACAACGATGATTTGTCGATGGCTGATCCAAGTTTGGATGGACATCACCAGTATCGCGATGGAAGTCTGGTGATCAGTGCGGCGCTGAGGTGGTTGCGCCCTCGGAGTTCCAAGCCGTTCTTTTGCTGGGTGCATCTGTTTGATCCGCACTATCCCTACCTGACGCACGAGGATCGGTTCGGGACGCAGTTCCAGGACCGACCCTACGATGCGGAACTGGCCTATGTGGATGACGAGATTGGTCGATTGATCGCGACGCTCCGAAAGTCCGGTGCGTTGGAGCACACGATCGTTGTCGTCGTCGGCGATCATGGCGAGAGCCTGGGCGAGCACGGAGAGCTGTCACATGCCATGACTGTTTATGACGCGACGCTGCGGGTTCCGTTGCTGGTGGTATCTCCACGAGAGAACCATCCGGGGCATCGGGTTGCCGAGCCGGTATCGCTGGTCGATCTCACTCCGACAGTGCTGGACCTGTTGGGAAGGCGACCCCTGCCGCAGGCCAGCGGGCGGTCTTTGCGAGCTGCACTGCGGGGCGAGCCGCTGACCACACTCCCCTGTTATGCGGAGACCGACGAGCCCTATCACGCGGGTCACTGGTCGCCGTTGCGAGCATTGATTACTCAGCAATGGAAGTACATTCGCAGCCCCAAGGCCGAGCTGTATGACCTGCTTGCCGATCCCCAGGAGTTGCAGAATCTCGCGAACGAGTCTCCCGACCAACTCCAGAAGTTGGAGGGGGAGTTGACGGCATGGGAAGAGCGGATGAATCAGCGTTTGGCGGGCAATGTTTCGCTGACCGAGCAGGAACGCCGCGCCCTCAGCAGCCTGGGGTATGCGTCGCATCGCAAGTCGAATGGTGAAGAGGAGCGGCCACTTCGCGATGTGAAAGACATGCTCCCCTTTTACTACAAGCTGAACGATGCCGCCGCGATGATCGATGCGGGGCGTTACGACCTCGCGGAGCCGGTCTTGCGCGAGGTTTTGGCCGCGGATGATGACTATTTCGCGGCCCACGGCGAATTGGGGCGATGTCTGCTGAAGCAGAACAAGCTTCCGGAGGCGGTGCAAAGTCTGAGACGCACAATGGAGCTCGATCCTGGTGCCGAGCAGGTCCAGTCGATGCTGGGGGCGACGCTTCTCCTTCAAGGGGATTATGCCGCCGCGGTCGAAGCGCTGGAGCTGGCGATTCGATTGAATCCCGACCTGTATCAGAATCACTTCAATCTCGGTATGACCTTGGAGAAGCTCGGCCGGCCCGACGAGGCGATCAAGCACTATCAAGACTGTCTGGAGCGGGCCCCCGATGCGGTGCAGGCCCGGCAGCGGCTACAAGTACTGCGGCGAGACGTGGAATCGTCCAAGTGATCGGTGGATATTTCCGTGATGGGTTTTTCAGAGCCGTTGTTCTTGCTGGCGTACATCGGGCCGGGTGCCGGGATCACGTTTCTGGGGTCGTTCTTTGTTTTGTTGCTGTCGCTGGGGCTGCTGATTTTCTCGGTGCTGACTTGGCCGATTCGGTTCACGATTCTCCAAATCCGACGTTGGCGATTGAATTTGACGGCGCAGACAAATCGCGTCGTGGTCGTCGGGTTGGATGGCCTCGATCCCGGACGAGTCACGCGGTTGATGAACGCCGGGCGATTGCCAAACTTTCAGAAGCTGGCGGATTCGGGCACGTACCTGCCACTGGCCACGACCTTGCCGCCGATCTCGCCCGTCGCGTGGTCCTCGTTTCAGACCGGAGTGAATCCCGGCAAGCACAACATCTTTGATTTCCTCAACCGCGATCTGCGGACTTACCTGCCCGAACTCTCGTCGGCGCGGATTGTCGAGCGGACACGAACTCGCTGGTGGGAGCGAATCGGCATCGGGGCGGGGACCGTTCGGTTGCTGCGGAAGAGTCAGCCGTTTTGGAAGGTGCTGGGGGATCACGGCATCTTCAGCACGATCCTGCGAGTTCCGATTACGTTTCCGCCGGAGAAGTTTTTCGGGCATTCGTTGTCGGCGATGTGTACTCCCGATTTGCGCGGGACGCAGGGTTCCTTCACGCTGTTCACGACGGATCCAGCGGAAGCTCAAGCGACGACCGGTGGGCTGCGGATTCTTGTGACACTGACTGATGACCGGATCGAAGCTTGGTTGCCGGGACCGCCGCGACCGGCCGGCAGCACACCGGCAGATTTTCGAACCTTGCTACGGATTCGAACTCCGTTCGACCGGAACCAGATTGAGTTGCAAGTGGGACGAGAACGGATCACGCTCAAATTGAATCAAGAGTCCGGTTGGGTTCGCGTGAAGTTCAACGTCGGATCGCTGACACGCGCGAGCGGGTTGTGTCGGTTTCGGTTGGAGTCACTCCGGCCGCACTTCCGGCTGTATGTGTCGCCGATTCATCTTGATCCCGAACGGCCAGCGATGCCGATTTCGCATCCACTTTATTACGCGATGTATCTTGCGTGGTTGCACGATTCGTTCGCGACTTTGGGCTTGGCGGAAGATACGTGGGCGTTGAACTCCGGCGCGGTCAGCGAAGAGGCGTTTTTGGAACAAGCGTGGGCAATTCATGACGAACGCGAGCGGATGCTGTTCGATTCAATGCGGCGGATGCAGCGTGGATTGACGGTGTGTGTGTTCGACGGGCCGGATCGGATTCAGCACATGTTTTATCGACACGATGTTGCCGATCATCCCGCGAACCGAGGCCGCGACTGCGAACGGCATCGGGGCGTGATTGACGAAATGTACGAGCGGATGGATACGCTCGTGGGTCGTGTCGCGGCGGAGTTGAATGACGATGCGGTCCTCGTCGTACTTTCAGACCACGGGTTTTGTGACTTCAGCCGGGGCGTGAATCTCAACACCTGGCTGCGCGACAATGGATATCTCGCGGCCAAAGAGGGAGTCGAAGCGGGTGACTATCTGGCGGGAGTCGATTGGTCGCGCACGCGGGCCTACGCGTTTGGGCTGAGCGGGATTTACATCAACCAAACGGGACGAGAGTCGCAAGGGATCGTTCCGGCAGCCGAGGCGGCCCAACTACGCCAAGAGATTGCCGACAAGTTGACCGGACTGCACGATGTCGAGCGGGACCGGTGTGCGATTCGAGCGGTACATGATTGCCACAAGAAGTATCACGGGCCGTACGTTTCCAACGGGCCGGATCTCGTTGTCGGGTATGAAAAGGGATATCGCGCGTCTTGGGAAAATGCCGTGGGCAAGATCGACGGAGCGCTGTTTCATGACAACGACCGATTCTGGAGCGGCGACCATTGTGTCGATCCGGAGCTTGTTCCCGGCGTGTTGTTTCTGAATCGGAAACTTCCGGAGGGAACGCAAGCGTCGATCATGGACCTCGCGCCGACGATCCTGCAATTGTTCGGTGTCCCGTTGCCGGGTTATCTCGACGGCAAGCCATTGACGCTGACTCGCTGTGAGGTCAAAGCATGAGTCGGTTGTCACGAAATCCTGCGCACGAAGTTTCTCGCCGTGAGTTTCTGCTCGCTTCAGGCACGTTGGCCCTGTCGGCGGGATGCGGGCGGCCGCGGCCGGTGAGTTCGGGGAAACGCGGCGATGTCGCGCGCATGATCGTGCTGGGCGTGGACGGCATGGACCCCGTGCTGTTGCAACGCTTCATCGCGGAGGGCCGGATGCCGAACTGTCGGCGGCTCATCCAACAAGGTTCGTTCAGTCCGTTGGCAACCAGCAATCCTCCGCAAAGCCCGGTGGCTTGGTCGAACTTCATCTCCGGCACGAATCCGGGTGGTCACGGGATTTTCGATTTCATCGCTCGTGATCCGCGGACCATGCAGTTGTTTCACTCGACCAGTCGGCTGGAGCCGGGCGGTAGTCCGGTGAAGATCGGCAAGTTCTTGATTCCGACGGCACCCGCCCAGTTGCGCAATCGGCGGCACGGAGCCACGCTGTGGGATGAGCTGCAACGTCACGGCGTCAACTGCACCGTGTTTCGCATGCCCGCCAACTTTCCGCCGACCGAGAGCGAAGCGACGACTCTGTCGGGAATGGGGACGCCCGATTTGCAAGGTGGCTACGGAACATTCACTTGGTTCACCGACGGTCCTGCCGCGCGCACGCGCGACGTTTCGGGCGGGCGAATCGAGCAGGTCGCGGCGCGAGAGCATGTGATCGAATGCCGGCTTCGCGGGCCGGTGAATGAATTTTCGGCCGATCAAGAACAGGCCGAAGTGCTGCTCACCGTGTATCGCGATCCAGAACAAGCCGTGGCTCGGATCGTGATTCAGGATCGGACGTTGATCCTGAAGGAGCGGGAGTGGAGCGACTGGGTGGTCGTCAAGTTTTCGCTGTTGCCGTATGCGGTGGAGGCATCGGGAATTTGCCGGCTGTATTTGAAAAGCGTGCATGAGCCGTTCGGACTGTATGTCTCGCCGATCAACATCGACCCGGCAGACCCGTCGTTGCCGTTATCGACGCCTCCCGATTATTCGAAGCGACTGGTGCGCGAGTTGGGTTACTTCTACACGCAGGGCTTGATCGAGGACACGCACGCGTTGACTCACGGCGTGCTCGATGCCGGCGAGTATCGTGAGCAAGCGCTGTTCGTGCATGACGAGCGGATGCGGTTCTTTGAGCATGAACTGGCGAGGTTCCGTGACGGATTCCTGTTCTTCTATTTTTCAACGCTCGATCTGAGTTCGCACATGTTCTGGCGGACGATCGACCCCAAACATCCGCTGTATTCGCCGGCGTTGGCGGAGTCACAGGGGGATTTCATCGCGACGCTGTATGAGAAAGTGGACCGAGCGATCGGTCAGGCGATGGAACGGCTCGACGATCAGACATGGTTGATCGTGATGTCGGACCACGGATTCACCTCGTTTCGCCGGCAGTTCAATCTCAATTCGTGGCTGCTCGACAACGGCTATTTGCGGACCAGTGGCGCGCCGATTCGCGCCGGTTCAACCCAATTTCAAGGGGTCGATTGGAAACGGAGCCGAGCGTTCGGTGTCGGGCTGAATGGATTGTTTCTGAATCGGGTGGGGCGGGAGCTTCACGGACTGGTGAAAGACACGGACGCTGACGAACTCGCGCGGGAACTCGCCGCGAAGCTGAAAGCCATTCGCGATCCCGACACCGGCGAAGCAGTGATCGCGAACGTGTTTCGGTCATCGGAAGTGTATTCAGGCTCGCACGCGGCCGACGCTCCCGATTTGATCGTTGGCTATCATCGGCACTATCGAGCGTCGTGGGATACGATCCTCGGCGGTTTTCCACGGCAGCATGTGCTCGACAATACGGAAGCTTGGAGCGGCGATCATTGCGTCGATCCGCAATTCGTTCCCGGAGTCCTGCTCAGCAGCCGTGCTCTGCCACCCGGAACGCCGCGTCTGGAAGACCTCGCCCCGACAATTTTGGAAGCGTTTCAAACTCCGATTCCCGACTCAATGACCGGTAGGTCTCTGCGCTTGTAGGTTGGGTCTCTGACCCGACCGAATGTGCGACGGAAGAAAGCCGGTCGGGACGGAGTCCCAACCTACTGGTGAGCCATGTTCGAACCCAAAGTGAAAGTCGATCGCGCGTTGTACGAGAAGCTGCGAGTCGCCGCGGAAACTGCTGGTTACAGCACGGTCGATGAATTCGTCACGCACATTCTGGAAAGGGCCGCCGCCGAAATTGAGCAGGCACACTCGGAAAAAGAGGTGCGGAAGCGGCTGCAAGGGCTGGGGTACATCGAGTGATCGACGCTCTCAATCGCCTGTTGAATTGGATCACGGACTGCGTCATGTGGCCGTGGATCGGTGAGTCTCCGTGGCCCGGATTGCTCGTCGTGTCGTTGCTCACCGCCACGTTGTTGGTGACGATCTTCCGGGTCACTTCGAATCAGGAAGAGATTCGTCGCTCGCGAAATCGCTTTCTCGCGCGGGCCTTGGAGCTACTTCTTTTTCAGCACGATCTACGAGTCAGCCTGACTGCCTGCGGTCGAGTTCTCGCCGCCAACCTGAAGTACCTGGGACATTTTCTCGCACCCACTGCGGTTGCGGTTCTGCCACTGCTACTGATCTTCGTGCAATTGGAATCGTGGTTTGATCGCCGACCGCTCAAAGTCGGTGAGTCGGCAGTGATTGTGGTCGAACTGGACCCGCGGAAATCCGCCGACATGACGTCCGCCACGATCTCTGTTTCCGGCGTTGCTCGTGTCGATTCACCTGCCGTGCGGATACCGACTCGGAATGAGGTCGCTTGGCGGGTTGTCGCCTCAGACGTGGGAGTCGGCTGGGTTGAGGTGACGATCGACGGCCAGTCTGAACGAAAGAGTCTCGTCACCGGCATGAACCTGATCCGGACGTCGATGCGCCGCGATCAACAAGGATGGATGTCCCAATTGTTGAATCCATCCGAGCAGCCATTGCCGTCCGTGGGATCAATGCGCCGGATCGAAGTGTGGTATCCGTCGCGCGAACTGAGCGTTGGCGACTCGAAAGTTCCGTGGCCCCTTGCCGCAGTGCTGCTGATGATGGTGTTCGGCTTGGTCGTAGGTCGCCTCACTGGAGTGCGAATCGCCTGAATTTCAAAGACTCGACAGGCGAGTCCGAGTCATTTTCAAAGCGGAGAGACTTCGATGATTACTGTCGTTTCCGGTTTGCCTCGATCGGGGACTTCCTTGGTGATGCAGATGCTGCAGGCCGGCGGGCATCCGATCTTGTCTGACGACTGCCGCCAAGCCGATGCCGATAATCCGCGGGGTTATCTCGAATACTCCAAAGTCCGCACGCTGGAACGGGACGCCTCCTGGCTGGCTGAAGCGGAAGGTCGAGCGGTGAAGATTGTCAGTCCATTGCTGACTCGATTGCCGAGCGGTTTCGACTACCGCGTGATTTTTGTTCGCCGCAATTTGCGCGAGGTCATCCAGTCGCAAGAGCAAATGCTGAAGCGACGCAATCAGCCGAGCGGTCCCGATTCGGCAACGATGATTCAGCATTTCGAACGGCACTTGATGTCGATTGATGAATGGTTCACGAAATGTCCGAACATCCGCGTCTTGGACTGCCAGCACGCCACTCTGATGACTGATCCTGCCTCAGTCGCTCACGCGATGCCCCAATTCTTGGGCCGTGCTTTGGACATCACGCAGATGATTGGCATCGTCGATCCGGCTCTTTACCGACAACGAACTGCGGTCAACTGACTCTCTCATACGCATCCCGACAATTAGCCGCGCGGCGCTAGCCCCGGTTACACCGCATGAACCGGGGCTAG
>CAMDPX010000098.1 GCA_945905295.1 Planctomyces sp. SH-PL62 | reverse complement strand
AATTTGCACCGCAGAGATTGGAAGACCGCAGAGGCGCAATGTGCAACAAGTCCTGCAAACTGGTTGTCGATATTGTGTAGCGACAACTTACACGAGGTCGGTGGGAGCCATCGCAAAACCCCAAGTGCGCAACTTCAAAGCTCGCGGATCGGGCGAGTTTTCGAAATCAACGCCCCAGCACATGTCGCAATGCGACTTCCAGTGTGGGGCAACGGAATTGATAACCAGTTTCTTGCAGACGATTCGGCACGACACGTGTGCTCGCCAGCAACAGTTCTTCTCCCATCTCGCCGAGCAACAGCTTCACAACGAACGCCGGCAGCGGCGTGATTGTGGGGCGATGCAGGACTCGGCCGAAAATCTTCGTGAACGCGGCGTTTGTCAGCGTCTCTGGTGCAACCGCGTTGACGGGGCCGTTGAGTTCGTCATGCGTGATCGCGTGATGAATCGCTCCCACGACGTCGTCGAGTGCAATCCAGCTCCAATACTGTTTGCCGGAGCCGACGACTCCGCCGGCGCACAGCTTGAATGGAGTCAGCATCTTTGCGAGCGCTCCGCCGCGCGGTGTCAGCACGACGCCGATGCGCATGTTGACGACGCGGATGCCGGCTTGCTTCGCCGGTTCGGTCGCGGCTTCCCAATCGCGGCAGACGTTGGAAATAAACGTCGGTCCTGGCGGGCTGTTCTCGGTCATCACATCGTCGCCGCGATGGCCGTAGTAGCCGATCGCCGATGCGCAGACGAAGACTCGCGGCTTGCGATTCAGTTTGCCCAAAGCGGTACTCAGCAGGCGCGTGCCTAAGACTCGGCTGTCGCGGATGCGGGCTTTCTTCGCGGCGGTCCAGCGTCCGTGTGCGATGTTGTCGCCAGCCAGATGCACGACGGCGTCCACACCTTCCAGCTTGTCGGCGTCGATTGACCCCGCGGTCGGGTTCCAAGCGATCTCGTCCGCGTTGCGCGGCGTGCCGCGCACGAGTCGCAGTGCGCGATGTCCGCCGGTCGTCAGAAACGGGACGACGGCCGAGCCGACCAATCCGGTGGAGCCTGTCACGAGAATGTTCATCGGTTGGATTCCTTGTTGGTCTCGCGCGGCTTGATGAGCGTTCAAGTCGGCGATCGTGACTCGATGCCGATACGCGAACGTTCGTTCGAGCGATTTGCGGATGTAGCGACCGAGCAACGCTCGGCCGATCGCCGCCAGAGGGACATCGTAGTGAATGCGATCTTCCAGCCAACTCGCTGAGTTCGTCGGTTCGGCCGGCGTCATCCGATGTGTGTGCTCCCAGCGTGCGAAGGGGCCGACGATCTGTTGATCTCGAAAGCCGATGCCGTCTGTGAGCGCATGATGTTCCGCGATCCAACGTTTTCGAAACGGGCCGACCGGAATCACGAACTCGGCACGCTCGCCGTCCGTCAGCGATCGAGCAGCTTGTCGAAGTTCGATGGCTTCCCACGGCGGCATCAACCGCTCGAACGCGCCGGGCCGAGAATGCCAGGCGAGCAGCTCGTCGGCTGAAACGGGCATCAAACTGCGTTGGATAAGCTCTGACATGGACTCTCCGTAGACTGACTCTCCGAGGCTGTGGAGTTTTGGGTAGCTGAACTCGCCAGAGTTCAGTTTCTCTGGCGAATTCTGAAGTCTGGCGACTTCAGCTACCAAAAAGTTGACGACTTCTCCGAGTCGGGAACTGCGGTATCAAGGCTGTCCCGACTCGGAGAGTCGGGCTACGAACCGCAAGCCCGGACGTGGATTCACCGCATCGGGCGGATCGTATCGGCCGAATTGCGAAACTCGACCGGCGGAAGCGGTTCTTACAGCGGGTCTCGGCTTGCTGGTGCCGATTTTCACCGATAGCATCGGTCCGCTTTGATGCCTCCCGTTGTCAGCTTCGTACTCCACGGAGTCCCGCCATGCTGCGAGTTCTCAGTCATCCCCGCCAGTTATGTACCGGCCTGACGCGGCGCGATCTGCTGCAAGTCGGCGGTTTGGGGATGATGGGGCTTGGCTTGGACAACCTCCTCTCCCACGAGGCGGCGAACGCAGCCAATGGTCCGCGAGTACAAGGGGAACTCAGCAACTCGTTCGGCAAAGCCAAGCGTTGCATCGTCCTGTTTTTGTATGGATCGCCGAGTCAATTAGAGACGTTCGACATGAAGCCGAACGCTCCGGTTGAGATCCGGGGGACGATGCAGCCGATCCCGTCCTCGCTGCCCGGTTGCGATGTCTGCGAGCACCTGCCGAACATGGCCAAGATCATGGATCGCACGACCGTCGTGCGATCGCTGACGCATCCGCATCCGATTCACGGCGTCGCCTATGCCATGACCGGCGCGTCGGCTCTGGATGTGAATGCCGAGCTCGAACCGAATGACCCGCGGCATCATCCGTACTTCGGTTCGGTGGTTGAGTATTTCGATCGTCAACGTCGTGGCGGCAAGCTCGGCGACTTCGTGCAGAACGCCGCCCTCCCCTTCCCGTTCAGCAGTCAGCGCGTCGATCAACCGTTCCGAGCCGGTCCCTATGCCGCGTTTCTCGGAGGCGCCTACAACCCAACGTGGACTGAGTTCATCGGCCAAGGGACCAAAGAAATCACGAAGGCTCGGCCCGGCTTCTCGTGGACGGGGCTCGAACCGTATCTCGGTTGCACGCCCGATTCGCACTTCCGCATGGCTGCGACCGATGCTCCGAAAGACATGACCGTCGATCGCTTGAGCCGTCGCCGTTCGCTGCTGCAACAGTTTGAGGATCAGCGCCGCGATCTCGAACGCTCATTGGCCGGAACGTCGCACAGCAAGATGCAAGAGATGGCGTTTAACTTGATCAGCTCAACGAAGGTGGCCGATGCGCTCGACGTGCGCAAAGAATCGCCGGAGACACGCGAGTCGTATGGCATGACGCTGTTCGGTCAGTCGTGTCTCGCCGCGCGACGCATGTTGGAAGCGGGGACGCGATTGGTCTCGGTCTTCTGGGATGAGTATGGACTCGCGGGAGATGCGTGGGATACGCACTACGAACACTTCCCGCGCATGGTCGATCAACTGCTGCCGGGTTTGGATAAGGCGTATGCGGGTTTGATTCTCGATCTGGAGCGGCGCGGGATGCTCGACGACACGCTCGTTGTCTGCATCAGCGAGCATGGGCGGACTCCGAAGATCAACAAGGCGAAAGACGGCGGCCGCGATCACTGGTCGCAGGCTTATTCCGCTCAGTTCGCCGGCGGCGGCATCGCGAAGGGCCGAGTGCTCGGATCGACCGACGCTCACGCTGCGGAAGTCACCGACCATCCGCTCTCGCCGAAAGACATGCTGGCGACGATGTATCACCTGTTGGGCATCGACCCGCACACCTCGCTTCCGGACAAAGTCGGCCGTCCGCAACCGATGTTGCCGGAAGGCAGCCACGTCGTCACCGAGATGCTGGCGTAGCCCTTGGAGTTGGTAGCCGCGTTCGCCAGAACGCGGGCTTCGATGACGCTTAACCCCGCACTCTGGCGAGTGCGGCTACTTTGCGTCTTTTGCCACCGCCATCCGCACCACGAGGTCATCGGCACCTTCATCGTAGCTGCGACCCTCGTCATCTTTCCCATTCTTGCCGACGCTATAGAAGCGATAGCCGGTGTCGGTTCGCTCATATTTCAGTGGCTGTCCGTTGAAGTGATCCTTCGGCACCTCGGCGATGTACTTCGGGGCGAGAATGTCCAGCGATTCGGGATACGAGTCATGCTCGCTGCGCCAAATCGCCATTGCGAACGCGAGTTCCAGGTTTCGCATGCGTTGAATGACTCTGCCCTCGGCACCATGCACTTGAGTGACTGACGGAAGCTGCAGCGAGATCAACGTGTCGGACATCGCTTGGGTGATCGTCGGTTTGCCATCGAGCAACGCCAGCGGACCGCGCTTCTGTTCGGAGAGTTTCTTCACGTCCTCCTCCAATTTCGTCATCGCCGCAGTTCGTGCGAGAAAGTCTGGCATTCGGCTGATCTCGGCGAGCCGGTCGAACCACTGGTTACCGGACTTGAGAACCTCATCCCAATCGACCATTCGAGCAATCACACCTTCCGACAGCTTGTCGATCAGAGGATTGTCCTCGCGGCCGACAAAGATTTCGTTGAGCGTCATCTGATTGCGAGCCACTCGATGAGCACAGTCCAAGAAACAGATCCGTTCGCCCACGTCGAGCTTGTCGGCGATCAACGCTCGCGCCGGCAGGTGGTCGAGTTGCTTGCGATACAACGTCATTAACTTAGCCGTCGGTTTCGTCTCGGCCAGAAATCGAAACTCACCTTGAAACGCCATCGATTCAATGGCCACTCCGGTGAGGAATTCGATGAGCGTCGGCCCTTGCCCGACCAAACGGCCGAGACGGTGCATCGCCATCAGGTCACGCCACGCATCGAATTGGCTCCCTTCGGCGAGTTCCCACATCGCTCGCGCCGCCAGCGCGCGAGCCAGTGCGCGAGATTCCTGCACGCCAGGCAACATCACCTCGATCAAACCGCCGTCGGGATTCGCATCGGCATTAACCAACGGCGAGAAGTAACGCGGTCGCTCAGTCGCGGCGACCACGAGCAACAGCGGTATTTCGTTTTCCTTCAACCAAGCGGCGACCAGCGGAAATTCAGCAGCTTTCCAAGGGCGCTCGTCTGCCCGGTACTCCATGTCGTTGATTTGGTTGATTGGCGGAGCATTGTCTTGCGATGCCGCCCATTTTCGAAAGGATTGAAAATACTGGCCCTCGTCTGGCAGCCGTTCGATCCCCATTCTGCGAAAGAATCGATCCGACATCCGCGTCCCGTCAGGACTCGGTCCCATCGCCTGATAGAGCAACACACAGGCGTTGTTCTCGACGGTCACGTCCTTGCTGTACCGCCGATTGAGAACTTCCAAATAGTCGATGAACCCGTCGTCTCGGCGCGGCTCGATCGCCCACGTCGTCTCTTTGGAGATCGTGATCTTCGGCGGAGGCGCGAGCGCTTTCGGCTTCGCCTTCTCCGCTTTGTCATTCTGCCCCAGACACCAGCTCGAAAGGACGAGCCCAATCGCTGTCGCGAGGACAACGGCGAAACGTCTCGAAGTGATGATCGTCATAGAGTGTCCTCATCGAATGGATCGTCACTTCACCGGCATGCGCACCACGAGGTCATCGGCACCCTGATCGAAGGTGCGGCCTTCGTCGTCTTTCTCATTTCGGCCGACGCTGTAAAAGCGAAAGCCCTCGCCGACTCGGTCGTATTTTAGCGGCTGTCCGTTGAAGAGATCGAACGGTATCTCGGCGATGTATTTGGGAGCGAGCCTCTCCAACGATTCCGGGTATGAGTCATGTTCGCTGTGCCACGCCGCCAGCACGAATGCGAGTTCCAGGTTGTGCATGCGTTGGATCGCTTGGCCCTCGGCGCGATACACCTGAGTGACCGCCGGCAGCAGCAGCGAGATCAAAGTCTCGGACATCGCTTGGGTGATCGCCGGCTTGCCACCGAGCAGCGGCAGCAACGCCTTGGGCCCGCGCCTCTGTTCGGCGAGCTTCTTCACTTCCTCCTCCAGTTTCTGCATCGCCGCTGTGCGTTCGAGATAGTTCGGTTTGCGGCTGATCTCGTTGAGCCGGTCGAACCACTGATTGGCCGACTTGAGCACCACATCCCAATCGACCGTTTGAAAGATCAGTCCCTCGGCCAGCTTCTCAATGAGCGAATCTTCTTTCCCGAGCTCGTTGAGACCATCCGCGATCTCTTTGAGGTTCATCTGACCGCGAGCCATTCGATGAGCGCAATCCAAGACACAGGCGCGTTCGCCCACGTTCACCTTGTCGGCGACTAACGCTCGCGGCGGCAGGCGGTCGAGTTGTTTGCGATACAGCGTCAGCATCTTTGCCGACGGTTTTGTCTCGGACAGGAATAGGATTTCGCGATTGAAGGCGATGGATTCGATGGCGATTCCAACGAGGTATTCGATGACCGTCGGCCCTTGCCCGACTAACCGACCGAGTCGGTGGATCGTCATCAAATCGCGCCACGCATCGACTTCGCTTCCTTCCGCCAACTCCCACATCGCTCGGGCGGCCAGAGCGCGAGCGAAATCGCGCGAGCGTTGAACCCCCGGCAATAGCACTTCAATCATCCCGCCATCCGGTTTTGCATCCGAATTGATCAGCGGCGAGAAATAACGTGCCCGCTCCGTCGCGGCGGTGATTGTTGCCAATGGCAACTCGTTGCGTTTCAGCCAGGCGGCAACATCCGGATGCTCGCGAGCCGTCCAAGGCCGTTCCACCGCATCGGGAAGTCCGCCTTCGCCGTTCCAGTTTTCAAAATACCGTCCTTCGTCCGGCAGTGGTTCGATCCCCATACGTTGGAAGAACCGATCCGGAATTCGATCACCTTCCGGACCGGGCCCCATCGCTTGATACAGCAGCACGCAGGCATTGTTTTCGGCGGTCACGTCCTGGCTGTGTCGCCGATTGACGGCTTCCAGGTAATCGACGAACCCGTCCGGCCGGAGCGGTTCGGTCGCCCACGTCGTCTCTTTGGAGATCGTGATCTTCGGCGGAGGAACGATTGCTTTCTGCTTCGGCTTTTCGGCTTTGTCATTCTGCGCCAGAGACCAGCTCGAAAGAACGAGCCCAAGGGCTGCCGCGAGACCAACAGCAAATCGTTTCGACGTGATGGTCCTCATGGAGTGTCCCTATCGAATTGGTCGTCACTTCACCGGCATGCGCACCACAAGATCATCGCCGCGCGGATTGTCGTCGTGGCTGCGGCCCTCATCGTCCTTTTCGTTGTCGCCGAAACTGTAGAAGCGGTAACCCTCGGCGGTCTTGGCGTACTTTAGCGGCTGCCCGGTGAAGAGGTCGTTCGGAACCTCGGCAACGTACTTCGGAGAGAGCGACTCCAGCGAGTCGGGGTACGCGTCGCGATCGGCGCGGTACGCTGCGAGAGCGAATGCGAGTTCCAGGTTTCGCATTCGCTGGATGACACGCCCTTCCGCAAGGCCCACCTGTTGAACAGCGGGCAAAAGCAACGCGATCAACGCATCGGACATCGTCTGACTGATGGCCGGCTTGCCTCCGAGCAGAGACAGCAGCGCTTGCGGCCCTCGACTTTTCTCGACCAGCTTCTTGACGTCTTCGTTGAACTGTTTGACCTCGGCGGTGCGTTCGCGGTAGTCGGGCTTGCGGAGCGTCGCCGCCAGGCGGTCGTACCACTTGTTGGCGGACTTGAGTGCCACGTCCCAATCGACGGATTGCATGATCGCTCCCTCGGCCAGTTTTTCGATCAGCGAGCTGTCGCCCCCTTCGGCTCCGTTGGCTCCGTTGGCGATCTCCTGCCATTTCATCTGGCCGCGAGCCAGGCGTTGGGCGCAGTCGAGGAACATGACGCGCTCACAGGAATCGAGCTTGTCGGCCACGGACGCTCGCGGCGGCAGACGGTCAAGTTGTTTGCGATACATCGCCAGCATCTTCGCCGACGGCTTCGTTTCGGAGAGGAAGAGCAACTCACCCTTGATGGCGATGGATTCGATCGCGACACCGACGAGGTACTCGATCAGCGTCGGCCCTTGTCCCACCAACCGGCCAAGCCGGTGCATCGTCATCAAATCGCGCCACGCATCGACTTGGCTCCCTTCGGCCAACTCCCACATCGCTCGCGATGCCAATGCACGAGCCAGTTCGCGCGACCTTTGCACGCCCGGCAGCAAGACCGCGATCATGGCTCCATCGGGCTCTGCGTCGGAGCCCACCAGCGGCGAGAAGTACTTGGGACGTTCCGTCGCTAGCTCGATCGTCCGCAGCGGGACTTCATTCCGCTGGAGCCATTCGGCGATCAACGGGAACTCGGCCTTCGTCCAAAGACGCTCGCCGGACTTCGACTGCATGTCGTTCACCGCGTTAATGTCCTTTTGGGCGTCCGGATGCTCACGCAACCACTTGCCAAAGTACTGAAAATACGGCCCTTCATCCGGAAGCGGCTCGATCCCCATCCGTCGGAAGAAGACGTCCGGCTGTCGCTTTCCTTCGGGGCTTGGTCCCATCGCCTGGTACAGCAGCACGCAAGCGTTGTTCTCCGGCGTCACGTCTTTGCTGAACCGCCGGTTGACCGCCTCCAGATAGTCGACGGTCCCGTCCGCCTTGAGCGGCTCGGTGGCCCAGGTCGTCTCTTTGGAGATCGTGATCTTCGGCGGAGGCACGGCCCCCTTCGGTTTCGCCGGTTCAGCTTTCTGATCCGCTTGAGCGATTGCGATGCTGGCCAGCACCGCGATCAGAAATACGGACAGTCGCCAGCAATGTGGATTCGGTGGGTTTGTCATCGGCATGGGCCTCAAAAAAGAACACGGACAACACGGATGGCACGGAGAACCGCGGATGGCCAATGTGCCGATCCGTGTTTTCCGTGTCATCCGTGTTTGAATTCTGACGTTACAGAGATCGAACTCGCGGTCGTTTTTGTCTAACCCTTAAACAAGCGACCCCGCTGACGTCAAAGGCGAAACGGATTCACGGCATCGGTGAGTTCCGCTTGAATCGTGGACCAACGGACTTTCCACAACATGCGTGGCATTCGGGAATGCGCCAGCTTGTCGAAGTTGAGCAATTGATGCACGACCTTGCGGCAGTCCTCGACCTCAAACGTCCGCAGGTAGCAGTTCAGCATTTGGTGCATCGAACGCCCCGAGCGAAGCATCGCCCAGAAATCGACATAATCTCGCCGGGCCGCTCGCAACCGCACGGCGGACAACTTCATCGCAGCGAGATCGTCCATCGCCGCCAGTTCGCAGTTGAGTGACGGGCAACGCACGGTTCGTCGCAACCGCAAGTGATCGTAGGACATGATCGTCAATTTGACTCCACGCACCGTTCCTTGAATCGCTTTCTCCGAAATGTCGCGGACTCGCAGCGGAATCCCCGCGGCTTGCAGTTCGCGAACCAACGTCCGCGGTTCATCGAGCGAGCCGTAAAGAAAGAAATCCATATCGACGGATCGGCGATGGCCCAGATGCAACGCCAGAGCGGTCCCTCCCACGAGGTAGGCGCGAATGGGCCGCAAGGCCGGTCCCAGTTCTTGCAGGGTCCGCTGCTGCTGACGTCCGAGGATTTCGAGGTGCCACTCTGACATGTACTACGAGTCCTCAGATTCTTGTCGGCGTGCTCGCATTGTGGCGCGACGCTCCGCGTCGCGATTCACGACGCGGAGCGTCGTGCCACATTGGTTGCGGCTCCGCCGCCTTGGTCAACCTGCACTGCGATTCCAGGTCGAGTCACTTTCCTCGCGAATCCAGCGATCAACTTCCCGCTTGGAGAGCTTCCAAATGGCTTGCCAAAATCGGAGTTGCTCGATGTCGAGACCGCGTCCTCGGTGATGCCTGACCAGCGACTGCAACGCCGACTCACCCGTCTGACGGCAGAGCCACAGCAAGCTCGGCCAATCGCCGCTTTCCAGAATTCGGTAAGCCACGAAGTCACCGTCCCGATCACCGTCGAGTTTCGAGAAGTGACAATCCCAAAAAAACGACCGTAGTCGCTTCGGAAGTTTGCGCGGGAGCTTGACGATGTTGATCGTTTTGGAAGTCACTACGCACCTCAATCGACGTACAAGAATTCGTTGCTGCTCAACAACACCTGAGTGTGCTCACGACGGACGACAGTGTAAAACGGGCGAATCAAGATCAGCCAGCCGAGAGCCGTAGCCAATCTCGCCAGAGATTGGGGACCACGAGTGGCGACACCTCAAGCTCTGGCGAGCTTGGCGACCCGGCCTATGCCGCGAGCGATCCATGACCAACGACCAACGACCAACGCGACTGGGAATCTACGGCGGCTCGTTCGATCCCGTGCATCTCGGGCACCTGTTGCTGGCCGAGACCTGCCGCGAAGCTTGCGAACTGGATCGCGTGTTATACCTGCCGTGCGGCCAATCGCCTCACAAACCGCGCGGAGCAATCGCGACCGGCCCACAGCGGGCCGAGATGTTGGCGTTCGCAGTCGCGGGCGACCCACGATTTGGCGTGTGCCGGATTGAACTCGAACGGAGCGGCCCGTCGTACACGGTCGAGACGCTGCGGCAACTGCGCATCGAGCAGCCAGACTGCGAACTCTTCTTTCTGATGGGAGCCGATTCACTGGCGGACTTGCCGCTGTGGCGCGAGCCGCAAGCGATCCTCGAACTGGCGACGATCGTGGCGGTGAATCGCGGACATCGGCCTCCCCCCGATTGGACGACTCTGGAAAGTCGGCTTGGACCAAACGTGCGCGACCGAGTGCGATTCGTCACGATGCCGGGCATCGATCTCTCGGCCACGGAGATACGCGAACGAACACGCTTGGGACAAAGCGTGCGCTTCCGAGTGCCTCGCGCGGTCGAGGAATACATCCGGCACAACGGGCTGTATCAGCGCTCGTAGTGACCCGATTCATCGGGTCCGAGCGCGAGTTTGACCCCATAAATGGGGTCACTACGAGCGCGCTATCGCAGTCGCAAACGCTTCCGCTCGCTTTCGAGCAGAACCACCTTGCGCAGGCGGATCGTTTTCGGGGTAACTTCGACGTACTCGTCGTCCTCGATGTATTCGAGGGCCATCTCCAGCGACATATCGCGGGGTGGTTTGAGGATGATGTTTTCGTCGCTGCCGGAAGCTCGCATGTTGCTCAGCTTCTTCTCGCGGATCGGGTTGACGACCATGTCGTTATCGCGCGAGTTCTCGCCGACGATCATGCCTTCGTAAACCTCGTCGCTCGGCTTGACGAACAGGTCGGTCCGTTCTTGCAGCTTGCCCATCGCGAAGGCGACCACTTTGCCGTTCTCTTGGCTGATCAGCACGCCGTTCGGGCGGTGCGGGACTTCGCCTTCGCACGGCTTGAAGCAATCAAAGCGGTGATGAATGACCGCCTCGCCCTTCGTTGCGTTGAGCAACCGCGTTCGCAAGCCGATCAAGCCGCGAGCGGGGATCGAGAACGTCAGATGGCTGATGCCATTCTCGCTGGCGACCAAGTCGAGGAGTTGGCCGCGGCGTGTGCAGGTCGGTTCCATGACGGCTCCGACGTATTGCGACGGGACGTCGATCGTCAGCGTCTCGAACGGTTCGTTTTTCTTGCCGTCGATGGTCTTGATGATGACCTGCGGCTTGCCGACCGAAAGCTCGTAACCTTCGCGGCGCATCGTTTCGATCAGCACCGAAAGATGCAGGATGCCTCGGCCAGAGACGAGGAATTTTTCTTTCGAGCCAGCCTCTTCGACACGCAGCGCGACGTTGTGTTCGAGTTCGCGGTCGAGCCGATCGCGAATGTGGCGGCTGGTGAGAAACTTGCCGCCGTCCTTGCCGGCCAGCGGCGAGTCGTTGATCGTGAAGAGCATCGACAGCGTCGGTTCATCGACTTCGATGCGTGGCAGCGTTCGCAGATTGAAGCGATCGCAAACCGTGTCACCGATCTCCGGGTTGGGCAGACCGATCAGAGCCACGATGTCGCCGGCTTCGGCACCCTCAGTCTTCACGCGGCCGAGCTTGTCGAACAGGTTGACCTCGGTGATCTCACCGCTCAAGGCTTTGCCGTCGGCTTTCATCACGGCAATCTTCTGGCCGGTCGTTACGCTGCCGCTGACGATGCGGCCGATGGCGATACGGCCGACGTACTCGGACCACTCCAACGTCGTGACCATCATCTGCAACGGGCTACTGGGATCGACGACTGGGCCGGGGACGAACTCCAGCACCTTGTCGAGCAGAGCTTGCACGTCGTTCGTGCGGACCTTCGGGTCGTCGGTCGCGTAGCCTTCGCGGCCGGACGCGAACACATACGGGAAGTCGAGAATGTCGTCGGTCGCACCGAGTTCGACGAACAGATCAAAAACTTCGCTGAGCACTTCTTGCGGCCGAGCTTCCGAGCGGTCGATCTTGTTGACGACGACAATCGGCTTGAGTCCGCGCTCGAACGCCTTTTGAGTGACGAAGCGCGTCTGCGGCTTCGGTCCTTCGAAGGCATCGACCAGGATCAGCACGCCGTCGGCCATGTTGAGCACGCGCTCGACTTCACCGCCGAAGTCGGCGTGGCCGGGGGTGTCCATGATGTTGATCTTCACGCCCTTGTAGTTCAGCGCGATGTTCTTCGCGAGAATCGTAATGCCGCGCTCGCGTTCCAGATCGTTCGAGTCGAGCATGCAGGTCTCGCGCAGCTCGGAGTCGCGGAACTGACCGCTCTGCTTGAGCAGCGCATCGACGAGCGTGGTCTTGCCGTGATCGACGTGCGCGATGATCGCGATGTTGCGGATGTCGCTGCGGCGCTTGGGGGTTTCCGGTTCGGAAACATGATCCGGTTTCGGCATGTGTGTGTGACCGTGTGGGGTCGTAGGCGTGTGCAAAGACACTTTGAGTGGGCGATCCAAGGTCGCTGCGACGGACATAGCGAGATCAGTTCAGTCAGGAGAAAAGAAGCGGGTGGGCCAAAGCGAGGCAAGCTCGAAGGGGCGGGGACTATAGCGGTCGGCCAAGCGGGCCGAAAGCCGATCTTTGGCGGAAACTCGGTGAAAACCTCGTGAAATCCCGGCAAACTCGGAGGATTGTCACGGTTGCACGACGTTCGCGGTCTTGGCGTCCAATCTCGCTTCGGGCCGAGCTGGCTCAAAGAGGCCGCGCGGGCGAATCGTCATGGAGTCCTTTTCGAGCGCTTGCCGCGGCATCGTCCGCTGAAGTCGCCCGCCCGCCGGACGATGATCCGTCGTCGGTCCTTGTGAGTCATCCGGGAACGGATCGTGATAGTTCCACAACGCTTTGTCTTCTTCACTGGTTCGCGGCACAAGGTCCGGCGCGCGAGTATGCAGTGGATTGCATCCACTCAACCCGGCCAGACACGCGACAGTGAATAGACAACAGCGGAACAAAATCAAACCTTCCGAAATCTCATTGGACACATTGAATGATGTGACTCGAACAAGCGGCTCGGAAGTTAGTCTCAAACACGAAATCTCGAATAGACGGATTTGATTCCAGCGCAGGCCGGGGTCAGGTCTTCAAATTTCATTTTTGGCCACACAGTCCACCCCCGACTGTCATTTCACGTCGCCATTCCAATCAATATCGCACGTCATTCGCGAGGCCAAAAATGAAATCTGAAGACCTGACCCTGACCGATCTCGGCGGCAAAGATTCTTTTGTTTTTGAACAGAAGGCCGCGAAGTTCGCGAAGTGAAATCGGGAAGATGTCTCGAAGAATTCGACGTGTCGGCATTCGCGATCAAATTCTTGAAAGCCATATTGACCCTTTCGAGAGGCTTGCCATACACACCCGCCCCCACGCAACTGGCCGCTTTGAAAACGACTCTACGAAATCAGTTCGCGTGTCACTTCTCGATGCCTCTCTGACACAGTTCCGTGTCCTTCTGATAAGCCGTTCGTCCGAGTGATTTTTCTCTCGCCCCACTTCGCCCTCAACAGGATGGTGCCATGATTGGGAAGCCTTCTCGTTTTGCTCCCGCGCTGGGAGCGTTGATGTTGTTCGCGTCCGCCAGTCCGGTTTCCGCTCAATGGGCACCGTTCGGTGGCCTGTTCCGTCCGTATCCGTGCGGCCCCGTTTGCCAGCCAGCGGGCGGATGCAGCAGCGGAGCTTGCGGAGTGCAGCCGATCGCCTACAGCAATCCGTGCGGATGTGCTCCGGCGATGGTGGCTCAACCCGTGACCGAGACGGTCATGCGGCAAGTCCCCGTCACCGAATATCGCCAAGTGCGGCAGACGGTTCGCAAGCCGGTCATGCAGACCAGCTATGTCGATCAACCCGTCACCGAGTATCGGCAGGTCGTCGATCAAAAGACGGTCAACGTGCCGACCTGTTCGTACCAAGACGTCACCGAGTGCCAGACGGTTCAACGCAACTGCGGCCAATGGGTCACGAAGTGGCATGTCAACCAGAAGATCGATGCGTGCCAGTACGACAACCGGCCGGGTTTCATGGCCGAGATGAACCGCATCGGCTTCGCGACACGTCAAGCTTTCACACCGTCGCAGTTCGCGACTCGTGAGTACGTCAATCAAACGGTCGCACAGCAAATTCCAGTGACTCGCCGAGTCGCCATCCAAGGGACCAAACAAGTCACATACAACGTTCCTCGCACGATCGCGGTCCAGACGACACGCAAGGTCGCGGTCAACACGATGAATTACGTCAACGAAGAGGTGTTGGTGATGCAGCCCGTCACCGTGGTGAAGCAGGTTCCGACCACTCAGACGACGTACCGCTTCGTTCCCGCCGGCAGTGCTCTGGCGTTCGGCCCGGCCAGCTCCGACACAGCTCTGCGTCCGACTCCGGAAACCGACCTACCGAGAACGAGATCCGCAATTCGTGACACCGAAAAGACCCGCTCGACCGATTCGAATTCGAGTGAGACGCCAGTGAAGAAGTCTTCTTACGACCGCCGCAGTTCCGCGAACGAAGAGTTCGAAGACGGCACGCAGGCGACTCATGAACCGGCCGCGACTCCAGCCGTTCGATTCGTCGCCGCCAAGATGCCGGACTCGGCCCGCGTCACTGGTTGGCATCCGACACGCACGGCCTCCGCCGAGAAGACGGCACCGCGTCCCATCATCACCGTCGCTGAGAATGCTCGCTAATCACAAACCCCACCGAGCTTGCCTCGGTGGCTCGCGGGCCTCTCTGTACTACGGGCCTGTGCGAATTCGAGTGATTGAGAACGTAGTGCAAAAGCCAATTCACCACCGAGACAAGCTCGGTGGGGGCCATGAAATTTGGGGCGGACAAGGATGTCTGTCTCATGGAAGGCGATGGACAAGGACGTCCGTCGCCGGTCTTTCTCAAAACTTTTGGTGCTCTCTCCAACCTCCTGTCATCGAACTCGCTGAACTCTCTCCTCAGCCTCGATGACAACCAACGACAAGGTCACGTCTCTCCTCTCCCTCCTCCCTCCGGTTCCTCAGAATCTCTCTCCCTCCCTCGCGGTGTTCGGCATCAGCCCGGTCACCCAAAAAAATCCCTCCCCCACGAACCCGGCTTCTCTCCAGAGGCCGGGTTTTCCTTTTTATGGGGCGGCAGATTGTGGAATTGGAAATTGCTGACACGAATGGAATCCAGGGGCTTCGCACACGGATGCGAGAGGCGCACACGGATGGAGGCGGGGCGACCGACTCGCTGATCCGTGTGCGCCTCTCGCATCCGTGTGCGAAGTCCCAGCGCAACACGTTCCGATCCGCAATCCCAATCACGTTCTGCGGTCTGAGAATCGTGTTGACCCATTCGGCCAAATTCTTATACGGTCCCATCGCTCGTTTTTAGACTAGCTTTGCTTCTCTTCTGCCGGATTTCTCTCGGCACTCTTCGCTAATCATTTCCCTCCTCAGCGACCGAACGACGCTGGTTGTTTAGTTGTCCGATTCCTTCCTCCCGTGTGACGGAGCACGATCACTATGTGTGGCATTGTTGGCTATGTCGGCTTTCGTCCTGCTGCGGACATCTTGTTGGAGGGACTGCGACGTTTGGAGTATCGCGGCTACGACAGCGCGGGGATCGCGGTGATTGATGAGGGCGAGATTTCGATTCGGAAGAAAGCCGGCCGCGTGCAGGAATTGGCACGGCTGTTGGAAAAGCATCCAGTCAGCGGCTCGCTCGGCATCGGGCACACGCGCTGGGCGACGCACGGTCAACCCAGCGACGTCAACTCGCATCCGCATGTGGGTGGTAACGGTGAAGTCGTTGTCGTTCATAACGGCGTGATCGAAAACTATTCGATCTTGAAATCGCATTTGCAGACACTGGGTTATGTCTTTCGCAGCAGCACGGACACCGAAGTCGCCGCGCACTTGATCGCGCACGAGTTCAGCGAACTCATCAAGATGGGCGAAGACCCCGAGTTGCCGAACACCGCGATTCAGGCGGTCGAGGCGGCGATCAAGCAGTTCAAAGGAACTTATGGTCTCGGCGTTTTGTTTCGCGACATCCCAGATTTCCTGATCGCCGCGCGGTTGGGCAGTCCGCTGGTGATCGGCATGGGGCAGGGCGAATACTTTCTTGCCAGCGATGCCGGGCCGCTCACCGGACACACCCAGGAAGTCGTTTATCTCTCTGATCACGAGATGGTCGTACTCACGTCGCAAGGGATGCAACTGCATCATCGCGACACCGGCAAACATGCTCCCGACGTGCAGGTGCTGGAACAGGCCGAGGCCGGTTCGGGTTTGAACGGCTTCGAGCATTACATGCTCAAGGAAATCTTCGAACAGCCGGAAACGATCGAGAACGCGATGCGCGGCCGCTTGGACGAAGACGAAGCGACCGCCAAGTTCGGCGGCTTGAATCTGACGCCTCAGCAACTGCGGCGCATCGATCGGATCGTGTTGACCGGTTGCGGCACGAGCTGGCATGCGGGGCTCGTTGGCGAATACCTCATCGAAGAGTTCGCACGCATCCCGACCGAGGTCGAGTACGCCAGCGAGCTGCGCTATCGCAACCCGCCGCTCTCGACCAGCACGATGGTCTTCGCGATCACGCAAAGCGGCGAGACCGCCGATACGCTGGCCGCGATGCGCGAATGCAAACGCAAAGGACACCCGACGCTCGCGATTTGCAACGTGGTTGGTTCGACCATCGCGCGCGAGGCGGATGGCGGCATCTTTTTGCACGCCGGGCCGGAAGTCGGCGTCGCTTCGACGAAGGCGTTTACCTCGCAAGTCACCGTGCTGACGTTGCTGGCCTTGTACCTCGGCCGGTTGCGGAACATGTCGTATCCCGCCGGGCAGCGGATCATCTCGCACCTGCAAGCGATGCCCGACGTGATTCGCAAGACTCTGGAATGCCACGATCAGATCAAAGACATCGCGCAGCGGTATTGTGACTACGACAACTTCCTGTATCTCGGCCGGCTCTACAACTTCCCGGTCGCGCTGGAAGGGGCGCTCAAGCTCAAAGAGATCAGCTACATCCACGCCGAGGGCTACCCCGCCGCCGAGATGAAGCATGGCCCGATCGCGCTGGTGGATGAGCGAACGCCAAGTGTGTTCATTGCTCCGCGAGGCCACATCTATCCGAAGGTGATGAGCAATCTGGAAGAGATCAAAGCTCGCAAAGGCCCGGTCATCGCGCTGGCCTGCGAAGGGGACGCGAAGCTCGATCAGTTGGCCGACGACGTGGTTTACGTGCCGTTCGTCGAGGAGTACTTGCAGCCGCTGGTCTGCTCGATCCCGTTGCAGCTCTTGTCGTATGAGATCGCCCTGCTGCGCGGCTGTAACGTGGACCGGCCGAGGAATCTCGCCAAGAGCGTGACCGTCGAGTGATCCCGTAGCTGACGCTGCCAGCGTCAGAGTCCGACGCAAGCTGTGTCGGCCACGAAGCCGCGCTGCCGCTGGGCGACAGCGCGGCTGAATCGGATTAGTCGGCACAAGTCGGCGGACTGTTGTGCGATCCCGCCACTCGCCGCTTGTTTTTCGCGGTCGCTCCGGCGGATGATGTCGCGGTCGCGCAACTAGACCGACAGCGCACAATTTCGTTTCCGGTTCCCTCGCCCCCGCTTCGGGGGAGAGGGCTAGGGTGAGGGGGCGATGGTTGTCACGGCCTCCGGACCTCCAACGAACCTCTTCACTGCGACACTCATCCGACGGCGATTGCATATCAACCTTAAAGCCCCCTCACCCTAACCCTCTCCCCCGAAGCGGGGGCGAGGGGACCGGACGGCGGAACAAATCATGCCCGACTTTCTGGCTCTGGATTGGGAACATCGACAACTCTGCGGTCTCGACGCAGAGGTCACACACGCCGGCGTGCGTGTGCGGAAGGCGTTCACGCTGGAGTGGCCGGAAGGGAAGTCGCCGGATCTCGACGCGCTGGCGGCCGGCAGTTGGTTGATCGAGCAATTCGCGTCGCTGGGACTGACGGCCAAGAGCGTGCTGGTCACGCTGCCGCGCGAGGATGCGGTCGTCCGAGTCATCGAAGTTCCCAACGTCCCGGATGCAGAGCTGCCCAACGTCGTGAGATTTCAAGCGGCGGCGAAGTCCACTCGGCAGTTTGACGCGTTGCTGTTGGATTTCTTGCCGCTGCCGCCACGCGACGGAGTGGCCGGACGCGAAGTCCTGGTGGCGACGATCGGCCGCGAAGTGCTCGACTCACTGAGACTGGTGCTGTCACGTACGGGCTGCGAGTTGGCGGGAGTCAGTCTGACCGCACCGGCGATGGTGGAGTTGATCGCGCGACTGGAGAAGTCCGATCCGCCTCCGCGACACGCGGTCGAGTTGGCGATCGTCGCGCACGAGCAACATGTCGAGATTTTGCTGTTGCGCGATCGAGGGTTGTTGCTGACGCACTCCGCGCGGCTGCCCGACGACGCGACGACGCCGGAACGCGAACAGCAAGCGATCGTCGCCGAGGTCAATCGCAGCCTCGTCTCGCTCAAGCGGCAGCATCCGGAGTTGACGTTGTCACGCACCTGGTTGTGGGGCGAGCCGACTAAGTTGCATGGACTGGCGGCTGTGCTCCGCAAGCGGTTTGCGTGTGACGTGCATGTCGAAGACCCGCTGGTGCTGCCGGGATTAACGTTCGATGCGGGTGGTGAAGTTGCCTCACACGCTCTGTTCACCGGCCCGATGGGTTTGCTGTTTGGTCAGGTCGGGCGGTTGGCCGAGCCACTGGACTTCTTACATCCGCGCCAGCCGGTTGTGCCGCGCGATCTGCGGAGATTGTGGGGCAGTGTCGGAAGTGCGACGGCGGCCGCGTTACTCATTGGGGCATTTGGGTGGCGATGGCTCGAAGTTCGTTCTCTGGAAGCGGAGACGCTCGAGCACAAAGAAAAAGCCGCACAGCTCAAGCAAGACCTGGATGCTGCGGCGGGCATGGTCAAGAACGTGGACAGTGTCGGCAAATGGACCGATCAGCGCGTGGCCTGGCTGGACCGTTTATTTGAACTGACCGAAGCGATGCAGGGGACCGATCGTCGCTACCTTCGCAAAGTGAATTGTCTGCCGGGATCAGGTGGAGTGGTGGGTACGGTGCGCGGTGACGGCTTCGCGAAAGAACGTGACGACATCGACGACTTGACCTCGAAGCTGTTGAGCAACGAGGGGGTGTCGGTCGTGCCTCACGAACAGAAGCGGGACGGAGCCGACGGTGATTATCCCTTCAAGTTTGATCTGGATGTGGCCTGGCGGCCGGTGAAGAAAGATTTGAAGAGCGTCAAGAAATAGTCGCCAGCCAATTGGCGAGCGGGGCGGCGTCGGCCCCCGGTGAGTCGTGTCGTTCGTAGAAAACCGGGGGGCTGACGCCGCCCCGCTCGCCTGGTACTCGAAAAGGTCATCCCATGCAGATGCGAGAAAAACTCTTGGCGGGCGGATTGGCGACGGTGGTCGCGATTGGCTTCGTCCCCACGCTGTGGTCGTGGTACATCGAGCCGGTCGTGATCGCCGAGTCCGCTCGAAAAAACGCAAAGACGCAGCGCGACGACCGTGAATACAAGCAATTTCAGGTGCTCGCCAAGCAGAAACAGCTCAAGGAGTGGAAGGGCCGCAGCCTCTCGCCCAAGCCGACCGAGGCAGCCACGCAGTATCAGCAGTGGCTGACTGACATGGCGGAAGTGGTCGCCGAATTCTCGAACGTGTCAGTCGTTCCCGATCCTCCGCGGACGGCCGCGAACCAACCGTTCGTGGCCATCGGAGCCACCTTGAAGGCCGAAGCGACGCTGGCTCAGGTGCGGCTATTTTTGTTTCGGTACTTCCAAGCCGATGTGCTGCACAGCATCACGCAGTTGAGCCTTGATAGTCCGGCAGCAACCGGCAATCCAAAGCTGGCCGTCCTCATGAAGTTCGAGGCGTTGTCGCTGCGTGACGCTCCGCCGCGCGGGCCGACGTTGTTCCCCCGCACGGAAATCACCGAGGACTGGAATGACCCCACGCAACCGCTGACGGTCCGGCACGCCGAGGGGTTTCCGACCAAGACACCGTTCCTGGTTCGTGTCGGCAAACATTACTTCGAGGTGAGCGAAGCGTCTGGCACCAGTTGGACGCTGACGCCCGATGCGAACTCGACACCATTGACGACCAAACAAACGGTCGCGTTGCTCGCGGATGAATTCGTGGAACTGGTGCCGATCCATCCGGAGTTCTCGAAACGAACGATCGCGAACTTCGATCCGATCTTGAAACGGAACCCGTTCGTGAAGCCGGTGCCATACGCGCCCAAGCTGGAGTTTGTCGGCACGAAGTCGGTCTCGCGCGGCGGGTCGCTCGACCTGCTGTGCCGAGCCACCGGCTTCGATCTGTCGGCGGGCGAGCCGCTCTTCACGCTCGATGGAGATGCGCCCGGCGGTCTTTCGCTCGATGGACGTTCTGGCAAGCTGACCTGGAAGCCGGGCGAGGAACAAGCGCTCGGCGACATCAAGCTGCAAGTGACCGTGAAAGCTCCGGGGCTGCGCGAGCCGCTCGCCCAGCCGTTGACCGTCACGCTCAAGCAAACGAACCAGCCGCCGAAGTTCGCGACAATCAGCGAGCGGCAAGCGGTGCTCGGCAAGGAGTTCGTCTTCGCCGTCAAAGCGACCGACGACGATCCGGAAACCAAGCTGACCTTTTCGCTCGGCACCGGCGCGCCGGAAGGAGCAAAGATCGACGCCGCGACCGGCGAGTTCAAATGGACGCCCCCCGCCACGCTCGTCCCCGGACCGGTCAAAGTGACCGTCCAAGTCGCCGACAACGGCAACCCGCCCAACACCGTCAAGCAAGACATCACCATCAACGTCGGCGATGACCTGGCGCAGTTCACCAAATTGACCGGCATCCTCGAAGTGGACGGCAAGAAAGAAATGCGGATCTCAGACTTGGCCAACAATCGGTCGCTCGTGTTGCACGAGGGAGAAGTGCTGCGCTATGCCGATATCGAGGCGACGGTCGTGCGTATCGACAAGAAAGCGGTCCTGTTCAAGAAGGACGACGTACTCTGGCGGCTCGATCTCGGTGAGACTCTGAGCCAACTGCGCAAGCTGGAGCCTGCTGCTGCTCCGGAAGCTCCGAAGAAGCTCGACTGACTCGCGGGTAGGGTGGGACAAGCTCGCTTCGAGCGCCGGCCCACCAGCATCACGAGGAGTGGGCTGAGAAAGAATGGTGGGCCGGCGCTCGAAGCGAGCTTGTCCCACCCTACGGAATAATTCGGGCTGATTCGGCAAGCTGCGAAGTTTGCCACGAGCAACGCCGACATTTCCGATCCGGTTTGCCTCACCGGTTTGTGAAGCTTTGCCGATAACGAAGAGATGACGGGTCGTGTCGATCCCGGAGGGTGCGCGGAGCGTATCACCGGAAATCGCCGCCACGCAGGCAAGACGCCTGCGAAATGGCCCATCGGCAAGGAGGCTGCCTTGAAACCGCGACGACTGAGATTGATCGGTGTGGGACTGACGGCAATCACATGCTCGCTGAGCGTGTGGCACGCGGAGTTCCTGTCAGCCGAGGTGAAACTCTTCGGCAAGAAGGCGGGCAAGCCCGCCGCGGCGCAGCCCATTGCGGCCGAACAAGCTGCCGCCGACGCCCTGTTGTCAAACGGGACGCTCCCCGCCTCCGACGACAGACAGCTCAACCTCAGTGACAAGCAGATCAAGCTGAATTACTTCAGCAAGACTTGGGGCGACGTGATGCGCGACGTCGCGCAGCAGAGCGGCCGGCAACTCGTCATGGACAAGGTGCCGCCGGGCCGTTTCTCACGCAGCGATTGGAGCCGTTATTCCGTCAGCGACACACTGAAGATTCTCAACCGTGAATTGGAACCGAAGGGCTTCCGAATTCTCGAACGCGGACAGTATCTCGATCTCGTCTTCCTGCGCGACGCACGAAGCGAATACGCGCGGCCGGTCGTCAGCAGTGTGAGCGGCACGGCGCTAGCCGCCGGTGATGGAGCAGGATCGGCGGCGAGCGGGGTGGCGTCAGCCCCCCGGTCGTCTCGCGATATCGCAGGAAACCGGGGGGCTAACGCCACCCCGCTCGCCAAGGATTCACATCCCCAGCGCGATCCGTTTCTCCAACAAGCCGCCTTCGAGGAGAAGGAAGAGAACGATGAAGAGGAGCTCGAACTCTCCGAAACACCGCGGCGTTGGGTCGCCGTCACGTTGAAGCATCAGACAGCTCGGAACGTGTCCCGATCGCTTTATCAGGCGTTCGAGCAAGACGCCGAGTTGATCGAACAGGGACCAAACGGATTGCCCGGCTTCGTCGTGTGGAGAGACGTGCCGGCGGCGAACCGCGGTCCCGCTGCCTCACGCTTGCCGAAAGCGGCTCCCAAACGCCTGGCGCGATTTGCCGTCGGCGTGGATACGAAAGGGGACCGGCTGTTGATCGACGGTCCGCCGTCCGAGGTCGCAGCGATCAAGAATTTGGCGATGAAA
The DNA here is from genome assembly GCA_945905295.1 of Planctomyces sp. SH-PL62. GTDB lineage: Bacteria > Planctomycetota > Planctomycetia > Planctomycetales > Planctomycetaceae > SXKJ01. The sequence goes on along the minus strand of CAMDPX010000098.1, from coordinate 3,434 downwards.
CTCGACATCGTCTCGAATGTTGGTGACAGCAGCGTGCGGCTGGTTTCGACCAAACGTGATCCACGACAAGTCACACAGACGCTCAATTCGGCGATCAAGCAGTTGGCTCAAGCCCGCGCTGCGGATTCGTCCGAGGACACCGAACTCGCGCAAGCGGAGACGCCGGCCAACTCCAAAAAGAAGAAGAATGCCAAGAAGAAGACGGAAGCCAAGCCGACAAATCCCGCCGATCCCAAGCAGCCCAGCGATGCCGCCGAAATGGAAGCCCCGTCGAACAAGCCCAATTCACCGTCGATCAGCGGCCCGCTCAAGGGGGATGTCACTGTCGAAGAACTGGGCGACGTCCTGATCCTGCGCGGCAATGAGGCCGACGTTGAAGCGGTCATGAAACTGATCGATCAGATCGGGACCATGCTGTCCGGCTCGGTTCCCGACGTGAACGTGCGGCCGTTGCAGCACGTCGACGGCGAATCGATGGCGGACTTGCTGACGACCGTTTACGAGCGGTTGAATCGCTCGCGTGGCCGTTCGGCGACCGATCAGACGCAGCAGATCGTGGTCATCGCCATCGGCAAGCCGAACGCGGTGATGGTCCTCGCGTCGGAGCGCGATATGCCGACCGTGGACATGTTGATCGAAAAGCTCGACCAGCCGGTTGACCCGACCAATGAGTTCGAAGTCTTCCGCTTGCGATACGCGGTTGCCAGCCAAGTGCTGACCGCGATCGACAGCTTCTTTAGCGGCGGAACGACTGGCACCGCTGGCGGACAAGCCACAACGCCGGGGACGACACGCTCGACGGCCGGCGGTTTGCGAGGCCGCGTGAAGACGATTTCCGATTCGCGAACGAACTCGGTCATCGTGCAAGCTCGACCGCGAGATCTGGAAGAGGTCCGCCGGCTGATCGAAGAGTTGGATCAAGTCGGCTCGAAATCTGTCAATCAGATCAAGCTGATCCCGTTGAAGAACGCGGTCGCGGACGACATGGCCACTCTGCTGAATCTGGCGATCCAAAGCGTCATCAGCCCACCGCAGCAAGCGCGAGCCACGCAAGGTGGAGCACAAGGCGGCGGTCAAGGCGGAGGGGGCGCGGCTGGCGGTCAAGTCGATACCAAGCTGCGCGAAGCGAAGAGCGCCGTGCTGCAAATGCTCGACACCGAGGACGGCGAATCGATGGTCGAATCGGGAATCCTGGCCGACATCCGAATCAACTCCGACCCGCACACGAACAGCCTGGTGGTGACGGCTCCGGAAGAAAGCCTCGCACTGATTCAGGCCCTCGTGAAGCGGTTTGACAAGCCCTCGTCGATGGTCGCGGAGATCAAACACTTCACGCTGCAAAACGCCGACGCCTCGTCGATCGTCACGATGCTCAACACGCTCTTCAACAACCAGCAGCAGGGACAGGGACAACGTGCTGGTGGTCAGCAGAATCAACAGCTTGGCATTCAACTGCAAGGGGCCGAGGATGCCAGCAGCCAGCTCATCCCGTTGAAGTTTTCGACGGACGTTCGCACCAACAGCATCATCGCGGTCGGTGGAGCGGAAGCGCTCAGCGTTGTCGAAGCGATCATTGTTCGTCTGGATGCCAGTGACGCGCGGCAGCGGACCATGACTGTCTTCCGTTTGAAGAATAGCCCGGCCGCAGAGGTTGCCGCTGCCCTCACGCTGTTCTTGCAAGGGCAGCAGAGTTTGGTCGGCCAAGGCAATCAAGACCTAGTCAGCGATGTCGAGCAACTGGAGCGGCAAATCGTCGTCGTCGCCGAAGCGAACTCGAACAGCCTGCTGATCAGCGCGACGCCACGCTACCTGAAGGACATCACCGAGATGATCAATCGCGTCGATGCGACCAAGCCGGAAGTGGTCATTCAGGCGTTGCTGGTCGAAGTCGCGTTAGACAACACGGATGAATTCGGCATTGAGTTGGGCTTCCAGGATTCGATCCTGTTCGACCGCAGCACGATCGCCACGACGACCGGTGCCCTGCAAAACATCACACAACAGTCCATTTTCAACACGACCAGCCAGACGTCGGCCGTCAATCAGACCGGGCAAACGACAACCACCACGACGGTCACACCACAGTCGCTGCAGACGTCGACGCCTGTGGTCACCGGCGTGCCTGGTTTCCTCTTCAACAATCAACCGTTCGGAAACAACATCAGTGCTCCGAACCCCGGAAAAGTCGGTTCGCAGGGGCTCAGCAACTTCTCGGTGGGACGGACCAACGGCAGTCTTGGATTCGGCGGACTCGTGCTGTCGGCCGGGTCTGAATCGGTCAATGTCCTGTTACGCGCGTTGTCGGCCACACGAAAAGTGGAAATCCTCAGCCGCCCGCAGATTCGGACACTCGACAGCCAACCGGGTGCGATCAACGTGGGACAACTGGTGCCGTATGTCAGTGGAGCGTCACCAGCCACCGGCATCGCGGGAGGGTTCATTCCACAAATCAGCCGTGATCAATCAGGCATCGTGTTGACGGTCACGCCACGCATCACTCCCGACGATCGCATCGTCATGCTGGTCCATGCCGAGCGAAGCAAATACGACCTCACACCCGGCGCGGGCGTGACGCTTGTCGCGGCTTCGCCTGGGGCAGGTGCGATCACTTCGCCGGTCAAAGATCTGAGCGTCGCGGACAGCACGGTGTCGGTCGCCAACGAGCAAACGATTGTGATGGGCGGCCTCATCCAAAAGACGGACGACGATATCACTCGCAAGGTGCCGTGGCTGGGTGACATCCCGATCCTGGGCCAAGCGTTTCGATACGATTCGCACTCCGTGCGACGCACCGAGTTGTTGATCTTTCTGACGCCACGAATCATCAAGAACAACAGCGTGTCGGAGATCCTCAAGCAGATCGAATCCGAACGTCTGCACTTCACCGAGTGCGAGGCCGAAGCGATGCATGGCCCGTTATTTGGTGTTCCCGAATCTGCGACGGACGGCTCTGTCCCACCGGTCTATGCGCCGGGGGAGATGTGGAGTCCCAAGAGTTCGACTCCCATTCCGCCCCCGCCGGCACCCACCGAGAACGCGGCACCTCGCAGCAGTGTCCCGGGCGCGCCGCGCGTGCTGCCGGTGCCCCCGATGAACGACGAGACTCCCGGAAATGTTCAAGGAGCGAACTATCAACAAGCCGGCAGCCGGAGCCGTGCGACCGCCTCACCGATCTCTCGAACGAGTTCGAGTAAGCCGAACAAAACGACGAAAAAGCCGACCATCTTGGACACGTTCCGGCGCGACTAGTTCGACGGTAGGAAACCACATGGATGACCCCATCCGGCTTGGGGACTGTCGTTTTACAGGAACCCCAAAAACGAATCCAAAAAACCGGGCCAGCGATCGTTGTGAGCAATCTCAGCGGTGGTTGCCTTGGGTCGTGAGTTTGACTCCGTGTTTTTTGGGCAGATGAATTTCGAGACGTTGGAAGG
>CAMDPX010000097.1 GCA_945905295.1 Planctomyces sp. SH-PL62 | reverse complement strand
ACAGGGTGGCACGTCCCTGAGTCATCGAAGGGCGTGGTGTCCGACGATCCAAGACCACGCCCTTCCCGATGGTCAGGACGTGCCACCCGATCGGCCTGAGCAGTCGCGATGCGGTCGGATGATTGATACGTGGCGAACACGACGGCCGGACGATTCCGACGCTGACCGAGGAACTGCTGAATCTCCGCAGGCTTGGTGGTGACCTTCACTCCGAGGTCGGCCGTCGATTGAAGCGCAGTGTCTGCGTTGCGTTGCACGACCGACTCGTCCGAACAGACGACTAGCGTGTCGAAGTCTTGCGTTGAATGTCGGCCCCACTCGGCAAGGTTCTGCTGCACCAGCGAGAGCGACGGGACGAGCACCAACGTGAGCGAACTCTGCAACCGCTCGGCAATCCACAGCGCGGTGAGCGTCTTGCCCGTGCCGCAGGCCATGATGAGTCGACCTCGGTCATGATCTCGATACCCATTGACCACAGCCTCAATCGCAGTGACTTGATGAGGCCGTGCAGTCCACCGAGGCAGCCGCGCGGCGGTGCCTCCGATCTGAACCGGCCACTGAACTTCTTCCGTCACGAAATGACCACGCAGGACCAGTCCCACCGGCTTCTCTTGGCCGTGAAGCGTCCGGCGAGCCGTGGCACCAATGTCGTCCGTCGTGGCCATGAGCAGTCGATAGGCGAACTGCGAACGGTTCGATTCGGACAGAAACGAGTCGATCTCTCGTTTGGAGATCGCTCGGTCGGGATGATCGGCCTTGGCTTGAATGGCCCACAACTCACCTGCTCGTGTGCGAGCGACAATGTCGATCCCTGCATCCGTCCCCCACCGCTCCGGCCAGTCCTTCCACAGCCAGACCTTGTCGAACTGCCCTCGATACCGCGGAGCGTTTTCCAAAAACCACCGGCACAGCCACTCGAAGTCACCGCCAAACGTCGTCCCCTCGGCATCACGTCGGATCTTCGCTTCGATGTACTCAAAGGTGCCTGGGCTGATCGCAACCGGATACGGCAATCGCGAAGTATCGCAGACGAACGGAGCGGCCTGAGCGGGCATCGTCGCAGCGACCGGTTGCAATGTTCCACCACATTGGCGCGAGCAAAGCCACTCATTCTCGGCAGCCAACCGATCGTCCCAAGCCCGACCGCATTTCTGACATTCGTAAGTCACTGCTGTCTCTCTCAGTGTCGCAGCGATCATCGGCATGCCGGAATCACATGGCAAGCAGCGAGCAATTTCCAATGCTCAAGACGGAGAGGCGATCGAAGAGGTCTTCTCGAAACGTCCCGGCCGAGATGGTTTCGTAGAGGTTGCGATTGGTGGCGGCGATCACGCGGACGTCGACGGGGACCCAACTTCAAGTGGGATTCATCGTACTTGTCGTTTTGAGTAATCCGCTCCAGTGAGACTGTGCAGGACGGACTGCTGCCATTCGCGCAGGCGGGTTGCAAGTTGGTCTGCAACGGCGGGGTTCTTTTCAATGAGGTTGGTTTTCTCGGCGGGATCGGTCTGGAGATCAAAGAGTTCGCGTTTGGCGTCGCCGTTCTTCTGCTCATGGATGACGAGCTTGAACTGCCCTTCGATGATGGCGCGGGGGCCGCGGTGGTCGTCATCCGTGATAGAGGGGTGGCGGTAGTTGGTGAAGTCGCGCGTGGCTTTGCCCCCCATCAACTTCGCGAGCGGCGTTGTCCCTTTTTGCAGTTCGGGATCAATCCAGGGTTCCGGCTTGGATCGCAGGAGACGCTCGGTGTTGAACTCCCAGAAAAAGAGCGGGTTGGGACGCTCGGCCATCTTGCCATCCAGCGCGGCGGTGAGATCGACGCCGTCGAGCGGACGGTTCGGCAACGGTTGACCGACGAGAGCACAGAGCGTCGGCAGCAAATCGCTGGTGCTCGCACGGACGGTGCTCGTTCGCGGTTGCGGAATCCGCGCGGGCCATTCGATGAGGCCGGGGACGAGCGTGCCACCTTCATAGACTTGGCCTTTGACGCCGCGATGTGGAACACCGAGCGCGGCATCGGCCGACGTGCCATTGTCACCGCAGTAGAAGAGCAACGTGTCCTGTCGCAGTCCCTGCGCGGCGAGGTGCTTTCGCAACTGACCGATCGACCGATCCATCGCGGTGATCTCGGCGTAACGCTCACGCAGGACTTCGCCTTGTGGCCGAGTGGTTGGGCCGCCGGTTTCGTTCGAGGTGAGGCTCACCTTCTTGGAATACTTCGCGGGCAAGTCGTCGTAGAGAGCGAGATCAGCAGGCAGGCCACTGTAGGGTTCATGCGGCGAGCCAAACCAAACGATGGTGAAAAACGGTTTTCCTTCCTTCTTCGCACCGTCGATGAATCGAATTGCTTCGTTGATGACGACCTCGGAACTTTCCCCTTTGAAGACTTCGGGCGGGCCGCCATTGCGAGACAACGACGGATTTAGTTCAAAGAAATTGTCGTGCGAGACCCACTCGTGAAAGCCCATCGCACCAGGACTGACCGGCGATGCCTTCTTCACCGCGCCGACATGCCATTTTCCAAAGTGCCCGCAGCGATAGCCGGCCTTGCTCAGCAATTGCGCGACGGTGATTTCCTCCGGCCGGAATGACCAGCCGGGTGCGAACGTGCCCATCCGATTGGGATGACGTCCGGTCAGAAAGCTCGCTCGCGTCGGCGAGCAACTCGGATGCGCGGCGTAGAAATGATGGAACCGCAATCCGGTCGCGGCGATCTCATCGAGCACCGGCGTCTTGACATGTGGATGTCCGTTGTAGCCCGTTTCCTCCCAGCCGTGGTCATCTCCCATGAGAAGGATGATGTTCGGACTCTTCGCGGCGACGAGCGAAGGGCAAAGAGCCAAAAGGAGGAGGCAGACAGCGGCGATCTTCGTGGTCATGACTTCTTCTTTCCCTTCTGTTGTTTCATCACTGTGGCGGGAGCGGCGAGATAGAGGCGCTCCATGTCCGCGAAGGCCGGAGCATGCACAGCAGAGATGAGTTCGTCGTTCACTTCATAGTTCTGGCCGCGATAGACCGGTGACTCGCACGCTTTGCAGGCCATCAGGCGTGATTCCAGCAGTTGGTTGAGTTGCACCATCGACTCCCAGCCGGGGCCATATCAATGCTGCGGCAACCTGATCTCGACGCCGTAAAGGGGAGCCACAGCGAGCAACTTTTCGATCTCCGTCTTGGAAGGTGGCGGGGCGGATGTGGCTCCCTGAGCGACCGGCACTCCGACCTCAAAGAACATCTGCTCCAGACCCGCAGGGGCCACCGAGATCAGCATCCTGGCCGGTCGCTGACTTTCGTTCTTGAACGAGTGCGGCGTGCCGACCGGCATGTTGGCAAACATTCCGGCCGTCGCCACGACGCGCTGATCGCCGATCTGAAAGGTGATCTCCCCTTCCAAGATGTAGAAGCCTTCTTCCTCGCGGCTGTGAACGTGCGGAGGAGGCCCGCCTCCCGGAGGCACAATCGCTTCCCATTGAGCGTACTTGCCGTTCGTGTCCTCACCGGTTGCCAGAAAGCGGTACACGTCACCGACGACGGCAATGGTCCGGCCTTCGTTGAGTGCTCGCAGAGTTGGCTGTTGCGTCATGATCGAGTTGCCTCACTTCTATTTGTGCTTCTGAAAAAATCCAACAGGTCACCCGCTTTTGCCTCAAGCATTCAATCTCGATCCGCATTTGATGAGGTGGTGAGCATCGACTGGAGTTGCTGCATCCGTTCGCGGGCCGGAGTTTCCCAATCGTTGTCCGTGGCCGTGAAGAATCCGACGGCGACTTGAAACGTGCCGTCGAAACCGGCGGGCATGGTCTTCTCTGAGAAAATCATCAACCGGAGTTTCCGGTAGATTCCGGGAGCATCCGTGAATTGCAGCCAAGTCTCTTCTGTCGCAGGGCGTTGCGTGACAGACAGGACCGCGCCCTTCTTCGCTTTCGCATCGTAGACCGCCATCCAACGCGAAGATTTTTCGAGACCCTCGGTCGGCTTCGCAGGCTCAGTCAGAAAGTCGCCGCGCTTTTGGATCCCCTTGTCGTCACCGAAGAGATACGCGGACATCGCGGGCGACCACGCATACATCAGCGGATAACTCACCCTCAGGTCGACTGCCTCGGCCGTTCGGATGCGGACGGTTTCGATCAGCACGCCGTCACGCAGAGTCACGCTCGAATTCAGTTGGACCGCTCGAATCTTCGATTCGCGATTCATGCGAAAGGACTTGCCGGTGAGGTTCATCGTCGGAGTGATTTCCATGACAGGCCGCTCATCGAGAAAAAACTGGACGAGCGAGACCTGCTCTTTCTCGACTTCACCCGGCTTGCCGGGCACATCCAGAAAATGGGCCGAGCCTAAAATCCCAACTCCGCTGATATTCATGACGGAGCCATAGGCACTGTCCTGAACGGCGATTTGCGAGTTCTGAAAATCAATCCCGCTGAGCGTCCACAACTTCGGGCCATCAATTCGAATCAGGACATCACCAATCGTGGCCGTCAGCTTTTCCGGTCGAGCGATCTTGGCTGAGGCACGAACCGGCGTGTCGTCGGCCCGGAGTGTGGCGACAGGATTCATGCCGAGCATGAGCAGAACAAACAAGCCCATCAGAGATCGTGTGATTTTCATGAGTTGCTACTCGCGTAGGGCGGTTGAGTTCGTTTCATTGTGCTTGAAACACCAACTCGGGGCGAGCGTTGCGAAGCTTAGGGGACGAGGAGAAACAACTTCGTGTTTTGTATTTCTCTGCGCTCTTCGCTCCTCTGCGGTGCAATGACTGCGATATTGCACCGCAGAAGAGCGCAGAGCGCAGAGGTTGTCGGTGCAAAAACGCGAACTCTTTTATCCTCGTCACCTTATCTGTTTGGAGTCGGAGAGGGGGGGACCGGTTGCCGAATTGCGAAGCCGATCAGCGAGGGTTTGCAGTTCCGTTACGTGACAGCCCTGCTGCGGCTGCAGGTGCCGGGCAAGACGATCGACGAACGATACGAAGAGGTGTTGGCGGAACAGGTGAAAGGTTCCGGTCTCAGCAAGGTGGCGATCTTGGGCCAAGACGCGGTCTACGATGGCAACGGCCGGCCTGACTGGGTCCGCACGTCGTTTTATGTGCCGAACGATTACGTCTTCGCGGTGGTGGACTCCTGAGCGCAAAGTCGCGGCTACGGTCGGTTCTCTTTGGCGGAGCCGTTCCCGAACTGAGCATCAAAGCGGCGCGTGAGTTCATCGAGCTTGTGATTGATCTCGGCGATCTGTCCCACTTTGCGATCGTCTTCGCAGCGGCTGAGTCGTTGCTTGGAGAAATGCCAGAAATAACCAATCGCCACGCCGGCAATGAGCAGTCCGTTCGGAATTGCGAGCGGCCATCCATCCAGGCGGACGTGCCAACGCATCGCGATCACGGCCAACACACACATGCTGGCCAGGCTCAAGCCCAACAAGGTCAGGCTGGCAAACAACGCTCGACGTTCCCAACGGAACGCCGTCAGATAGGCTCGTTCGAGTTTCATACGATACTCCTGATATTTGTCTTCGGGGGCGCGCGGCTCTTGCGACAGCAAGGCCTGTCGAAACGTGTCGTGTTGAGACTCAGGCATGATTCAACTCCTCGATCTGGTGACGCAGCAGTCGTTGAGCATGATGGAGTCGCGACTTCACCGTCCCGATCGGGCAGCCGGTGACTTGCGACACTTCTTCCAACGACATGTCTTCCAAAAACCGCAGTGTCAGAACCTCGCGATGAGCGGAGGACAAGAGGCCCAACGCGTGGTGAATGACTTCAATGTTTTCCGTCATTAAGCTCGCTTCGATTTGATCCGCCGGTTCATCGGGCAATGACACTGCGATGTCGGCGAGCACCTCGCGTTCTCGTTGCCGACCGCGCACCGCATCGACCGCCTTGTCGCGAGCGATCCGATACAGCCAGATTCGAAACGCCTCGGCCGATTGCAGGGAAGGCAATCGCTTGATGACTGTCAGCCAAACATCCTGCAACACGTCGAGCGACCGATCTTCCTCACCCAAGATCCGGCGGATGAAGTACAGCAACCGCTGCTCATACGCATCGACGAGCGTCCGAAATGCTTCGGCCTGCCCCTGTTGAGCCTCACGCACCAGCAGCAGTTCGCCCAAGCGATCCAAGTCTCGGTGTGAGTGGTTCATTCGGTCTCGATTTTCTCCCAGCGACCATCGCGCCGACACACAGAAGCCGGTTGGCCGAACAGAAACGTTCAATCGCTTCGGGAGATTTCCAAGTTATCAGCACCTGTGCGAAGACACGCCAGCTACAGCGAGTGGCGACGCGGTTGAAGAGCCGAAACCATTCGTGCCGGTCTTCGTCGTCGTGAACGATGATGTTGCCAGAAAAATTGCTGCGTCCAACGATCTCAAAACGTTTGTCGTTGATCGACGAAGTCGAATCGTCTGCTATCCTGACGCACTTCCAGGACTTCGGATACCTATTGTGAATGATGCTGCTGATCCCATCGAACGACCCGCTCCATCGGACGAGGCTCTGGCGAGCGCTGTCGAGATTGTCGAGCAGATTGCTGCGGATCGTGGTTTACTCTCTCGGCTTTCGGATGACGACCGTTGTCGTCTGGCGCAGGCGGCCGAACGCATCGTCAGCCCCGATCGCACGTCTCGAAAACGATTGATGCGGGCGTTCAAACAGCGTGAGCAGGCTGCGATTTCTCGAAAGAAGGCGGAAGACGAACAGCTCCTGGCTCGCACCGGAATCCGAAATCCACTGGCAACGCGGCAGTTGAAAAAACCGTGTCCGCCGGCTCCCTTCGAAACGCGACCGCCGCCACCGGCCGTCGACCCGAAAGACGAACACTTCGTTGATCGCCTGAGCGTTGCTCGGTGCTGTTACATCTGCAAACAGGATTTCGATCGCGTCCATTTTTTCTACGACGCCCTTTGTCCGAACTGTGCCGAACTGAACTGGGAGCGTCGGCAGCGGACGTTCGATCTGTCTGGTCGCTTTGCCTTGGTCACGGGGGGCCGAGTCAAAATCGGGTTTCACGCCGCTTTGAAGCTTTTGCGAGCGGGTTGCCATGTCATCGTGACAACTCGATTTCCGCGAGATGCCGCCGCGCGTTTCACGGCTGAAAACGACAGTTCCGGCTGGACGGCACGACTTCAGATTCACGGCGTCGATCTCCGCCACACGCCGAGCGTTGAAGCCTTTGCGGATCATCTTTGTGAGACACTGCCGCGGCTCGACTTCATCCTGAACAATGCCTGCCAAACGGTCCGACGTCCGCCGGGATTCTACGGCCACCTGATGGCCGACGAGCGGAAGCTTGCGGCCGAACTGCCTGCTGCGGCCCAGCCATTGCTTGAATCGTACGAGGCGCTCCGCCGTAAGGGGGGCCTGCTGGAGTCAACCGAATCATTACTTCCGGTTCAGGTCGGCAGCAGCCTCGCGGGGATCCAGCGAGCGGCGGAGTTATCTCAGATTCCATTGGCTCCCGGAGACACCGAGAACGGAGAGGAACTCTTCCCGACCGGGAAACTCGACGGCGATTTGCAGCAGGTTGACCTCCGGGCGATCAACAGTTGGCGGTTACGACTGGCGGATGTTGCGACGGTGGAACTGCTCGAAGTTCAGCTCGTCAACGCGATCGCTCCATTCATTTTGAATGCCCGTCTCAAGTCGCTGATGCAACGAGTCGAATCCCGCGACAAGCACATCGTCAACGTGTCCGCGATGGAGGGGATTTTTTACCGGGCGTACAAGACCGACAAACACCCGCACACCAACATGGCCAAAGCCGCCCTCAACATGCTGACGCGAACGTCCGCCCAGGATTACGCTCGAGACGGCATCCACATGAATAGCGTCGATACGGGTTGGATTACCGACGAGGATCCGGCCGCGATTGCTCAATTCAAAGCTGAAGTCCACGGCTTTCGTCCGCCGCTCGATCAGGTCGACGCCGCCGCCAGGATCTGCGACCCGATTTTCACCGGATTCCTGACCGGCGAGCATGTGTGGGGTCAATTCCTGAAGGACTACCAGGTTGCCAATTGGTGAGCTGGCATGTCACACGCGTCGCTCTTTGCCGAGCGAAAGACGACGTTTGATTCTGCTCGCGATCGAAGGAACCACGTCCCACCAGCGGCATCTGTGCGGCGAGATCGTTGTTGCTGGTGCATCTCGTCGGCCACCGATCAAGGCACCGAGCCGTTTCGAGCGACTGTCAGGTTCGTCATCGTCCGGCTTCGTTTCTCACGACCTCAATCGCGCTCAGCCGAGCATTGCCTTGCTTGGCGACGAAGTTCACAACCAGGTTGTCGGTCACTGGCACATTCTCGACAACTCGGACGATCGCCGTCGCGCGACCGCCCGCATCTCCGGCTGGCGAAGAGGGGACGATCGGCAATGTCAAATTCTCCACCGCCGTTTTTCCCTGCAATTGGACATCGAAGACGATCGGCTCGCGGTCACCGTTGCCAAGTCGCGCGAAGTGCAGCCGCACGGTGTAGGTGGCCGGCTGGTCCTTCGGGCCCAGGAGTGGCAGCGTGAGTTGTTCCAGGTTTTCAGCCCAGGACGTATAGAGCCAAGGGGATTCGGTCCCGTCAATCGGTTGCACCGTTTCGCTGACGCTGGTGAATTGGCCCCCCGTTTTGAATTTGGGTTTGAGATCCAGTTTGATGTCGAGCGACGTTTCCTGATACGCCTTGTGTCGCGGGTACGACAGCCACATCTTGCCATCGGCATCTTTGCGATCGCCGGGAGCGCCGAGGTTGAGGGCCATCGACTGCACGGGAGTCTGCGCGCCGACCGCGCTCACGATCGTCCAGGGACGCCGCGTCTCGCGCGGTTCCATGACGATGGTCGAGGCAATCGAGAACAGGCAGACGCAGCCGGCGCTGGCTTCGGGGATCATCACCAGACCGCCGGCCGGGATGGCGTTGATCCAGCAGCCGAGCCGATGACCGGCGAAGTGCCGCGTCCCTTGATCGGAATCGAGGTCGTAGAAACCAGTCGTTCCGGAGCGGAACATCAACATGCCCGATTCGCAACCGGTGAGCATGCCGCAGTGATGTCCCGTCCGCATGATGCTCCAAGGCTCTGCCGCGCCGGTCAGTGGATGCTGCCGTGTCTTCTGCTCGCCGCTGCCGAGGTCGAACGACCAAGGCTCGGCGATGACCTGGTTGCCGATGATGATAGGACGGTGACGGTAGTTGGCGTCCTTCGCCCAGAGCTTGTAGCCGTGCAGCGCGGAGAGCGCCACCAGCCTGCGTCGCGAGAACTCGCCCGCGACGAACTGCTTCCAGTAGTGGCCGTTGGCGTTGGCACCGCCGAGGATCAGGACGTTGTCGTGATACATCAGCGTGAGCTTGCCGCCGCCGATGCCAATGTCGCTGCAATCGGTCACGTCCACCGGTTTGGCCCACAGCAGCTTGCCGGAGCGAGCGTTCAACGCGACGGCTTGGCGGAGATCGGCTTTCTTGGCGCGATCTTCGGCGATCTCGAGTTCCTTGCCGGTCAATTTGGCAAGCTCGGTCTTGTCCGCTCGCAGAATCTCCGCGCGTTGTTCGGGCGTGATCGAGCTGTCGATGAAATAGACGTTCTCCGGGCTGATGGCGATGGTGTGGTGTGAGATGCTCTGCCCGTTGTAGCTCCAAAGGTGTTTCCCGGTTTCGATGTCGATGGCGAAGAGGCCGTCGGTCGCGTCATCGGTCTTCAATCCGCGCCGTTTCAGTTTGGCTTCTAATTCCTTGCGGATGGTCGCTGTGCCGAACAGCAATCCGTTCTCCGTCGCGACATAGCCCCATTCGTATTTGCCGTCGTCCTTATCGGGCGGCAGGCGGTGGATGCGTTTGATCTCGCCCGTCGCGGCATCGAGTTCGATGAGCTGGTCTTTCACGAAATGGAAGAGCCGATCGTCGGACGCCGCGAGGTTGCCGGGGTTCTGATTTTGGAAGACACCGGTTCGGAGCGCTTTGGGGTTTTCGTACTTCCACAGGAACGTGCCGTTGTAAGCGTCGAACGCTTGGATCGTGTCCTCGCCCTGGACGAACAATCGACCTCCGGTGGCGAGCGGCCCGACCGCACCCTCGTGACGATTGACCATATCACCCGGACCGGGATCACCGAACCAGAGGACACCAAGATCTCCCTTCACACGCTTGTCGAGACTGACCGCCGTGTTGGCGGCGTTGCCATATTGGTGCGACCAGTTGCCAGCGCCCGGCAGTGCGCCGCGCGTGAGTGTGGCCCAACCATTAGCGGCCGTGAGTTGAGCGGCTTCGCCAAGCTCTGTCCGTTGCAGCCAAGCCGTGGCATCGGCGATCTCGATGGACTTGCCGGGCGCTCCCGCCGGCCGGCCCAACACAATCATGCCGCCCAACGGTTTCAGATGCCGCGCGAGTTTCTGCGGATCGCCAACCAACGTGCTGGTCATCATCAGCGAGTCAGAAACAATGACGTTGGCGAAATAGTTCGAGTACGGCACGTTCGCGGGATCAGTCTGATGAACGACGATCCGCGTGCCATAGAGTCCGGCGCGCGAGAGATTGGCTCGCGCCGCGGCCACGTTCTTCGCGTCCGCTTCGACGGCATAGATTTTGAGTTCGCTGCGTTTCGCCAGTTCGTAAGCCAGCCGGCCTTGTTCGTTGCCGACGATCAGGCCATAGCCGCGCTTCGCGCCGGAGCGTTTGAGAATCTCTTCGGCCGCTTGCCGATACATCGCCGTCAGGTTGTCGTCAGGAAACGGATTGTCGATCGGCTTCGCGTGCGTCGTCACCGCGGCCAACTGGAGTTCGGCCGAAGCGAAGCTGTAGATGTGCCCCGTGTTCGTGCTGACCAGCAAATGTCCGCCGGCAACGACCAAGCCGCGTGCTTCACCCTCCACATGACTTTGCCAAACACTTTCACCGGTCTTCGCCGAGTAAGCCGCGACGCGCCCCGGGCCTCCGAGAAACACGAGATCGCCGGCCGCGAGCAGCGCGGAAGCGTCCGTCGTCTTTGTCTGCCAGACGACGCCGATGTCGGCGATGCGTTTGAGTTCCGCCTGAGCCTCGCTGATCTTCTTGCGAATCTCGACCGCCTTGGCGGGAGTCGCGGTGGCGGCACGGATTTGGTTGTTGAAGCTCGTGAGGTCCAATTCCAGTTGATGCCGGCGACGGCTGTTGGTGGCGTATTCGATCCGGTCCAATCGTGCGACAACTTCGCCGGTGGCGACATAGGCCGCGTCACCGCTCACGGACATCTGCCGTCCGGCGATCCAGCCGAAACCGACGTCGCCGGTCTTCTGCTCCATCGCGAGCAGATGATGTGGCCCCGCCGAATAGATTTGCCCATCGGCGAGCAACGCTTGCACGCTTCCAACCACGCCTCCCGCCGTCGAGCGAAAACCGAATTCGCGTTTATGCAGCAAGCGACCGGTCGCGCGGTCGAACACTGCTGGCAGCGACCGCCCCGAGGGAACGACCAGCAGATTGTCGCTCGCGAGCAGATATCCCTGTGGCGACAAATCGTTTCGCCCGGCGTCGAGCGAACTGATGTTGTCCTGCTTCCAAACGATCGAACCATCAGCCGCATTCACGGCGGTCAGGAAGACATCGTCGTGCGGAAAAATTCCCGCGCCGAAGTAAGCGACCCCGCCGTCCACAAGCACGCCAGTCCGAATCGGCCAGCGCGACACCATCTCGCCGCGCGCCAGCAACCACTCGTCCGCCGGGCCGCCGCGCAGTTTCCACAACAACCGCCCATCGGCAGCGGCGAGACAATAAACGAACCCGTCATCGGAACCGAAATAAACGCGATCGCCATTCACCGTCGGCGCGAGACGGATCGGCCCGCCGCTGAAGAAGGTCCAGATTTCCGAGCCCGTGTGCAGATCGACGCAGTGCAATTGATGATCGACCGACGACCCGAAGAAAACTTGCTGGCCGACAACCACCGGGTGGATGGCGTCATCGTATTTGGCGCGGTGCCCCAGCAAGAATCCTTCGATGACTCGCCCCTCGGCGCTCGAAAACGAGATTCGCGGAACGCCAGGAGCGCTCGCGATCCAGCGCGGCTGCAACGGAAGTCGAACGGTCTCCGCCGCCGATCCGCTGCGAGCGTTGTCGCCGCGATAGGTCGGCCAATCCGCCGCGACGGCGACACCGCCGGGGATCGTGCCCCACAACATCCAACTCAAAACCAGTCCGCGAAAGTGAGCCATCGAAAGTTGTCGCATCGGTCGTCCTCGCAATTGTGGGGTTGCCAATCAAGAGCGGCCTTTCGGCCAGAGTCGTTGCTCCAGGATCGCCGATCAGCATACTGCGGCAGATGCGTCGCGAGTACACAGCACCCACTTCGGGCGTCTTCGCCAGGGCCTCGAGGTAGCCGCTCAAGTGAGGACCATCCTCATGCGTGAAGAGGGCGACGTCCACCTGAGCCGTCGTCGGTGGCGTAGACTCAGCCTGCACGAACTGGCTCGGACGAAGCGCCAGCCCGATGCGAATGGCGCTACCGAGCTTCGATCGAGTAATACAGTGTGTCTGGCCGCAGGCGAATCGTGTCTCCGGGGGAGGTGTTCGACGTCGACTGACCGAATGAGTCGAGCGCCGTGACTTTGAGTTTGCTGGCATCAGGACGTCTCAATCGAACAACGCCGTCAAGTTTGTGGACGAGCCACGGGTTCTCGCCGATGGACGTGATGCGGTGGCGGCGGTCGCCGAGCGATTCGGAACGAAAATTGGTTGGCTTCTCTTCGGTCATCACCTGCAACAGCATTCGTTTCGACTTGGCCAACGGTTGGCCGTCGAGGCTGACGACGATCGCGTGTGCGACATCGAGCGGGATCGCGAGTGTCACGTCCGCGAGCTTGATCTCTCCGATGGACGCGAGGTTGCCGCTGGCTCCTTGAGCGGCGGGGGCGTTGATCGTCAGGACGCCGCGTCCCCAATCGAGTTTCAGTTCGCCGGTTTGACTGGTGACGAGCTTCTTCGCGTGGTCGATGAACGGCGCGAGTGATTGCAGTTTGACGGCGGGCGATGGGGGCACGGGCACGTTGGAAACGTGCCCCACGAAATTCACTCGCGTGCGGCCGACGTAATGAATCAGCGGGTCGATGCGTTGGCCTTGTTTGAGTTCTGTCCCTTGCGGGACATCTTTCAGTCGCAGTTCATCGAAGGCGGCGTCTTGCGGCAGCGGTGTCCCGCCCAGCTTCAGCAAGTCCTCGACCTTCAGCGTCACGTCGGCCATCACGTCGCCGGTCTTCACGAGTCCGCGCCGATAGATCAGCGCGGCGGCGGGGAACTGGCCGAACTGAGTCGGAGCGGTCAGCGTCCACGGCTGCATGAAGTAGCCCGGCTTGACCGACCAATCGACGCCATCCTTTGCGAAGTGAACGATGCAGTCGCTGTCCTGCAATGCTCCGAACGCAGCGAAATACAGTGGAGCCTCGCCGCGATGCCGATTCGGCCGATTCCACGTCGTCTCGGAAATCATTGACGGCTTGTTGTCGTATTTGGGGTCCATCGCCGGATGCACGAATGACGCCGGCTTGCCCGGCTCTTCACTCTCGAACTTCAACGCACTGCGATCAACCCACGAGTGTCCGTCGCGCAACGACCACTCGGAGTTCGGCCCCTCGTTGCGGCAACCGAAGTAGCCGTGCCGGTCGATGAAGTCCCCCGTCGTGTAAGTGAATTTCTCCAGCGGCCCGAAGACCTCCGGACTGGCGGTCGCCCAGTTCGAGGCGGTGATCATCCCCTGGAATCCGAGTCCGCGCAGGAAGCGTGTGGACTCGTCATAGAAGCGGCGTTGTTGTTCGGTCAGGAACCGCGCGGTGTCTTGATCGCGCGGCGTCCGTTCGTGAGCGATGTTCCACAACGGACGAAAGCCGATTCGTCCGTCGGCCGGAGCATCGCGGCCGATCTTCTGGTTCTTCCACGCGGCGAACGCTTTGTCGAACGAGCCGTACTTCGTCTTCAGCCACTCGCCGAATTGCTGTTCGAGCACGCGAAGCTGCCGATCGGGAATGTTCTTGTCGTTGAACGTCCAGAAGAAGAACGAGTCCTCGTTGATGAGTTCCGCTCCGAACACGGCCGGCTCGTCGATCAGCCGCTTGCCGGTGGTCGGGCTGGGTGTCGTGAGCAACGCCTTCCACCAGCCGCGATACTTCTCCTGAAACTTGGCGTTGAAGTAGAGCGTCGCGAAGGAGTGCGACTTTCCGTCAAAGCCGGGCATCCATTCGAGGTTCGACGGCGGATCGAGCCACAACGGGAAGTAAATCGAGAAGTGCGTGTAGATCCCCTCGGCCTTCATCGTCTCGACGACATCGAACGCGCGTTGAATCTTGGCCGGATCGACCTCGCCGCGCTTATCGAACATCGGCCCGTGCAGCCGGACGAGATTGACGCCGTACTTCGCCAACTGCCGCGCTTCGCGATTTCAAATCGTCGCGAGTTTGCGCCGCCGCGCCGTTGACCGCCCAGAAACGCACCGGCTCGCCGGTTTGACTGTGAATGAAGCGGCCGTCCTTCGCCGCGATGACGCCGTCCTCGCCCGCCGACTTCTCGTTGAGGAACCGCAGGTCGATCGCTGACGACGACTCGAACTTGTCGGCCGATGGATCGAACGCGAACCAATCTTTCTCGGTCGAGGCCGCCCCCTTTGCGATCTCGCCCGGCTTGAGAATTCCACGCGGAGTGAACGGCTCGGTTGAGAGTACGAGACAATCCAATCCGCCGTGATTGTTGTTGTCGCTGTGCATGCGGAAGCGAATCGAGTTTGCTCCGCGCTTCAACTCGACGTTGCCGACCTTCACCCACGCGATGAACCGCAGGTCGAGCTTGCCGTCCCCCGCGATGTTGGACCCGTCGCGCGCGTTCTTTTCAAACTCGATCGGCTTGGAATCGGCCTCGTTCAACCGATACGAGAGCTTCGTCGCGGTCGGATTCGCGCGGACCCAGAACTCGAACTGGCCCCCTTCCTTCGCCGTGACCGAGTACTCCGCCTCGCCCGGCTTCTTGTCGGCGAAGTTGCTGATCCAGTCGCCGCCGGAAAGCTGCTCCTTCTTGATCTGGTCGTACCACGGATGCCGATTCATCGTGGATTTGGTGGGCTTCTCCCCCTCGATCCAAATCGTCTCGGCCCGTGCCCAGGACGCGGCCAGACACCAAAGTCCGGCAGCGGCTCCGAGAATTTTCATTGTGTGGTAAAGTGGCATCGCTAGTCGAAGCAATCAAAGCCTCCAGTTCGGCAGAGTTCTTAAGAGTTCTTAATCGTCGAGATCGCCGCTGCGGGCGACTCAGCTGAAACGAGAGCTTGCGGCAGGCTGCACGACAAGGAGATCGCCAAGAATGACCAGAAAAGGAAACAACGCTGAGTCATGAGGATGATTTCTCTTTGAGTTGGATGGTCTGACGGTCAAGTTGATGGGAATGCGACCGGCTTGTCCTCCGGCGCGAGGACGTCTTGCTCATGCAGCACGCGGTCGAGTTTTTCCTCATAGACCTTCAGTCGCGGCGCGCGGCCGTTCTCCGGCTTCAGGCCGCTGAGCGTGTAACGGATCTCATAGATTCCCGCTTTCGGCAGCGGCTCCTGCAAGTTGGAGTAACGGAAATTGTCCCCCGGCCACATCTCGAAACGGACCTTGTCGTACAGGCCCAGTTCGCGGAGTCGCTCGCGATCACACCTTCGCCGAGACGGGCTCGCCGATTTGCCACTTCGCACCCTCGCGGATCACTTGGCGATACAGCGTGTCGCGTTCCACCGGTTCGCGGCCAGCTTCACGAATGAGGTGGTGGAGTTGGGTGACGGTCAGGCCCTCCGGCGTCTTCGCACCGGCATCGTGGTAGATCAGTTCGTGGACCACGGTGCCGTCGAGATCGTCCGCTCCGAAGTTGAGCGCGATTTGGGCGGTCTTCTCACCCAGCATGATCCAGTAGGCTTTGATGTGGTCGAAGTTGTCGAGCATCAGCCGTGAGATCGCCATCACCTTCAGGTCCATCATGCCGCTCGGCTTCTGGAGGTAATCGAGCTTTGTGTTCTCCGGATGAAACGCCAGCGGGATGAAGGTTTGGAAGCCGTGCGTCTCGTCTTGCAGCTCGCGCAGTTTGCAGAGGTGGTCGATGCGGTGCTCGGCCTGTTCGACGTGGCCGTAGAGCATCGTCGCATTGGAGCGCAGTCCCAGCTCGTGCGCGGTGCGGTGGATTTCGAGCCAGTTGCTGCCGTCCGCTTTGTGCTCGCAGATTTGGGCGCGGACGTCGGGATGAAAGATCTCCGCGCCGCCGCCGGGCATGCTGCCGAGGCCCGCGTCGATCAACTGCTGCAAGACCCAGCGATACGGCTGCTTGGTGATGTGCCCGAACCAATTGATTTCGACTCCGGTCCACGCCTTGATGTGGATCTCCGGGTAGGTCTCATGGATGACTCGGACGACGTTGACGTACCAGTCGAAATCCTTCTGGTGATGCAAGCCGCCGACGACATGAATCTCGGTCGCTCCGGCGGCTTTCGCTTCGAGAGCTCGCTCGCGAATCATGTCGTCTGTGAACGTGTAGCCGCGCTCGGCTTTCAGGTCTGACCGAAACGCGCAGAACACGCAGCGGTAAACGCAGACGTTCGTCGGGTTGAGATGGATGTTGGTGTTGTAGAACGCGAGGTTGCCGTTCTTCCGTTCGCGCACCGTGTTGGCCAAGCGGCCGAGCGTCAGGACATCGACTTGCTCGTCGAGGAAGACTCCCTCGTCGAAGGTCAGGCGTTCGCTGGCTGCGACTTTGTCGGTGATTTGGCGGAGTCGGGTGTTGGGAGCGATCATGAAGTGAACCGATTCTGACTTTCTTGTTCTGCTTTCATTTTTCTGCCCACATTTTTCTGCCAACTTTTTCAAGAGGCTGAAGAGGCTGGCAAAAAATGTGGGGCAGAAAAATGAAGCGCAAAGAGACGTCGAATGATTGCTAGTGACCAAACCGGTGTTTGGCGCGGAGACTTAACGGGAGTCGGACTACTTCAGATACCGCTTCTCGACTTTCGCGGCGATCGTTCCGATGCCGTAATAGCCGATCGACAAGCGGGCGACGTGTGTCAGCAGGTCATAGGCTTGCCAGCGGTTCCAGCCGTAATCTTCTTCCATCCAGAGGATCAACCGGGCAAAGGCTTCGGCGGCGGAGCGTTCCATGGGGCTGCCGCTGACGACGGCCATGATTTCGGTGGGTGATTCGATGCGTGGGCTGAGCAGCTTTTTGTTTTTGATCAGCTTGACGGAGATCGTCGATTCGGCGGGCATTTCGAGTCCGGTTGCGGACAGCTCGCCGTGTCCCATCGCGGCGTGAGCGTCGCCGAGGTAGAGGTATCCGCCCGGCACGGACACCGGCAGGTAGATCGTGTTGCCGGGACAGACCTCGATGATGTCCATGTTGCCGCCGTGCGGTCCGGCCGGCAGCGTCGTCGGCGAGCCCCAATCGGGGGCGGTGCCGATGCAGCCGAGCATGGGGGCATACGGGATCGTGATCTCGTCGCTGAAGTGAATCACGCCGTCGCGGATCGGCATGATGTGAGCCTGATGCGGACAGTCGCTCCCCAACCACTCGCAGAGTTGCTTGGGGTTGCCGGTGTAGGTTGAGCATTGCCCGATGCTCGGCTTGATCTCGTGGATGGTGACGGCCAGCGAGTCGCCCGGTTCGGCACCTTCAATGCTGATCGGGCCTGTCAGCGGATTGCTGTAGGGGACGGTCGTGCGATCGCGGCGATCTCCCGGCTTGCGGAGTTGCCCGGAGAGAGCGTCTTCCGATTCGACGACGATGGTCTCGCCGGACTGGATGTGGAGTCGCGGCTCGCGATATCGGCTGAACTCGTAGGAGACCGGTTGAATGGTGAGACGTTGCATGGCGGGACAACCTTGTTGGCGGGGAACAAATGCCGGGGGACGTTATGAGTTGTCTGGGTGAACTTCAACCGCCCAGTTGGCGGACCTTGCGGGGATGTTGCCGAAGAGCAACCACGATTCGAGGCTTCCATGTGGCCGCGCTGATTGCGTCTGGATCGAACGCACATAGACTGTGACCCATCTGAACTCCCGCCACGGGGCTTGTCCCATTGGTTCCCGCACTTTTGCGCTACGAAACACCTCATGCCGATTTCCCGCCGAGCCGTCGATCCACGCCACTTGATGGTGATGCAACATGCCAACCAGCGTGAACAGGCCGCAGCGATTGGCAGCGGGCTGGAGAAAGCTCGCGCGATTCTCGAAGGGACTCGGTCAGCGACCTGGGTTTTCACCGGCGACACGGTCGTGCAGGGAGCTGGTCAGACCGGTGCGGGTCGGACGTTTTCGGAACACTTCGGCGATCACCTGCGCAACAAACTGCGGCGACTGCTGGATGTGGTCGTCAACACGGGCGTGCCGAACTCGCGCGCGGAGAACTTCTTGAAGACGCTCGATTGGCGAGTGACTCGATTCGCGCCGGAGGTTGTCTTCTTGATGCTCGGTTCCGCGGATGCCGCCGCCGGTCCGGCGGGACGCACTCGATTTCGCGAACAATTGAATGAGATCATCGACGCTCTGGCGGAGACAAAGACCGCCTTGATCCTGCAAACGCCGCCGACCGCTCGGCCGGATCGCAAGGCGGACTCGAAGAGCCTGTCGGCGTATGCGGAAATCGTCCGCGGCATCGCGACCGAACGACACATCGCACTGATCGACCATTGGTCGCTGTTTCAGGATCGTCTGACTCAAGCTGACTCCGAACCCGACTGGTGGTCGGCGGGCGGACAACTCCCGAACGTGCGCGGTCATGTGGAACTCGCGCGGCAGGTCGTCGAGGCGTTGGCCCATCAGCCGTGATGCGTCCAATGACCGTGCTGGATTCGGGTGAAGAATGCTCGCGTTGATGGCTACGCACACGGATGCGCCCGCTGTCAAATTCTGCCAGAACTCGACATAACAATGACAACATTCCGATCTCCAGGATCCTCGCCATGTTTCAAGTCTCAAAGCACATCGACTTCTGCTACGGCCACCGACTGCTGAATTACGCCGGCAAGTGCCGCAACCTGCATGGGCACAACGGGACTGCCGTCATCGTTCTGGAGGGCGAAGAGCTGGATTCGCGCGGGATGCTGATGGACTTTTCCGACATCAAGAAAGTCGTCCGCACATGGATCGACGAGCAACTCGATCACCGGATGATCCTGCACGAGAACGATCCCGCCCGGCCCTATCTGGAGCAGCTCGGCGAGCCGTTGTTCATCCTGCCGGTCAATCCGACGGCCGAAAACATCGCTAAGACGATCTTCGAGTTCACGAAGTCGCAGGGCTTCCCGGTCGTCGAGGTATCGCTGTGGGAGACGCCGAACGCCTTCGCGACGTACCGCGCGTAGCGCTCGTAGTGACCCGATTTATCGGGTCTAAGGGACCGCATGAATGCGGTCACTACGAGCGCGGGCAAGAAATTTGAACTTTCGCCTCAAAGTTTTCTCCCGACTGCCGAACCACTCCCGTTGAGGCCGTTCTGGCCTGCGAAATTCCTTGGGCCTCGGTGAATCGGAGACATGGCGATGATCAAGCAAGCGGCTTATGGCGTGGCGGCGTTGGGAGTATTGACGTCGTTTGTGTTTGGAAAGGATGCCTGGAGTTACGTCCGGACCTGGGGGCACTCGGTCCGGCAGTCGGTGAAACAGGAGGTGCCGGTCGAATTCGAGGTCGCTCGTGCCCGCGAGCTGGTCGAGAACCTCGTCCCGGACATTCGCAATTGCATGCACGTCATCGCCGAGCAAGAGGTCGATGTCGATCAACTCACCGCCGAAATGGTTCGCAAGCAGACGGAGCTGGCGACTCAGAAGGACGCCATTCAGTGGCGCGGCTCAGAACTGAAATCGGGAAAGACGAGTTTCGCCATCGCCGGACAGACTTACTCGGCCGAGCAAGTTCGCACCGATTTGGCCAAGCGGTTTGAACGCTTCAAGATCTCCGAGGACACGCTGAAGCGCGAGCAAAAAATCCTGGACGCTCGGCAAGCGGCGTTGAAGGCCAATCGCGAGAAGCTCGACAACATGCTCGCCGCCAAGACCGACCTGGAACTGCAACTGGAACAACTCGAAGCCCGGCTCAAATCGGTTCAAGCGGCCGAGACCATCAGCACGGTCAGCATCGACGACAGCGAATTGACTCGCGCCAAGAAGCTGATCCGCGAACTCAATAAGCAGATCGACGTCCGCGAAAAGGTCATGGCCACCGACGGCAAGCTGACCGACCTGATTCCGATCGAGCCCAAGAACACAGCTCCGAAAGACCTGGAATCGCAGATCGAATCCTATTTTTCGACGCAGGCAGAGGCGGCAGCGGCTAAGTCAGACGTGAAGATTGTGAACTTGGATGCGCTCAAGCCGTAGTGAATCGTTTGCCCGGAGGGTTCCGATTCGTCGTCTCCTTATATTCGTCGGGCTCCTGCCGCTTCATTTGAGAATGCCAGGTGCCCGACGAATGAAAGGAGACGACGAATGAGCTGCAAATTGAACGCGATGCTCTGTTGACCGGTTTTCTCTGGGCAGTTTGTAATCTCTCATCATGCTTGGCTTTCTTCGACATCCACTGGCCGCTGATCGCTCCGAGACGCACGGGGCGATGTCCGTCTTGTGGATTGACGGAGTTGGCTGCTTTTGGATCAGCCTGGCAGAGCGTGTCACGGTTGGTGGGCCGGGATCGCCGTCGTCCAAGCCGCCGCATCCGCGAGACGTGGCGGATATCGCGATCCTCTCGGATTTGAAGCGGCGGCACGCGACGATTGTTCGCACGGGAGAAGGATATTTGCTGGAAGCTCACGGCCCTGCGCGAGTCGCCGGACGGGACGTGCTTGATCGAACGACACTCTCCGAGGAAGCATTGATTGAGCTCGGCCGCAGTGTGCAGTGGCGAATTCGACAGCCCTCGGCGTTGAGCCTTTCGGCGCGGCTAGATTTCGTCAGCGATCATCGGCCGACGCAGGCGGTGGATGGATTGGTGATGCTGGCGGATACCTGCTTGCTCGGGCCGGGTGACGAGAATCACATTGTCTGCTCGGATTGGCCGGGGCAGGTGTTGCTGGTGCGGCAGCAGGATGAGTTATGGTGCCGCTCGCGATTGGACCTGACCGTCAACGGCGATCGTTTGGGGAACGGCAAGCGGCTGCGATCCGGCGATGTTGTGATGGGAGCGGACTTGCGATTTCGAATTGAAATGCGAGCGGTCATCTTGCCCGGCAATGAATGATGTCTCCGAGTCGGGGCATCTTCGGTTTCCAAGAGTTCGGCCGATCGCCGTAAGCCGATGGCCGAAAATGGCCGAAAGCCGATTTCCTTTTCCTTGGCGGATCAATCAGAAAAAGGAAATCGGCCGACGGCTTTCGGCCCTCGGCTCACGGCCGGCGGGTTCCCGGCAGGCATCTGACGCAGACCGGCTCGCCAGATTGTCTCCTGGAGAGTTCAACGCGGTTAAGATTTCCGTCCGTGCGGCGAATGACGCGACACGAGATACGGCGAGGGACAGACTCCTCGAAGGCAACGACGCCATGAAGTTCACGTTCGGTCCGGAATCACGACCGCTCGACGGGTACACGATCAAACGAGCCATCGCACGCGGTGGCTTCGGTGAGGTGTACTACGCGCTGAGCGATTCCGGGAAAGAAGTCGCGATCAAGCTGCTGCAAGAGAATCTTGAGATCGAGCTTCGCGGGGTCACTCAATGCTTGAATCTCAAGCATCCGAATCTGGTGACGCTCTTCGACATCAAGCAGGACCGCGACAGCGACCACTGGATCGTGATGGAGTTCGTCGGCGGCAAGACGCTCGACAAAGTCATTCACGAAGCGCCGAATGGGCTGCCGTTGGAGGATGTGCTGGCGTGGCTGGATGGCATTGCTGGCGGCATCGGCTACCTGCATGACCGAGGCATCGTGCATCGCGATCTGAAGCCGGCGAACATCTTTCGCGAGAACGGTGTCGTGAAAGTCGGCGACGTTGGCCTGTCGAAGTTCATCGCTCCCAGCCGCCGCTCGGCGCACACGCAGAGTGTTGGCACCGTTTATTACATGGCTCCCGAAGTCGCGAAGGGGCGATACGGCAAAGAGGTCGATGTCTATTCGTTGGCGATCATCCTCTTCGAGCTGCTCACCGGCAAAGTGCCGTTCGAGGGGGAGACCACCGCCGAGATCTTGATGAAGCATCTGACCGAGCGACCGAACCTCGGCGCGATTCCGCCCAACCTGCGTGCGGTGTTCGAGGCTGCGCTGGAGAAAGATCCGCAGCGACGCACGAGCGATGTGCTGGAACTCGCTCGGCATTTCCGCAATGCGGCTCGCGGCGAAGTGAGTGCGCCGTCGCCCGACATCGAGCGAAACGGTGCCGACTACCAAGAGATTCATGCCGAGCGACTCAGGATCTGTTCGCAACTGCGAGGACTGCTCGACAAAGCTCGTGAGCTGGAGACCGCGGCCGATCGCGACCGCACCTGGAGCCGGAAACAGTTAGAAGTCGAGGAACTGCTGCGGCAGGCTCAAGCGATTCGGTCCAACGCCTTCGTCCATGACGAGCGTTGCTGGGACTATTCGGCCGAGGGAACGCTCTCGTCGATGACGGCAATCGCCGCCAAGTTCCGCAACTTGGCCACGCCCCGACTGCCGACGCTGGAGTACGCCGACACACAACCGTTTGAGCAACCAGCGGCGAGCAACAAGCCGACCCCGCGAACGACTCCGTTTCCTAAGCCCACGCCCCCGAAATCGGGATGGGACACCTTCTGCTTTTCGTGCGGAGCCTATGTCGGCGGATTGAAGAAGTCGGTTCGGGCGCATCCGTTGCTGGCTTGGTTGGCTGCGGCCACGTTCTTTCTCTTTTCCTTGAGGTTCTGGCCGGGACTCAATTTCGCGCGGATCGGTCACGAGACGCAGCTTGCCTGGTTCTTGATTGGCAGTGTCGCAACCTTTGAGATGTTCCGACTGATCTCGCTCGGGTTCGATAGGTTGTTCGGCCCGCCTCCGCCGAGCACCAACGAGCGCGCCGGTCGAATGTCAAATGCGGCACCGTTCCGAGCGGCTTATCGAGTCGTCAATCCGAATAGCGTGCGAGAGATTTCGTGGCGGCGACGCCTGACAGAACTCAGCGGCTCGCTGGCGACCGCCGGTCTGGCGACGGCGGTGGTGACGGCCGTGCTGGCGAATGTCGAGCAGTTCTTCGGCTCGACTGCGTTAATCGGTCACTTCGCGACCGGCACGCTGATCGGTTCTTGGAGCCTGCTGATCCTCGGCAAGCTGCGCGAAGGCTTGCCGCGCGAGCGTTACATCGACCGGATGTTGTTGGCCGGCGTCGGCATGGTGGTCGGTGTCGCGCTGTTTCAACTCGATGACTGGCTGCTGATCGACTTGCTGGCCAATGGCTCCTCCACGCAGCAAAGCCTGCTGACGATGACCAGCACGTCGCTGCCGAGCAATTCTCATCGCTTGCTGGCAGAGAGCTACATCGCGTTCTTCGCGACCCTGTTTGGCCTGCGTCGTTGGTGGTGGCAGACCGACTCGTTCCGCCCGTACCGCTTTCGAGTCCTCTCCGTCTGTCTGACCGCGCTGATCGGATCGGGAGCCGCGTTCGCATGGGGCTTCCCCGTCTTGTGGGGCACGGTCTGGGCCGCGAGCTTGTCGAGCGTCGTGCAACTCTCGGCGGTGTGGACGCCGAGAGAACAGCGGCAGTGATGATTCTCGATTTCAGATTTCAAATTTGAGATTTCAAATTTCATAGGTCGTTGTCATGAATACCTCGCCACCACCGAGTTTCACACCTCATTTCGCATTCTTGACGGTGCTGTTGCTCTTATCGCTCGTGGTGGGGGCCGTCGTCGCCGTTTTGTTTGAGCTGCGACGATCTCCGCAGGGGAATCAAGTTCTGAGCAAGATCCTTGCGGTGTTCGTTGCGGTCGTTGTCGCGATGGTCATCTTCGGGGGAGTTTTCTTGAGTCGCGGCGGAGTCGACACCGGCTCCGTCCAATCGCATTGGACGGAACACGCCACCGAAGACCAAGTGGGATCACGGAGTC
Source organism: Planctomyces sp. SH-PL62 (assembly GCA_945905295.1). Taxonomy (GTDB): domain Bacteria; phylum Planctomycetota; class Planctomycetia; order Planctomycetales; family Planctomycetaceae; genus SXKJ01. The sequence goes on along the minus strand of CAMDPX010000097.1, from coordinate 1,812 downwards.
CAGAGCCAGGGTTTTCGAGTGAGCTGACGAAGCCTTTGATCGCGGAAGCTCTGCCCGGCTCGCCGAATATGGAGCTTCCCGAATGGACTCGGCAGCCATCGCGAGTCGAAGGCGCGAACACGTTCGTTGTTGTGAAAAGCGGCCGGTTCGCGACGCTCGAAGAGGCGGAACTGCACGCTTTCGATGAAGCGGGGCAAGCGGCGGCGCGACATTTCCGACAATTCAATCCCAGCGGAATCGGTCAGTGCGTTCCGGTTCAGCGCCAACTGGTTCGTGATTCGGCGATCGGAGAACGCTTCGAGGAAATCACTCGGCATGACTTCGGCACGATGAAGGATTTCCCAATGCACCAAGTCTGGCTGCAAGTGAAACTCAACTCGCAATTTGGCGAGCGGTTTGCCGAACCCTGGCGACAAGCCGCCGTCGCGGTTCGGCTGCGGATGCTGACCGGCTGGAGTATTTGGGGGACCGCCGCCGCCGCGCTGATCGCGTTCGCACTGCGGCTCGACGCCGCTTGGAACGGCCGCCGCCGAGCAATCGTCGTCGGCACAACCCTGACGCTCATGCTCGGCAGCTTGGCGTTCCTCGCGTGAACGCGATTGCCGCTTGGGTTTCTTCTACTCCCACGCAACACCGGTTTGCTGAGCGACGAAGCGCAGGTCTTCGATCACCGCCGGAACCAGCGGGATGCCAGTGATGCGGCGCTCGGCTTCGGCGAGACGTTCGGGATCGCCAGGAATCAGCGGACCAGTCGTCCCCGGCGCGGGCTTGGTCGCTCGGAAGGTGCGAATCCAATCGTCGATCTGCCGTTTGAACTCCGTCGGGTCGATGAAGGCGTCGATACGCATCGCTCCGAAGAAGTGACCGATGCCCTGCCCCACGCGACGCGGTGGCTCGGCGTGATCCAGCGTGAACGGTGGCGTGAATGGTCCCCAATTCGCGCCGCTCAGCGGGCCACATAACAAATCGACCAGCGCGCCCAGGCAATAGCCTTTGTGACCGCCATGCTCACGATCGGCACCCAGCGGCAGCATCGCGCCGCCAGCAACCATCGCGTGCGGATCGGTGGTCGGATGGCCGTCGCGGTCGATGGCCCAGCCGTCGGGGAGCGGCTTGTCCGTGCGGATCGCCATCTCGATCTTGCCGAACGCGGCCGCCGGCGTCGCCATGTCGATTACGATCGGTGGCTCTTCCAAACCCGGAAACGCGATCGCCAGCGGGTTCGTGCCGAGCATCTTCTCGGCTCCCCACAACGGCGCGACGATCTTCGTCGTGTTGGTCATCGCCCAACCGATCATCTCCCGCTTCAAGGCTTCGAGCACATACCAGCCGGCGATGCCGTAATGATTCGTGTGCCGCACCGCGACCCAACCGGTCCCCGCATGATCGGCCTTGTCCATCGCAATGGCGTTCGCTTTCGGCCCGACCACCAAGCCAAGCCCATTGTCACCATCGACCGTCGCCGTGCTGAGCGATTCGCGCACCACACGGATGTTCGGCCGCGGATTGATCCGCCCGATCGACAACATGCTGACATACGACCGCAACCGCGCAATCCCATGCGAGTCGATCCCGCGCAGATCGCTGAGCACCAGAATGTCCGCGGCTTGGTTTGCGTCCGGCGCTGGAACACCGAAATGCTGAAACACGCGCGACGCGAATTCGTGCAGATGATCGACAGCAAATAGTTCCAACCCAGGCATCCAAGCCTCCCTTAATTCATGGCCTCGCCATCATTCCTCGCACGGCCAGCTATGAAACATTCAGGCGAGCGGGGCGGCGTCAGCCCCCCGGTTCTATGCCGCGTACACC
>CAMDPX010000096.1 GCA_945905295.1 Planctomyces sp. SH-PL62 | reverse complement strand
ACGGCGAGAGATCGCGACCTACATCGCCTACTACAACAACTCCCGCCGACACTCATCCCTCGATTACCTCACCCCCACCGAATTCGAATCTCAAATGCTCGCCGAAAATAGTGACTCACACTGTCCGTGAAACACCGAGCACCTCAGGTTGGTCGTCACAACTTGTGACCTCAATGGTGATTCAGAGAGGATGCCGTGTCGAACGAGACGCAACTGATTCTGGTCGATCAAATCGAACCACTGATCCATGAAGTTCGAGGCCAAAGGGTGATCCTGGACAGTGACTTGGCAAGGCTTTATGGCGTTGAGACGAAAGCCTTAAATCGAACGGTCTAACGAAATCTCGCACGCTTCCCCAGCGACTTTCTCATGCAACTGACCAACGACGAATTCGATAACTTGAGGTACCAAATTGGCACCTCAAGTGTCGGGCACGGCGGCCGGCGACACAGCCCCTACGCCTTCTCCGAGCACGGTGCGTTCATGGCGGCTGGGCTGTTGAACTCGCCGCGAGCGGTCGAAGTCAGCGTGTTCGTTGTGCGAGCGTTCGTCAAACTGAGCAAACCGTGCTGACAAACAAAGAGTTGGCTGGCAAGCTCGACCAACTCGAACGCAAATTCGCCGGGCATGACGACACGATCCGGCAACTCGTCGCGGCGATTCGGCAACTCATGGCTCCGCCCGACCAGCCCGCAAAGCCGATGGGATTTCATGCGATCCGTGACGCCGCGAAGGAATCCGCGAAACGCTCCCCGCCGCCGACAACTTCCAAGTCACGGAGTCGTCGGAATCGCGCTGACGTTTGAGTGAATCGCCATCAGTCAGTGCTCCACGTTGGCAACGTCCCGATCTGCGTGAGGATACCGTCGCCGTATTCGACCTCGGCCTTCCCCCACCCCCCGACCACGATCCGAGCGGCGACCACCAAAATCTTCTGGCAGAGATTCCAAGCATCTCGCAACGCGGCGGTTCGCTCGGCAACATCTTCGATGACGTTACCGGTGTGGAATGGCGAGATAGATACCATTTTGGTCAACTGATGCTGTCAAATGCCGCGAACGCGGTCGCTAAACGCGGATGAACCAAATCACGAACACCATCATGACTCCAGAGCAACTCAAACAGCAGATTCGCCAGGTTGTGATTTGGAAGCGCGGCGAACAGCGTGCCCCGCACAAACCACTGCTGTTGCTTTACGCCCTTCGTCGATTGGTGAATGCGGATCAGCGATTGATTCCGTTTGCCGATGTTGATCGAGACTTGCGATCTCTGCTTTTGGAGTTTGGTCCCGAACGACAAGCCTGCCACCCCGAGTATCCGTTCTGGAGACTTCAGAACGACGGGATTTGGGAGCTGACCAACATCGAACACGTCGAAACGCGAAAGGGCCAAACGGATGGCAAGAAGTCGGAGTTGCTGAAATACGGAGTCAACGGCGGTTTCAAACCGGAGGTCTTTGAGCTTCTGCAGAAGCACCCAAGCCTTGTGTCAGAACTTGCCATTGAAATCTTGTCCCAACATTTTCCGACGACTGTCTTCGGCGACATTCTTGATTCCGTCGGACTCGACATTCAATTTGAGCAAGCACTCAGACGGAAGCGTGACCCAGCATTTCGCGAACGACTCCTGATCGCCTATGAGTACCGCTGTGCGATTTGCGGGTACGACTTGCGAATGGGTTCGCAACACGTTGCGCTGGAAGCGGCTCACATCAAATGGCATGTCGCAGGCGGACCCGATCAGGAAACAAATGGTTTGGCACTGTGCAGTATGCACCACAAACTCTTCGACCTCGGAGCCTTCGCTGTCACCGACGATTTGTCGTTGCGCGTCTCACAGAAAGCCAACGGCACGACCGGACTTAGCGAATGGCTGATGATGTTCCACGGTCGAGCGCTGCGAAAAGCGCAGTCGGAAATGTGGCGGCCGTCGATTGAATTCCTGAAATGGCATCGCGACGAAGTTTTTCACGGACCAGTGCGAGACTTGGTGACGTGAGCCGTCATTGTTCGGGAGCTGGCTGAAATAGTCCGTTACTTCTCCATCGCCTGCTCGTCGCGAGACAGGTTCAGTCCGAGATGTCGCTTCACGGCATTGCCGGCGCGGGCGACAGCAGAACTGGATTTCGAGAGTCGGCCGCCGATCATGGCGCGGCCTTCCCAAAGTTTGGTGTTGGCGCGAGACCAGTTGAGTGACGAGAGCTTTGCGAGTCGCTTCTTCCAGACCTTTGGGAACTGCGCAAGCAATGCGCGGCCGGCGCGGGCGATGGCGGTGATGCCGATCGCGTGGCAGTGGACGTAGCCGGCGCGGATATCGGCGGCGGATATATCGCCTTGGACGATCTCGGTCCAGCCGGGGATTCGGGAAGCGACTTCGGTCCAAAACTCGGTCGCGAGTTTCACGCGAGCTTCGTAGGACGTGTCCTTGCGATCGGCCAACAAGACCTTGTTGGCTTGATAGAGCGCGCTGAGTGTGAACAACTTTCGCGAACGGTTGGAGATGGCGGTCTTTTCCATTTCGATGGCATCCACGAAGACCGGCACAGCGGCGATGAGTTCGCGCGTGAGTCGGGCGGTCTCGTCTCGGTCGTCGAGTCCGATGCGGAGCGACTGCGCCGACGATCGCTCGTGGCGTTTCACGTCGCTGAAGATTTGGCCGCGCCGTGTTCCATCGGGATCGACGTGGATCAGCATGGCGATGCACTCGTCAGCCATCGACGGGCATTCCTTCAATGCTCGCTGGAGTCCGTAGATGCGGTGGATGCCGTCAACAATGGTCAGCCGCGCTTCGAGTGGGATGATCAAGTCACCGACTGCGACTTGTTTTGGCCGCGCAGTCCCGGCAGCGACGAAGCGGACTTGTTGTTCGACCGAGATGGTGACGGCCGCCAAATGAAAATCGTCGTGATGAGCGACGATGTTCTTGGCAATCTCGCGGACTCGCGCGCGGTTCACTTTGCGAAATGATTGCTGAGCGCCGCTGGTTGTCTGATCGACTCCGACGGGGAACAGTCTCGGCAACAGTCGGATCGGGCACATCGCCGTGTAAAAGGCGTGCCCGGCTTGTGTGCCTCGGACGGCAGGGATGCTGAATTCGGGGCGAGCCATTTGATTCAATTGGGGCGACAAGGATTTTGTTGATGGACTTCAACACGGATGCACGAGAATTGCAAACGGCTTGTCGTGCGTCTTCAGCCAGAGCCATGTCTGAAGACGTTGCAAGCCGGCTGAAGCCGGCTCAAATCTGGTTGGCGATCTCTGCCCACCAACTCAAGTTGGTGGCAAATGGGGAGTCGGCTGAAGCCGACTGATTGAAGCGGCCGGCGGGTGTCGAGAACGGCGAAGTCGAAGACAAATGTTGCCGATCATTCGGACTCGCGATACCGTTTCATCGTCTTGACCGAATCAGCGAACCGAATCGAGAAGTTGCCATGAACACGTTTGACGAACTTCAGAATCAAGTGCTCAGCCTTCCGCCCGCTGACCGAGGCCGGTTAGCGGTCGTGGTGTTGGACAGTTTGGATGACGAACCGGTCGATGAAGGTGTCGCGGAAGCTTGGGCTGCCGAAGTGTTGGCGTACTCGCGCGGCGAGTTGAAAGCGGTCGATTGGCGTGAGGCGGCTCAAGAGATTGAAGCCGACCAAATTTAGATGTCGCCAATTTGCGAATTTCGGGGTAGAGTGACGCCATGAAGATTGAAGGTTCTGGACCATCTCTGATTGATTCATCACCGTGGCTGCGCGACCGTGCGGAGCGCCACCGGCGCATTCTGGATGTTGCCGAGCGGAACAGCGTCATCGAAGGCTTGCCGCCGTTTACCGACCAAACGCGAGAAAAGATCCGCGCCGAGCTTGAGTCGCTCAGTGCTACCGCGCCCGCATCAGTGCCTGCTCAATGAGCGACGTTATCGGCCGGTAGTCTTTCCGGCTGAGCGCAGCACTCGCGGCCAGAATGTAGGCATCTGCTCCCGCATAATTTTGATCGTACTGGAGCAGCGGTCGTCCGTTCTGAACGGCCAGCAAGTCGGTCGCCAACTTGATGGTGCGAGCGTTGCCTTCACGAAACGGGTGAATCGCCAAGAACTCGCCTTGGATTTCGCCGGCCGCCGAACAAAATGCGGCGTCAGTCGTCAGCGACGAAATCGGAAAGCGCCCTAGCACATCCCGCTCGAATGTCTGCATCGACTGCTCCAGAAATGCGGCGGTCGGCCAGACAACACCCGGCTTGCTGATATTCACTCTTCGCCAGCGCCCCGCCCACGCAAAGAGTTCGCCGAAAATGACCTCGTGGATGTGCTTGAGCAACTCGCAGGTGAGGGGCGTGTCAACTTTTACTTCGCGGAGCAATGATTCGTAGGCTTTGGCGAGAGCTGATTCTTCAGCCATCTGCAATGTCTTGAGGTCCGTAATGCCCAACCGATTGACGAGCACGGTCTCGGCGTCATCGAAGTACTGTGCTTCGATGTTTCCAGAGACATCGTATCGGGAGTGAGGATGGGATTCGGTCATGGTCTCAAGGTACACGCTCACCACTTCTCGTGCGAGATTATGAAGCCTATCGCCAGTGAAGCATTCGGCTCGTCACGCGGAGCCGTGACGGCTACGTTGAAAGGGACTTCACTGCGGCCACGATGGCATCGCCGGGAATCTCTGGAGTCTGACGGCCCCAAGAAATGCGGATCGCGGATTCGATCGCCACTTCGCTCAGGCCCATCGCTTGCAAGACGTGGCTTGGTTTGTAGCTGGCGGACGTGCAGGCCGAACCGTTGGAAACGGCGGCAGCATGACGAAGCGCCATCATGAGCGCTTCACTGTCGAGGCCGGGACAACTGACATTCACGACGTGCGGCTGGCACCGCGAGGCATCACCGTTGATGTGATGATCGACGGCTTGCAGGTCAACCTAATCGGCAAGGGGTATCCGGCTCCCCGAAAATTGTTTCGCTGGTGTACTAGCCGGATGAATATCAACCCGTCGAATGATTTCATTCGCAACGTGGTCCGCGAGAACGGTGAGGCGCTGTTAGTCCTCGGAACTCGCAAAGCCGAGAGCCAGCGTCGCGGCGGGGCGATGCAACGTCATGAAATCAAGAGCCGCGAAGATGCGATTCGCAATGAGCGGCTCACGCCCAACGCCAGCTTGCCGAATTCGCTCGTGTACACGCCGGTTGAAGATTGGAGCAATGACGACGTGTGGCTGTTCTTGATGCAGGTCAAGAACCCGTGGGGCCACACCAACAAGTCGCTGCTGGGGATGTATCAGGGAGCGTCGACGGATGGCGAATGTCCGCTGGTCGTGGATTCATCGACGCCGAGTTGCGGCACTAGCCGCTTCGGATGTTGGGTCTGCACCGTTGTTGACAAAGATCGGTCGATGGAGGCGATGATCAAGAACGACGACGAAAAAGTCTGGATGACTCCGCTATTGGAATTGCGAAACGAGCTGGGCGATTTTTCACAGGAACGTACTCGGCGTGATTACCGCCGGATGCACGGCCGCGTCGATCTGTTCGGCAAAGATCCGGATAATCAGGATCTCATTCGCGGCCCGTACACGAAGAAGTCTCGCGAGCATTGGCTGCGTCGAGTGCTGGAGGCTCAGAGTTTGGCGCGTCGGCTGGGGCCGGCAGAGTTCGCTCAGTTGGAATTGATCTCATTGCCGGAGCTGTACGAGATTCGCCGAATCTGGCTCTACGAAAAGCACGAGTTCGGCGACAGCCTGCCGGGCATCTACGAGGAAGCCACCGGTGAGAAGCTCCAAACTCAGGCCGCCGACGACAGTCCGTTGCGCGGGGACGATTGGAAACTCCTGCGGGATGTGTGCGGTGCGGACGACACGTTCTTTGAGATGCAGGCCGCGTTGCTCGATGTCGAACGCAAGTACCGCGGCATGTCTCGACGGGCAGGAATCTACGAAGCGTTGGAGGACCGGCTGCGAATCGGCCAATTTGGAAACGAAGAAGAGGCGCTGGCGATTCGCCGCGAGGAAGAACGCCGCCGCAAAGAAGCGGACGGTGAGACAACGTCTGGCTTGGTTCAAATTTCATTTGGTGTGTGACACGGGGTGCGTGTGAATTCATCACGCCACCGAGTTCATCTCGGTGGTTCCCGCGCTTTTGCACTACGTCAGTCGTGAGTTCTTTCGGGGTGTTCGAGTAGTGCAGAAACGCGGGAACCACCGACGCAAGGTCGGTGGCGTCAGTACAAAGGATCGGAGCGACCTTAACCCCATGATCCTCAATCAACTCACGCTGCGAACTTTCTGCCTGTACCGCGGCGAGCACGTCCTCAATCTCGCACCGACAAAGCGACGCGGGCGGCCTGCGCCGATCATCTTGTTCGGTGGAATGAATGGCGGCGGCAAGACGACATTGCTGGATGCGATTCAGCTTGTGCTGTACGGCAAGCGGGCGCGCTGCTCAAAACGCGGCGACAAACCGTATGAGCAGTTCCTGCGCGAATCCGTGAATCGAGCGACCGATCCGTCCGAAGGTGCGGCCATCACGCTGTCGTTTCAGTATCACGCCGAGGGCGAGGAACACCTTTACGAAATCCACCGCTCGTGGTCCGGCAGCGAAACGGTTCGCGAGCGCGTGCAGGTTTCTCGCGATGGCGAGCCGGATGCGTGGTTATCTGAGAATTGGAATCAGCTTGTCGATGAGATGATCCCCATCGGGATCGCTCAGCTCTGTTTCTTCGATGCCGAGAAGATTCGGTTCCTGGCGGAAGATGAAACCAGCACACAGGCTCTCGGCGACGCGATCAAGTCGCTGCTGGGCTTGGACCTGGCGGAGCGACTGGTCGCCGATTGTTTGGTCCTTGAGGGCCGATTGGCCAAGCGAGCCAAGAAGACCCCGGAACTTGAAGAGCTTGAGCGGCTCGACGCGGAGTTGGCAGCCAAGCAAGCGGAGATCGGCCGGTCAGTCCAAGAGCAAGGGAGTCTGGAAAACCCTCGGCTGGCGGCACAGCGGAGTGTTCAAGAGGCCGAAGAATTATTCGCTCGCAGCGGCGGCAAGCATTGGGAGCGCCGCGAAGAGCAACAGCGCAAACGCGGCGAACTGGAAAGCAAAGCTCGCGAAGCCGAAGAACGCTTGCTCGACTTGGCCGCTACCGAGCTTCCCATGTCGCTCGTCAGTGATTTGCTTCAAGACATTTCGCAGCACGCCGATCGTGAACGCCAGGCTGCGGACGCGGAGATCATCGTCCGATTGCTTTCCGCCAGAGACGAGCAATTGCTCCGGCTTCTCAAAAGAGATCGAGTCAAAGACGAGACATTGAAAGGCGTCCGCGATTTTCTGGAGTCGGATCGAAGCCGGCACGCAGATCAATCCGGCTTCGAGCATTGGCTGGAACTGTCCGACGGCGGACGAAAGCAACTCACGCATCTTTTGGAGCGAGGCATCGCCGAACGGCTGGCAGAAGCGACCGGATTGCTCGACCGGTATGAATCCTGCCAGAAGGAATTGGAGAATACGGAACGAAGTTTGGCCGCCGCACCGAAAGACGATTCGATCCGAGAAATCGTCGGTCAATTGAAAGCCGCAACAGGTGAGTCGGCGGTGCTGGATCAACAGGCGAAGCGACTGGAAAAGCAACTGGATGGATTGCGGTTCGAGCGAGATGAACTCACCAAGCAGATCAAGAAGCTGCGACGGAAAGTCGTCGATGAAGAAATCGGGGCCGAGGAACAAACTCGCGTCAAGGATTTGCTCATTCGGACCAACGACACAATGAAGGAGTTTTTGAAGCGAGCGACGGCCGCCAAGATCGACCGGCTGTCGCATCACGTCACCGAGTCGTTTCGATTCCTGTTGCGGAAGAAAACGCTGGTGCAACGAGTCATGATCGACCCCGATTCGTTCGCCGTCACGCTGATCGATCACGCCGGCCAGCTCGTCGCGAAGGACCAGTTGTCCGAGGGGGAAAAGCAAATCTTCGCGATTTCAATTCTCTGGGGACTGTCGCAAGCGGCGGCTCGGCCGTTGCCGGCGATCATCGACACACCAATGGCCCGCCTGGACTCCGAACACCGGCAGCACTTGGTCGAACGCTACTTTCCCAACGCCAGCCACCAAGTCATCGTGCTCTCCACAGACACGGAAATCGAACGCGATTACTTCCACGCCCTCTTGCCGCACATCGCCCGTGCGTACCACTTGCGGTACGACGAGCAGACTCGCGAGACGCAGCCGGAGGAAGGCTACTTCTGGGAACCGGAATTTGCCGCCGAGGTGCCCGCATGAGTATCAAACAAATCCGTCTTTCCAACCAAGCCAAAGACCAACTCATTCGGCTGAAGACCAAGACCGGAATTCAGCAGTGGAACATTCTCTGCCGCTGGGCTTTCTGCCTGTCACTGAATGAACCAACTCCGCCCACTCCCATCGACATCCCGGCCGACAGCAACGTCGAGATGACTTGGCATGTCTTCGGCGGTGAGCGTCACGAACTCTATCTCGCGCTGCTCAAGCAACGCTGTCTTCGCGATCGTGTTGATATTTCTCCGGAGTCGCTCAGCCGCCAGTTCCGACTGCATCTGCACCGCGGCATCGGCTACCTCGCCACGCCGAACCGAATTAAGTCGATCTCAGACTTGGTCGTGATGGGAAAGAATTCAACGTGATGGTTCGGCTATGACTTGCTTGCATCTGTCGAAGCTCGCGTCTCTGATATTCGAGTAAACTGCCCTGTTGCCGGAGAGCAAGCCATGCGCGTAATCGTCTTGAGCATCATGGTCGTCGCGTTTAGCTGGAGCGTACCGCGCGAAGCGCTGTGCCAGTCCAAGAAGAAACCTGCTGCCGACAAAACGGAGCGAATTGAGAAACTCGACACGAATGGCGATGGCAGAATTGCCCGCGATGAAGTGTCGGAAACGGTGTGGAAGCGGATCGCCGCTCACGACACGAATAGTGACGGCGTGCTGTCAGGCGAGGAGCTCGATTCGCTGAAAGACAAAGCGAGCGAGACTCGGCGGCCGGGCGGCGCAACATCGGCCTTTGAGGTTTGCGAGTTTCAGGCGTCGAACAAACAGACGTTGAGATACAGCCTCTTCACACCGAAAAACATCGCCGCCGGTGAGAAGCTGCCGCTGGTGCTCTGTCTTCACGGAGCAGGTGGCAACACCGAGGCCGCCAAAGTTTTGGCCGCGCCCGAACAGCAGCGAAAGTATCCGTGCTTCATCGTGGCTCCGGCTTGCGAGACGAAGCAGAGCCGCTGGGTGATCGGCACGTTTCGGAACAATCCCGATCAGCGAGCGGTCGAGCCGGAATTGATGGAAGCTCTCGACGCGCTGCTACGCGACGCGGCAATTGATTCCGACCGCGTCTATCTCAGCGTCGTCACATGCCCATCCCCTGACCGCCCATGCCGGGACGGTGTTATTCCTTGGCCACCCATTGGGTTTCAGCCCAACCAGTCTTCCATGATCTCATCAACTTGCTCGCAATCCAGAGTCTCGTGCGCCAGCAAGTTGTCGGCCAACGAGGCGAGTGCAGCCCAGAGATCGTCTTGCTTGAGCCGGTGATAAAGTTGAATCGAAACTTGCTCAAGATATTCGAGCCGTTGTCGTTCAACGGGATGAAGTGGCATCGCTGCTTCCCATGCTTGACGCCAGTCGGCGGCCCATTCAGCGACCAAACCAGGATGATACGGATCGCCGGAATAGATCATCTCTGCAACCGGTCCAGCCAAGCTGACCTGCACGGCAATCTTGGCAAACTCATCGTCGCTGATTCCTGATCGACGCCAAAGCACTTGGGTATCACCTTGGCGATCAGGTCCGTCGTCATCATCCGGTTCGATGGTGACTTGCTTCACTTTGCCGCCGAGCAGAACAGCCATCAAAGCATGACCGGCTTCGTGGTAGGCGATGAGCTCAGACATGGAGTGAAGCTACTGTTGAAGGTCGATCAATATCGTTGTTTTCGACTTGGACGGTTCGTCGCAATGATGGCCGTAAATCTCCAGCGACGGCGAGCCGATGGGACATTATTTGGGTTCGCTGTCCGAGGCTCGTGTCACAAGGTTGCGGAGAAACGCCGAATACTCATCCTTCATCGGCAACTCCAAATCTCGGTGGAGTCGCTTGCGACGAACGATGACCTTCTCACCGGTGATCGGGTTCTCTCCAGGGTGATCGTACTCGTCCCAATAAACGCCGAAACCACGCTTTTGCCACAGCGGCAGGTCATTGAAGTTGATCCCGTTTTGGAACAGCAATTCGTTCTTGTGAGCGACGGACAAACCGTGGATGGCCTCAGTCGCCTCAGTCACACCACGTCCCTGCTTTCTCAGCAGCCAGTAGCAGTGAGCATTCAGAGCGTTGCGATGAGCGTCCTCATTTCGCCAGCGAAAATAATCGACGACGTTCTGGACTGAGGGCAGTTGCGAAATCCGACAGTCGAACGCGGCCATCGCTCCCAGCAGCAATGAGAACTTGGCACTGGCTTCACCGGCCAGAATCGACAGCAGTTTGCGGAGCTTCCGTTGAAAGCCGTTGTCGTCCTGAGCAAACAGCAATGAAATCTCATCACTCTCCGAGAAACCGAAGGTGAACTTGAATCCGCAATTGGCCATCAAGTGTTCGACAGTTTCCAGCATCATGTCACGGAACCGGATATCGAATGGGGCTTCGAACTGGTGAACCTCTTTGGTCAGGCGAGAAAAGCTGCGACCATCGAGCCGAGCGACCATGTGGATGCCCGGCAGGACGCAGAAGTCATGTGAGGTCTCAAAGAACCTCATCCTCTGGTCGAGTTCATCAAACTTCATTCTTCCACTCCTCAACAACGAACCCGTCATCAGTGATGCGAACGTAGAACAATTCGTCAAATCCTTCTTCGATACAGGGAATCTCCAGCCGGGAGTACGTTCCCAAGAGACCCGGCAGAGGAATTTGCTGCTCACCAGTCCGTTGATCATTGCGCCGTTTGCAGTCTTCGATGCTGGACTGGAAGTAGTAACCGACGATTCTGAAGCCAGCGTCTTTGGCTGACGAGATGTATGCCTGACGGTCCAACTTGGTGGGATTTGTGTTGTCCACGATGAAGGGCTGCTTGGTGTCGAGACAAACTTCCAACAGCCGCTTTTCTCGGTGACGAGTCTTGAGCATGTCCAAGTTGATTCGGACGTGCGACGAAAAGAACCGTTCCCGATAAAACGTCGATTTGCCGGAGGCTTGCATCCCAATGAACAACACGGCTTCCATCGTCGTCAACTCACCTGCATTGATTCCAAGAGTTCCTGCCACAACCAAATCAACGACATGAATGCTGATGAAGATGCCGTCCCTCCGAAAGCCTGATGCCGAATCAATTCGCCAATTCCGGCAAGCACAAGCAAAGCTGGACTTCAGCTATTCGGCGGTTGGCGCAACGGCCAATGTTGCACCAGCCGGCTACGTCGTGGATCACACCCGCATCCAATTGGGAAACGGCAAAGAAATCTTTGAGGCGGCGAAGTCTGCCTTGCGGCGTTGGGAACATTTTCATCTCGGCTGGGTCGAAGCATCACCGACTGAGACGTCGATTGAAGCCGGCGAAGTTGTAGCCGTGCTGGGCCGTGTCTGCGGACTTTGGTGGCTCAACGCCTGCCGGATCGTCTATGTCGTTGATGAGGTAGGACCAATCACCCGATTTGGATTCGCCTACGGCACTTTGCCTGGTCACGCGGAAAGTGGTGAAGAGCGATTCTTGATTGAGTGGGACCGTGCAGACGACTGCGTGCGGTACGACATCCTGGCTTTCTCGCGACCGAACTACGTCGTGACCACCCGGAGACGCCGCACTCACTCGTCGTGTGAAAGCTGCTGGCGATCATTGGGTCGTGCAGGAGAAGAAGGGCCGCAAAACCTTTTCCAAAGGGGTGTGGGCATCGGCTGCCACCATTGATCGAATTCGTGTTGAACTCGGAGCCGAGCGATCCACAGAACAGTTCGCCAAACGGAAAGAGTCGGCTGCTCAACGACGTGAAAAGGTCCAAGCCGAATACGTCGAGGACTTCTTGGGGGCAGTGGTCACTTTTCTGGCCTTCCATCCAAACTACACCGAGCTTGCCAACCGTCTGGCACGAGCGGTCTCAGATCACGCCACTCCAGTCGGTAGCGGAACTGTGGCGAGAACCAAACGCATTCCCGTCGAGCAACGAGCCGAGGCCGCTGTCATTGCCTGGATGCGGCACCAAACGACGGCCTACGATTCGATGCAGATCGCACGGATCAAAGGCCAGCGGCGAGAGATTCGGCGACTGCTGGCCCAGCGATCCAAAGAGTTGCTGTCGTGCTATCGTCGTGGAGATTCGATCGCTGAAGCGTGTCCTCTGAAAAAAGCGTTGGGGAGTCCCACTCGTTCGTAGCGGCGCAACATGGCCGAGATGGCTGTGACTGGTGACGATGAATTGCGAGTTGACGTGCGCGTTCTTGGACCACACTGGGTTCGCGCCAACCAAGTGCAACTCTTTTCCAACGGCCACCTGATTCGCGAGGCCGCGATTCCTTCCAATCCTGACTCGCCGTTACCGATCGGCGTGAAATGGTCCAGTGGTTGGACGATTCCCAATGCAAAAAAAACCGGAAGGCCGAAGCCCATCCGGGTCAGTACGAGATGGCGACTCAGGCGATGGCGTTGTGCAGGAAGGCTCGTTGGGTGGACCGGCAGAGGTCCACCAGTTCGCAGGCGGACTCCAGAATTTCGAGCAGGTCGGCGTTCTCTGTGACGGCCGCTTCCAGACAGCCGGCGGAGTCGGCGATCTGACTGATGCCGCTGATCTGGGCGGTCGACTTGAGGCGATCGGCCAGTGATTTCAGACGCTCGATGTCCTGGTCGTCGATGGCGGTCACGAGGCTTTCGATTTGATTGCCGACGTCCACGGCCGCGTCGCGCGTGACTGTGTCCGCCTGCCAGACGACATGCGTCGATGTTCGCTCGGAGACGATGCGGATGAGGCTTTCGACCAACTCGGGGTCGAATTGGGCTCCTGCACAGTGCCGGAGTTCGACGAAGGCTTCCGCCATTGTCATGGCCTGACGATAGACGCTGTCGTTGGTCATCGAATCGAAGGCGTTGGCCACGGCGAGGATGCGTGCTCCGAGAGGAATATCGAGTCCGGTCGGCAAATTCGGACGATGCTTCGAGCCACCGAAAAACGCCTCATGAGCTTCGATGGTCTCGGTCAGACGCGCGTTTCCGAACGACGCACGCACGATCTCCAGACCGATGGTCGAATGATGTTGCATGAGATCCCATTCCTCACGCGTCAGAGCGGATTGTTTCAACAGCACCGCATCCGGAACGCCGATCTTGCCGATGTCGTGCAGCAGCGCGGCGGTCTCGACGAGGTAGCAATCGCGCAGCGACATCCGCGATTCGGCCAACGTCACGCACAAGTCGGCGACGCGGCGGCAGTGAGCGGCAGTCGGTTGGTGCCGGTAGGACAGCGTCGAGAGCAGCGCCGTGACGGCTCGGTAGGGAATCGTGTGGTCTGCTGGTTCCGCTTTGGCCGCTGGCATGGCGCGTGCGACTTTGGCTTTCTCGACCACCAGATCACTCGGCACGTTGTCCCAACCGATGACTTGATTGCGTCCGTTGCGTTTGGCGACGTACAGGCACTTGTCGGCTTGATCGAGCAACTCTTGCGGATCAGTCGCTCCCAGTGAGTGGGCCGAAACACCCACGCTCGCCGTGACGGACAGTTTGGGAAATTTCGTCGCCTCGATCGCGGCGCGAAAGCGTTCGCCGGCCGCTTTCGCCTCAACGATGTCGGAGCACGGCAGCATCACACAGAATTCCTCGCCACCGAACCGGCAGACTAAGTCGCCGACGCGGGCGGTGCTGCGGAGCGTCGCGGCCACACCGCGCAGCACTTCGTCGCCGGTCGAGTGGCCGTGGGTGTCGTTGACCGACTTGAAGTGGTCGATATCGACCATGATCACGGAGATTGGTTGGTGGTATCGTTCGGAGGTCTTCCACTGCGTTTCAAATTGCGGGAAGAAAGAGCGGCGATTGAGGCATTCGGTCAGCGGGTCGATCGTCGCCAGCCGTTCGAGGTCTTCGTTTTGCAGACGAATTTCCTCGGCCGAGCGTTTGAGTTGTTCGAGCGTGAAGCGCAAATCCTTCTTCGTCTGTTCCAGCGGCGTCACGTCTTCCAAGCTGGTCAGCACTCCTTGGCAGCGGTTCTTCGCGCTGAAGATCGGTGCCGCGTTGACGAGAAACGTGCGGCGAAGTTCCGTCGTGATTTGCAGGTCCAGCAGGATGCCGGTCTTGGGAGTGGCGGATGCAAACGCCTCGCGCCACGGGATCTGCTTGAGCTTTTCGGTCCCTTCGCTGTCGTGGTTGCGCCAGGGAAGTTCGTCCATCGAGCGGCCGATGAGCTTGTCTGGCTCACGGCCGATGGTTTTGCTGAAGGCGACATTCGCCAGCACAATCCGCTGTTTGTCGTCGAGGATCAGCAGGCCCTCGGTCAGCGTGTCCAACGCCGTGCGCACGCGCGACGGGATCACCTTTGACGGATTGAGTAGCCGCAGTGTCTGGCTGAGGAACATCAAGAAGCCCAACGAGCCCACCACGCCCATGAACAGCACCAGTCGGAGCAACGGCTCGCGAATCCAGCCGCGCCAGCCGGGAATTCGGATGGGCCGAAACCGAACTTCGACGGTCCCCCAAGGCTCGGTGCCAATGTTGATCGGGACCAGCATTTGAGTCTCCGACGACTTGCCATCCAGGGAAGGCTTCCAGAGTGTGGAGTGCTCGCCGACTTCGAATTCGATCTCACCGGAAGCGAGGCGGACGGCGATCGATTCAATGTCCTCATTCCGCTGCTCGATCGCCGTGAGGCCCACTTTCATGGCCTCCACGTCGCCACGCGTGGCCAAGAGCGAGTGATTGATCGCGATCGACTCGCACAACCCCGCGCGGCCCTTCATCAACTCGTTGCGAGTGTCCGGGATCAGTCCCAAAGTCGCCGCCAGTAACAGGCCACTGATCGTCAGACTGACCAGAGACAATGTGAGTCGAACACTTGTGGGGATCCAGCGCATGAGGAGCTTAACAGGGTTCATGCCTTCTCCAATCCGA
Organism: Planctomyces sp. SH-PL62; assembly: GCA_945905295.1. Classification (GTDB taxonomy): domain Bacteria; phylum Planctomycetota; class Planctomycetia; order Planctomycetales; family Planctomycetaceae; genus SXKJ01. The sequence goes on along the minus strand of CAMDPX010000096.1, from coordinate 10,861 downwards.
AACCTTCAATCAGTGAGTTCAGGGATTCGTCGTCGTCCACGCGGCGTTCCAATTCGGACGAGTCGAGAATTGGGAGCGGGTCGATCATCGTCCATGCGGGTAGCGCCGAAACCATGCTGGCGACCAGAGTGCCGCCTCGGAGTAACCACAGGACATAACCGACGGTCAGTGACGTGCCGACCGTGGCCGTCGTGCCAACTACCAAAGTCATCGACTCCGTGCTCGTCTGCACGACCTGATCCATGTCGCGCTTCATGTCATCCAGTTTGGCCCACATGACTCCACTATCATCGAACATCGACGCCAGGACTTGATCCATCGAATCGAGAATGTTCACGACAATGTCACTCGGCAAGTAACCGGTCAGTCGGCCTTGGTCGCTGCGTGGACGAGACACAAACTGCCAGCCGCTGTCACCCGGAGCGCTCTGCGTAGCCGTGAACGTCGGTAGCTCGGACAACGTGGTCGGCGTCGTGAGGGAGCCAGGAACCGAGCCACCTCCGTTGTCACTCGGAGTCGGACCACCAACAGGTCCACCCGTCGGATCAGGAGCTGGATCGCCAGCACCTGTGTCACCGCCGTCGCCGAAACCGGGATCACCGCCACTCCCCGTGTCACCACCGTCGACAGGTCCAGGATCACCGCCGCCGCCACCGCCGCCGCCAACCGTTTGAATGACCGTCAGATTCACCGTGGCGACATTGCCGGTCGTGGTGCCGTCGTCGATCTGGTAAGTGAAGGAGTCGGCTCCGAAGTACGCCATGTCGGGTGTGTAGGTGAAGCTGCCGTCGGCGTTGAGCGTCAGCGAACCGTGAGCCGGTCCCGTCACGAGGGCCACGATCAGCGGGTCGTTGTCGATGTCACTGTCGTTGGCGATCACACCGGTCACGGCCACGGACAGCGACTCCGTTTGGTTGACCGAGTAGCTGTCGTCACTGGCGACCGGTACGTCATTGACCGGCGTCACCGTGATCACGATCGCATCGTCGTCGAGCAGCTCGCCTCCGGCTCCCGAGTTTCCGAAATCGCGCGTCTGGATCGACAGTGTTTCATTGCCGTTGAAGTTCGCATCGGGCGAGTACGTCAAACCGGCCAGAGCCGCGTTCAACTCGGCGGCAGTCCCGGCGATGATCATGTCGCGATCGTTGAGACCGTCACCGAATCCGAAGCTCAGGTTCACGGTCGTGCCGAGCGTCAGCGTGCCGTTCGTCACGGTCAGCCGCACTCCGAGCAACCCGCCACCGACATCCACATCGCTGACCGAAATCGCGTTTCCGTTGGTTGAGCTGAACACGAGCGACGAATCCTCGGCGATCGTCTGCGGACCCGGCACCGCATTCACCGGTGCCTCGTTGATGTTGAGGATGTCGATGACCACCGTCTCCGAGGCGGACGTGTTGACTCCATCGAATACGGTCAGCGTCAGCGTGTAAGTCGGCGTCGTTTCGTAATCGAGGCTCGTCGTGTTCGCGATCGTGATCTCACCGGTGACCGCGTTGATCGCAAAGATGCCGTCCGCGTTGCCTCCCGTGATTTGCCAGTTCTGCAAGCTGCCGACCGTGTCCACGTCGGAGGCAAACACGAGTCCCAGCGAATCGCTCACCGCCGCGAACTCGCTGACGGAGAACGCTTGCCCGGCCGCGATGACCGGAGCATTGTCGTTCAAGTCGAGCACGTTGATCGTGAAGCCCCGCGTCGTGCTGCTCAGGTCGGCCGAGGTCGCTCGCACGATGATGCTGTGCGACGTCGTCGCCTCGTAGTCGAGCGTCCCCGCGACTGTCACGACACCAGTCACACCGTCGATCACGAAGCGTCTGCCCGCGTCATCATCGAGCGCGTAGGTGATGCTGTTGGTCGTCGCGTCGGCGTCGGAGGCGAAAGCCGTGAGGCCGACGACCGTGCCGATCGGAGCGTTCTCGGCGACTTCGTCGGTGGCGATGTCGGTGTCGCTGATCGCGGTGATGTCGAACTCATCGACGTCGTTGATGGCGATGACGTAGGACTGCGTCGTCGTGCTGCCATCCTGCGAGGTGGCTCGGACGATGATCGTCCGCGTCGGGCCCGCTTCGCGGTCGATGGCTCCGGCAACGGTCACGACGCCGCTCGCCGAGTGGATCGCGAACTGGCCGGCCGCGTCGTCGTCGAGCGTGTAGGTGATCCCGTTGGTCGTCGCGTCGGCGTCGCTGGCGAAAGCCGTGAGGCCGACGACCGTGCCGATCGGAGCGTTCTCGGTGACTTCATCGGTGGCGGCATCGCTGTCGCTGATCGCGGTGATGTCGAACTCATCGACGTCGTTGATGGCGATGACGTAGGACTGCGTCGTCGTGCTGCCATCCTGCGAGGTCGCTCGGACGGTGATTGTCCGCGTGGCTCCCGCTTCACGGTCGATGGCTCCGGCAACGGTCACGACGCCGGACACGCCGTTGACCGCGAACTGACCGGCCGAGTCATCGTCCAGCGTGTAAGTGATCGCGTTCGTGGTGGCGTCGGCATCCGAGGCGAAGTTGGTGATGCCGACCACCGTGCCGATGGCCGCGTTCTCGGTGACGTTGTCGGCGGCGATGTCGGTGTCGCTGATCGGGGTGATGTCGAACTCATCGACGTCGTTGACCGTGATGACGAAGGACCGTGTTGTCGTCGAAAAGTCTTGTGAGGTCGCTCGGACGGTGATCGTGCGCGTTGAACCGGCTTCACGGTCGATCGCTCCGGCGACGGTTACGACGCCGGATGTGGCGTGGATCGCGAACTGGCCGCCAGCGTTGTTGTCGAGCGTGTAGGTGATGCCGTTGGTCGTCGCGTCGTCGTCGTCGGCGAAGGCGGTGATTCCGACGGGGGTGCCGATCGCGGCGTTCTCCGTGACTTCGTCGGCGGTGGCGTCGGCGTCGCTGATAGCGGTGATATCGAACTCGTTGATGTCGAGAATCGCGATCGTGAAGGTGCGGGTCGTGAAGCTGGTGTCGGTAGAGGTCGCTCGGACGGTGATGTTGTGCAGGAGAGCGGTTTCGGCATCGAGAGCTCCGGCGACGGTGACGGCTCCGGTCGAACTGTTGATCGCGAACCGTCCGCCCGCGTTGTCGTCCAGGGAGTAGCTGACGATGTCGGTACCATCAGCGTCGTCGGCGAAGGCCGTGAGTCCGACCGTCGTGCCCATCGCGCTGTTCTCGGCGACTTCGTCGCTTGCGGCGTCGGTGTCGTTGATCGCGGTGGTGCTGGCTTCATTCACGTCGATGATGGCGATGGTGAACACTCGCGTGCTGAAGGAACCGTCGGCCGAGGTGGCTCGGACGGTCACGTCGTGGCTGCTGTCGGATTCGTGATCGAGCAGGCCGTTGACGGTCAGCAGGCCGCTGCTGTTGATCGCGAAGCGTCCGCCGGCGTCGTCGTCCAGCGAGTAACTGATGGCATTCGTCGTAGCGTCGGAGTCTGAGGCAAACGCGGTGACTCCGACGGCGGTGCCGTTGGCAGCGTTCTCCAGAACGGCATCAGCGGCGGCATCGGTGTCGCTGATCGCCGAGACATCGAACTCGTCCTGATCGTTGATGCCGATCGTGAAGCTGCGCGTCGTTGACGAGCCATCGGCCGAAGTTGCTCGGATCGTGATGTCGTAGGACGCGGCCGTTTCGCGGTCCAGCAGAGTTCCGTTCGCCACGGTCACGACTCCGGAGGCTCCGCCAATCGCGAAGCGTCCCCCGGCGTCGTCGTCGAGCGAATACGAGATGCCGTTGTTCGTCGCATCGGCGTCGCTGGCCGAGGCCGTGATGCCGACGGTCGTCCCGTTGGCGGCGTTCTCGTTGACCGAGTTGGACGCAGCATTCGTGTCGGTCACCACACCAACATCGAATTCGTCAACGTCGGTGACCGAAATGCTCAGCGCTTGCGTGTCGGAAAACGTCCCGTCGCTGGCCTGGACGGTCACGAGGTAGACGTTGTCACCGTTGAAGCCCGAGGGGGACTCGCGATTCGGCGCGGAGAGAAAACTCAGCGCGCCGGTCGAGCCGTCGATCGTGAACAACGCCGCGTCGGCACCTCCAGAGATCGAGTACGTCAGCGATTGAATCGGCAAGTCAGCGTCAGTCGCCGTCACGGTCGTCACGGCCGTTGAGTTCTCGGCGATGCTGATCGCCGCCGAGGCTCCGCCGCCGTTGGATGTGATGACAGGGCTGTTGTCGTTGACGGGCGTGATTGTGACGGCAATCGCTTGATTGTCTGTGCCTCCGGCACCGTCGCTGGCTCGCACGACCACGTCATAAACATTGTTGCCATCGGCATCGACGGGAGCTTCAAAGTCTGGCACGGTGCTCAGCGAGAGCACGCCCGTGCTGCTGTCGATCGAGAAGCACGCGGCATCTGCTCCGCCGAAGATGCTGTAGCTCGGCGTTCCACCATCGACATCGCTGGAGGCCACCGTGGTCACTGCCGTGGTGTTCTCGGCAATGCTGATGCTGGCGTTGGCTCCGCCGCCGTTGCTGGTGATCACGGGTGCGTCGTTGATGCGACTGACGGTCACGGTCGCGTCGTAGTTGCCGCTGGTGCCACCGTCGCCATCCGTCAGCACAACTCGGACAGTGCGTGCTCCGGCCGTTGGATTGTCGATGTCCGTGTTCTGATAAGTGACGTTGCGAAGCAGTGCCTGAGTCGCCGCCGCGGTCGCATTGCTGTTGAACGTCACGACGAGATTCGCTCCGCCGCTGCCGCCGCTGAAGCTGCCGATCGTCGTGCCACCAAAGGTGACATTGCTGCCCGACACGCCGATCTGTCCGGCTCCAATTCCCTGATGGCGAATCGACAGCACGTCTTCCGCGTTGTCGCTGCCCGCCGCGAAAGAAACCGTGAGCGTGCCTGTGTCGAAGTTGGCCGAGTCCACATCGGTCACGGCCGCGTTGTTGCCTTGATCGATGACGACCGCTCCGTCCCCTTCGCTGTAGGCCAGACTGTCACCGGCTAGATTGCTGATCGTTGGCGGTTGATTGCTCGTGAACAGCGTCAGCGCGTCGAGAGCTTCATCGCCACTGTCCAACCCGACATCGATTCCCTGCAACAGCAGCGTCGCATTGGCCACCGCCGTTCCCGAACCGAGCGTCGTCTGCGTCACGGTCAAGAAGAAGACATCTTCCTTCTTCGTGGCAATGCTGTTGGATCCAGTGCTGCTATCGTCACCTTCCAGAGTCATCAAGATCGCGCCGGCATTCAACGTCACGCCGCCGAGCGTCGTGTTGTTGTCGACGAGTTCGAGTCCGTAAACCTTCTGGCCGATGTTGATCTGGTCCCCTTCGATCAGCACGCTGACCGCGCCGGCAGTGGCTCCGACGCCAACACCCGTCGGGACAAACAGGCGCACGTCGTTGTCTTCGGACCCACCTTCGCGACTGAAGAGGAACGACCCGGCCGTGAGCGTGACATCGCCGACCGTCGTGTTTTGTTCGACCAGCGCCAGGCTCCAGGTATCGTTACCGCCGTGAATCGTGCCGAAGTTGTCGAGCACAATCGTGAACGTGCCGCTGCTGTAATCGCCGAGCGTGTTCGGTCGGAACAGAATGACTTCGTCGTCCAGCACGGCCAGCCCGCCCAGCGTTTCGTCGTCGAGCGTCGAGATCAAGACGTCCCCGGTCTGCAGGTTGAGCGTATTGGCTCCGCTGCCGATGGTCATGAAGCGCGACACATACTCCAGCGCGTCCAAGTCCACACTGCCGTCGGCGGCGAAGGCGTCGAGATTGAAGATGTGCGAAAACGTGCCGCTGGTCGTACCCGGTTCGAGGTTCAGGTTGGGGTCGCCGAAACGCAGAGCCTCACCGTCGCTGACGCTGTTCACGCCCGGCAATCCGGGGTTTGACTTGTCGCCGGTCGTCGACAGCCACAGCGAGTTGCCCGTGGCGTCGAAGCTCGCACCTTCGTCAAACAGGAACAGAAACGGCTGGTTCTGCGATTCGCCAGAATTGGATTCGAGCTGATTGTCGCTGCCCCACGCGCTGCCGCTCCAATGCACGAAGTGGATGTCGCTGTTGGTCTCCATCACGGAGAGCATGATCTGATTACCGCTGAGATTCGCGCTGAGCGTCATCGTGCTGGGCGTGCCGCCGATGTTGGGGCCGTTGAGCTCGCTGGACCACCCGCCGCCGCTGGTCCAGGTGCGGTAGCGGACCTCGTTCGCGTTTTCGGCATACGCCGCGAGCAGATCACCAGAGTTGGACTCGAACGCCACCGCCACATCGCGCGCGGTGAAACTGGCGGCAGTCGTGCTGGCCGTCAGACCATCGCCCCAAGCGCCACCGTCCCACACCGAGAACCAGATCTCGTTGCCGTCCGCCACGGCTCCCAGTGCGATACGGTCACTGGTTGGATCGCTGGCCAGGCTCGTCCAACTGACATCGCTGCCAGCCGCCACTCCGGACGGAGCGGCCAAGGATTGTTGAGCACTCCACGCCAAGCCGTCCCAGGTTCGATAGGCCAAGGCATTCGTCGTTCCATCGGCGTCGTACACGACCAGTGCCTGTCCGCTCAACGATTCGTACGCCACGCCAATCTCGGTCCGGTCAACTCCGGTGGTGGAATCCAGAGTGATCGCGTTTCCCCAACTGGATCCGTTCCACACCAAGGCGTAGTCGATGTTCGCATTCGTCGGATTGACGACCAGAGTCATTTCATCCGTCAGCGGATTGGCCGCGAGCTGCAATTCCACAGCCTCACCTGCCTGTGGTGTCGCGATCGTCTGCTCACTGGACCATGTGCTGCCGTCCCATGTGCGGTATGACAGCGGAGCACTCCCGGTCGTGCCGTTGTTCCACACGATCAATGCGTGGCCGCTCTGAGATTCGTAAGCCACGTCGAATCCGTGGTTGGTGCTGGAACTGACAGTATCGAGCGCAAATGGCAAAGCGGCCCAGGATGTCCCGTTCCAGAACTCGCCGCTGATCACGCCGGCCGCATCGACACCCAGCAGAATCTTCTCGTCGCGAGTCGGGGCCTCAGCACCGTCGATGATCCGCCACTGGCCGACGCTGGCGGAATTGCCCTCGACGCCGAACGAGACGCCGTCCCATTCGTTGTATTGCGGCGTGTTCAACCCGCTCTGGTTCCAGAAGGCCGTCGCCGTTGAGCTGGCGGGATCGTTGTCGCTGTTCGTCGCCGAGACATCCGCCGCGTTCAGTCCGCTGTAGCCGGCGTCCGTGCTGGATGCCGCCGCAGTGAGAATCGTGAAGGCCACATCGCCGTCGTTCACGGAATCATCCACGCCCGTCACGGTGACGGTTTGAGCGACACTCCAATTCGCGGTCGTGAAAGTGAGTGTCGCGGCGGAGGCAGTCCCCTCGGTCGTGTCGGAACTCGAAAGATTGATCGTCACGTTGGCGGTCGGCGCGAGATTGAGCACCACGGAGAAGCTCTCGCTCGCCCCCGCTTCCGTCGTGAGCAATCCCGAGATCGGAGTGACCACAACGCCGTGAATGCCGATGCTCGCGCTGAATTCCGACGTGTCGCCAGTCGCCGAGTTGGTGGCGGTTGCTGTGATGACCTCGCCGGGTGCGACGCTCGCTGACAGTGTTTGTGTGAAGCTCGCGTCACCGCTGGCATTGGTCGTGACCGTGGCGAAGCCGAGAAATCGCTCCCCCTCGCCGAAACCGCTGGGATCGGCGGTTGAGCTGGCGAAGAACTCCACGCGAAACGTCGTTCCGGCCGTGCTGTTGAGTGTTCCGCTCACGGTGACCGAGCTGAAGTCGTCCGTTCTGGCACGCCCCAGGATCGGGAAGTTTTGGAGATCGTTCGGCCCCGTGTCGCCGTCGCCCACATCGTTCGCGGTCACGCCGTCACCGTTCAAGTCGATGCCCACCGCTCCATTGGAATGAATCGAATTGCCAAGCACACTGTTACCGGACCCCGCGCCGCTGATCACATCGACGCCGATGCCAACGCTGAACGCGATGGTATTGCCCGCACCTGCGAGCGTGCCGCCAATCTGATTGTTGGTCGTTGAGGCATTGATCAGCACACCGTCCGACTGATTGCCGAAGTCAACGGTCCCCGTGATGTCCGTGCCGATGAAGTTCCCGAGGATCAAGTTCCCCGTCGCCCCGTTGTCGAGCTCGACACCGTCGTCCGCATTGCCGGAGATGATATTTCGCGCGGCGGTCGTCGTGCCGCCGATGGTGTTGTTGGCGGCACCGGCATCAATCAGGATTCCGTCGATGCTGTTGGCGATCACGGCCGTGCCAGCCGCATTCGTGCCGATTCGATTGCCTGCGACGACGTTGCCTGTCGCGGCGGATCCTGTGATTGTGATGCCGCTGTCGTTGTTGCCCGACAGGACATTTCCCGTGCCGGCCGCTGTCCCGCCGATGGTGTTGTTCGCTCCCAGAATCCGCAGGCCGTTGAAGGAGTTGGCCTCAGCGATTCCGGCATCCAGACCAGTCTCGGTCAAGCGGCCGATGAAGTTGCCGACGATCGTGTTGTTGTCCGCGCCGGCGACGATCATGATTCCATCGCCGTTGAAGTCTCTGATCACCAGCCCCCGAATCGTGCTGCCATCGGCTGTGGCCGCGAGTGTCAGTCCGTCGGCGGTCAGATCGTTGCCGTCCAGCACCAGGACGGGAGTCCCCGCGAAACTCGGCTCGGACCAGCCGTCGATGAAGACCGCATCAGTGATGACCGGCAGCGCGCTGGCAAGGCTGATCGTGTGCGGACCGGCTCCGGTAATGTTGAAGGTGATCGTGTCCAACCCCGGCAGCGCGTTGGCGTCAGTGAGCGCCTGCCGCAGCGAGCCGGCTCCGCTGTCGGCGGTTGTGGTCACGACGAACGTATTGAGCAAACCAGTCCACTGACTGTTCCAAACGCTGGCACGATCGAGTTCGCCAGGCGGTCCGAACAAAGATCGTGTTTCGATTGAGCCTGCTTGATGTTCGAGCCACCAGTCGCCCCCGAGCAGTGCCGATCCGGTGTCGTCGGTGCTGGCGGCGATGTCCGCATTCGTCAGGGCCTGAATCGATTCCAGCAACTCACGCCCCGCATCGCTCCCGGCCAAACGGCAGCCGTAAAACAGCAGGTCGCCTTCGGAACTCAGCGAGTCTCCCCACTGGGCGATCGTTCCAGAGTGCGCGGCCAAATTGTCGAGCTGCAACCATGTCGCACCAAGCTGCACCGCCCGGTCAGTCCCGTGCGTCACAAAATGCACGGCATCGAGATCGTGGTATCCGGCCAGCACCTGAGCGATCTGGTCGACTCCATCCCGCTGACTCGACAGCAACACGACCTCAATTTGCCGAGTCGCATCGCCGATCGAGGAAATCTCATGCAGCAGCGATTCGTAGTCCGCGATCTGTGGGTCCACGAAGACCAGCTCATGCCGTGCGCTCGTCGCGTTTTCCGTAGCCACAGGCGGCTCGACTGTGCCGGCGAAACTCACCGTCTCGGCGAGCGGGGCGACGTCAGCTTCCCGGTTCGGCAACGGATCCACCGGGGGGCTGACGCCGCCCCGCTCGCCGGCAAGACTTCCATCGTCGGTCAGTTGCAGATCCACCGCCGTCAGCACGAAGTCGAGTTGCTCGCCGTTGCTGACATCCGGTTCCGTAGCCGCTGTCTCGCCCGCCACGACACCGGCCGACGGATCCAAGACCGCGACATCGACCGCCTCCGGCATGACCGCCAGCGGCACGGCGCTCATCAGGACACGCTCCTCGAACTCGGACAGATCGAGCGCTCGTCCCGTCGATTCCGTCTGAGCCGCTCGCAGAAACCCTCGACCAAGGTCGAGGATCTCGGCCAGCGTCAGCCGAGCCCGTGTTTTCAGATCCCAACGACTCATCGGTGTCACACTTAAAGGAGGAACTCTCTGCGCAGCTTCGCCACGGAGACCCTCTAACTATTGCTCATCAAAAGGCAGAGACTGACGGTGGTCCAAACCGCCAAGCCTGATCGCGGAGACTGTCAGCATTTCTCCTGATTGGTGAGGTTGCGACGATTCTGTCGGACAACACAGTTCCGCGATGTGTTCCGGTCGACAGCGTCAATCGTGACTTGCGGCTCGATGCCGCAGACCTCCGGTAGGAATCCGGACAGAATGACTCTCGACCAGCGTTTTTTGACGGGCCGCCCGCTGGAAACCTCGCGCACGTTGCCAAATGGCAACCCGCTGGCCACCGGTTGTGGTTTTCCTGCAACGTGTCAGGTGGCTTAATCCATCAGCATTCGCGCTCAACAATCTGAACAGCGTCAACCAGTTACAACAATTTGTCTGTGACGTGAACCGAACTGGCACGGCTCCTGCAAATCATCGGTTCGTCCTTCGACAACAACGTCTCTCACAACAACTTTTCAGGAGCCACTCATGTCCGACTCAACCGCCCGCACGACTCGATTCAAGATCACCCGTTTGGAAGACCGCATCGTCCCCAGTGCCATGTGGTGGAGCTTCGATGACTGCGACAACAGCAGCGATCGCGGCGGCAGCTCGAAGAAAGGTGGCAGTTCCAAGAAGAACGGTTCATCGAAGAAGAAGAATGGCAGCTCCAAGAAGTGCAAGAACGGCAGCTCCAAGAAGTACAAGAACGGCAGCTCCAAGAAGTGCAAGAACGGCAGCAGCAAGAAACACGGCTCGTCCAAGAAGAAACACGGCTCGTCCAAGAAGAAGCACGGCAGCTCCAAGAAGAACTTCAAGGGCAAGGGCAAGAAGTGCTAGGTTGGGAAGCGGTGACGATCGGTCTTCGCGACCGAACGTCTCGCGAATTCAAGTCGCATGATCGGTGGTGAGTTTTGACCTCGTGTCGAAACTCACCACCTTTTTTTTGCGCTGACCCCGCTCGTCTGTCTGAGACGCATCCCGACAATGAGCCGCGCGGCGCTAGTCCCGGTTACACCGCATGAACCGGGGCTAGCG
>CAMDPX010000095.1 GCA_945905295.1 Planctomyces sp. SH-PL62 | reverse complement strand
TTTAATCGAAGCGTGTTCGCGTATAAGCGTCCAAATTGCAGGTCACTTCAAAAAAATGTCATTCGGACGCTTAAAGTGCCAAATTCAAATTAGTGTAAATGTACTGAACAGGGCTTCTTTCCGATTAAACCGACAGGCCCCAAGCTCGGCGGGGTTTGTGCCGTCCTCATCAGTGCGGGGCATAATCGCGTCTCGAACCGTCGCCACAACGAAGATCACACTATGAAAATCGCTCCCCGGATTCGCGTTTTGTTTGCGGCTGTGTCCTCGGTCTTATTTGCTCTCTTCGGGTGCGCTTCCGGCCATGCGGTCGCTGCGGAGTTTTCACAACCGGACCCGGTCGCTCATCCGAACGTCTTCCTGTGGACGGACACCTGCAACGTGTGGGTCTTGCGTGACGGCGACTCGGCCTTGTTGATCGACTTGGGGGACGGCAGCGTGCTGGAGCAGTTGCCGAAGATCGGCGTGAAGCGCGTCGAGTGGGTGTTGTTCACTCACCATCATCGCGAGCAGTGTCAGGGTGCGCCGCGCTTGGCGGGTTCGGAGACGAAGATCGGCGCACCAGCGGTTGAGCGGGCGTTGTTCGAGAAGCCGACTGACTTTCGCAAGATGCAGGTCCGCTTGCAGGACGCTTTCACGATTCACGGCGCGAGCTATGTCCGTCCGCCGATCCGGCCGATCGCGATCGACCGGGCGTTCGAGAAGATGGACACGTTCCAATGGCGCGGCCACGAGTTCTGGTGCATCGACACGAAAGGGAGCAGTCCCGGAGCGATGTCGTATCTGCTGCGCACGAAGTCTGGTTGGCTCGCCTTCAGCGGCGACGTGATGCTCGAAGGAGCGAAGCTGCATACCTGGTTTGATTCCGAATGGGACTACGGTTTCGCGGCGGGGGTTTGGGCACTGGCGAACTCGGCCGGGCAAGTGGCCGGTTACGATCCGGAGTGGCTGTTGCCGTCACACGGCCCGGCGGTTCGTCGGCCCGCCAAACAATTGAGCGAGTTTCAAGACAAGCTGCGGCGCTTCGAGAAGCTGTTGATTCGTGGTTATCCGGTTTCGACCTTCTCCGGCGCGGCACAGGATCGGCTGTCGCGACCGACGAAGGTGCCGCATGTCTGGCAGGTCTCGCCGCACGTCTACAAGTTTCGCGGGCCCGACTACTACCCGAACTTCTATCTCATCATCGCCGACAGCGGTCGTGGGCTGGCGATTGATTGCGGGCTCATCAAGCCGGAAGTGCTCGATCAAGCGATCGTCGGCATGCGCGAGCATCTCGGCCTGAAGTCGATCGACGCCATGATTCCGACGCACATGCACGGCGACCATTTCTTGCAGGGGCCGCACCTGCGCGAGAAATGGGGCACCGAACTTTGGGCACTCGACCGCATGGCCGACGTGTGCGAGCACCCTGAATGGTTCGACTATGCCGCTCCGATTCAGTCCTACGGCAAAGGGATCGACGGCGTGCGATTCAATCGGTTGTTCAAAGACGGCGAGAAGCTGGATTGGGAAGGTTTCGATCTGACCGTCGATTGGATGCCCGGCCAAACCGAGTTCGCGCTCTGTGTTCAAGGCGTGATCGACGGCAAGCGGGTCGCTTTCACCGGCGACAATCTGTTTGGCGATCCGAGCGACCCGGCACAGACTGGTCACGAAGCGATGGTCGCGCACAACAGCGCGATCCTCGAAGAGGGCTACATCGTCGGCTCTGAGTATCTCACTCGGATCAAACCCGACCTGCTGCTGGGCGGGCATTCGTATGTGATGCCCGAACCGGCGGCGTTCATCGAGCGCTATCGCCGCTGGTCGTATGACATACGAGACGCCTTCCGCGACTTGATCCGCGAAGAGGACTATCGCTACGGCTTCGATCCGTTCTGGGTCCGCGCTCAACCGTATCGCTCGACGGTTCGCGCCGGCGAGTCCGTCGAACTGACGCTGCACGCCCGCAATTTCCTGAAGGCTGAGCAAACTCAGCGGATCGAGATTCACGCTCCGCCCGGTCTGATCGTTGAGCCGGCAACGCTCGAACTCCGTCTCGCCGCCGAGTCTCGCAAGCAAGTTCGCTTCAGAGTGCGCGCTGCTGGCGACGCGCGCCCCGGCGTGCAACTCATCGCCTTTGACATCACTCGCGATGGCCACCGCTGCGGCGAACTGTTTGACGCGATCGTCGAAATCCAGAAGTCCGTCCCCTAAGTCAGACTCATCCTCGTGTTCATTCGCGAGACTATTCCAAGGAGATCATGATGCGGCATCAAATCTTGTCGACGACGGTTGTGCTCTTCTCGCTGATGGTTGGCGATCTATTCGCGGCTGATCCGCCGAAGCGAGTGTTGCTCGTCACGCACGCCGGCGGCTTCATGCACGATTCGTTGCTGACTGCCGAGAAGACGCTGAAGTCGTTGGGGCCGGAGCACGGCTTGCAGGTGACCTGTTGGCGATTCACGGCGGATCCGGATGCTCGGATCAAGGTCAAACGCAAACAGGACGGTCAGGAGACCGAACTCGAATCGACCGCGTTGGAAGACTACAGCTTCCGGTTTCAGAAGATGATGGGCGAACCGGTCACTCGCCAAGAGTGCGGACGAATCAATGCCGAGACGCTGAAGAAGTTTGATGCCGTCATGTTCTTCACGACCTCGACGTGGACCACGGAGCGCGGCAGTCATCCGCTGACGGAGAGCGAGCTGAAAGATTTGCTCGCCTGGGTGAAGCTCGGCGGCGGATTTGTCGCGACGCATTGCGGCAGCGATACGCTCCACAACACGGCCTACGGCGAGTTGGTAGGAGCCACCTTCGGCGGTCATCCGTGGGTGCAGAAAGTGCGGCTGCGCGCGGAAGACCCGCTGCATCCGGCCGCCAAAGGTCTGACGGACGGGAGCGAGATTTTCGATGAGATCTATCAGTTCGGCGCGATTCCGAATCATCCGGCCGCCGTGCCGCTGAAGGTGCAGCCTTTCAGCCGCGAGAAGCTGCACATCATCTTGAGCGTCGACAACAGCTCGTTCGACGTGACCAAAGGGAGCCGCGAGGACCAGGACTATCCGGTCGCCTGGTGCCAGCGATTTGGCCAAGGCCGGTCGTTCTACACGTCGCTGGGACATCACAAAGAGATTTGGACCGATCCGCGCTTTCATCAGCATCTGCTGGGCGGAATGAAGTGGGCGCTCGGCGCGGCCGACGGCGACGCGACTCCCAGTGGCAAACTGGGCCGTCGTCGGTAGGTACTGGCTTTGGATCAATGAGCCGCAGGGCGCTAGCCCCGGTTGAGAACTCCACTCAACCGGGGCTAGCGCCCTGCGGCTCATGGGATTGTGGGCGCTGCCCACGCGATGCGTCCTGGTCGGAGTGCTGCCGGATGATGGAGACGATCCGCCGGCAGCGATATCATCCCGCCCCGTCCGGCTCGCCCTGGTTGTGAGCCGGCCCTCTCACGATCAGCAACTCAGGGAGACTCATCATGCAGAAGTGGGCGATTGGCGTGTTCGCGTCGGTAGATGCGGGCTTGGGAGTGCATCTGGATGTCGCGAAAGAGTTGGGCATCCACACCGTGCAGGTTCACACGCCGCACAAAGAGTCTCGCAACGAGGCCGCCGCAAAAGCTTTTTTGCGGCGCTGCAAAGAAGCGGACATCACGGTCACTTGTTTGTTCGGCGGCTTCGAGGGAGAGAGCTACGCCGATATCGCCACGACCGCTCGAACGGTTGGCCTCGTTCCCGAAGCCACGCGGGCCGCTCGTGCGGCGGAGATGAAAGAGATTTCGGACTTCGCCAAGCTGCTGGGCTGCAACACGCTGGGCATGCACATCGGCTTTGTGCCGGAGAAGGGGAGCGCGAGCTACACGTCGCTGATCGAAGTCACGCGCAATCTGCTCGATCACGTCAAAGCCAACGGCCAGAACATGCACCTGGAAACCGGACAAGAGACCGCCGACCATCTGCTCGAATTCATGCACGATGTCGGCCGAGACAACCTCTTCATCAACTTCGATCCCGCCAACATGATCCTGTATGGCACCGGCGATCCGATCGAAGCGCTGAAGAAGGTCGGTCATCTGGTCCGCAGCATCCATTGCAAGGATGCCAAGTGGGCGGCTCCTGATCAGCGCGGCAAAGGTTGGGGGACTGAAGTCGCGCTCGGCGACGGCGACGTCGGCATGGAAACGTATCTGCGGACGTTGCAGTCCGTCGGCTACTTCGGACCGCTGACCATCGAACGGGAGATCGCTCACGATCGCGAACGCCAGAAGGCGGACATCGGACAAGCGGTGCGGCTGCTGGAATCGTTGCGGACCAAGTTGCTCGGAACGTAGCACAGGCGGCCCGCCTGTGATTGGAATCGCTCTGGGACAGGCGAGCCGCCTGTCCCTACGAACGAGGTCGCGTTGACAGCCACCGCCGCGTTCTGTTATCGGAGTGGGTGAATCAGGGTGTTTGTGTCTTGGATGTGTTGAGGGATTCCTTCGTGGCCGTTCATCAACAACCGTTTCAACTGCTGATCGCGGATGACGATGCTCAGTTCCGCGAGGTGTTGCGTGCTCTGCTGGAGCCGTACTTTACGCTGCTGGAAGCCTCGTCGGGCGAAGAGGCCCTGGAGATCGTCGAGGGGGAACGGGTCGATTTGCTGCTGCTCGACATGCACATGGAGCGGCTGACCGGCATCGAGACCATCTTATTGGTGAAAATCATCATGCCGGTCACGCCGTGTATCCTGATTACCGCCGACGCGACCGAAGAACTGGTTCGCGAGGCGACCGATGCCGAGGCGTACTCCGTCCTGAAGAAGCCGGTCCGAAAGGCGGATTTGCTACAGGCGGTGGATGCCGCGATGGTCGCCACCTATCGCAGTTCACCCTTCCAGGCTGGGCCAAGCGCCGTCTGACTGGTTGCTTGCCCGATTGACGTTCATCGGTTCAGACCGATAGAAAGATGCCAACGGGCGAACTCGGTTAGGAAGGCGCGACATGGCAGAGGTGACTTTCCAGATTCTCGAAGGCATGGAACGCGGCCGCGTGTTCGCGGACGTCAGCACGCCGTTCACGATTGGCCGTGAGGAAGACAACGCGATTCAGCTCAACGACGAGCGAGTCAGCCGGTTCCACCTCAAAGTTCAAGAGGACGCCGGCAAGGTGATCCTCACCGATCTGGAAAGCACCAACGGCTCGCGAGTTAACGGCGTGCCCACCACGATGCGCGTCCTGCAAGTGGGCGATCTGGTGTCGATCGGTCGCTGTTTGCTGGTCTATGGGAATCCTCGCGAGATCGGCGCGCGATTCCGATCCTCAAAATCACCACCGCTGAAGAGGCTGCAAGAAGTCATCGACGGCTCGCATCCCGATGAGGATTCGGAGTACGTCGAGCCGAGCGGCACGGTCGATCCCGGTTCGGCTCATCCATCCGACTGGAGCGACATGCTGGATTCCGCCGGCATGGAGTTGGCCGCTGCCACACCACCGGTTCCCGACACGTTTCGGCTGGCTCAACGCGCACAACTGGCCGACTTGGTCGCGTTCATTCATCAACAAATCGTCGTCTTCCTGCATTCCGGCCGCGAGTTGCAAGCCAATGACCCTTCCGGCCAGCGAGTGACCAGCGGCAACGACTGGCAACATCTCATCAAGTTGGAAATGCAGCTCGCTCGGATGATCCGCGAAGTCAGCGATCCCGACGTCCCAGCCTGATCTCAACTGCCGCGCCGCGCCAATCCGCACGCCTCGCGAGCGCGATTGAGCACCTCTTGGGCTTTGACTCGCGCCCGCGTGGCTCCGGCCTGCAAGACGTCTTCCACGTCGTGCGCATTCGCCGCCAACTTCTCGCGTCGCTCTCGCGCCGGTCCGATGAAGGCGTCCGCCGTTTCAAACAGCGCCTGTTTGGCCTCTCCGTAGCCCATGCCGCCTGCTCGATACCGAGTCGCCAGTGCCGCCTGTTGTGCTTCCGTCGCGAACAACTTGTAGAGCGTGAAGACCGCGCAGGTCTCTGGGTTCTTCGGGGCCTCGACAGGAGTCGAATCGGTTTTGATCGACATGATCTTCTTGCGGAGCTTCCTTGCGTCCTCGAATAGTTCGATCGTGTTGCCGTAGCTTTTCGACATCTTCTCGCCATCGGTGCCGACGACCTTCGCGGTCTCGGCCATGACGCGCGCGTCCGGCAACACGAATACGTCCTGCTGGTACGTCAGATTGAATTTGACGGCCAGGTCACGAGTCACCTCGACGTGCTGCACTTGATCGACTCCGACCGGCACGACGTTGGAGTCGTACAGCAGAATGTCCGCCGCCATCAGCACTGGGTACGAGAACAACCCCGCATCCGCCGAAAGTCCTTTGGCCAATTTGTCTTTGTAGGCGTGACACTTTTCGAGCAAGCTCATCGGCGTCAGCGTCGTCAGCAGCCACATTAACTCGGTGACTTCGGGGATGTCCGACTGCCGAAACAGCGTCGCCTTGGCGGGATCAAGCCCCAGCGCCAACAGATCGAGAGCCGCGTCGCGCGTAAAACCTCGCAGCGTCGCCGCGTCGCGGATCGTCGTCAGCGCGTGCAGGTCGGCAATGAAATAAAACGCCTGATCGTTGTCCTGCAAAGCGATGTACTGCCGGATCGCTCCGAAGTAATTGCCCCAGTGAAACCGGCCGGTCGGCTGAATGCCGGAAAGTACTCGCATGAATGATCCTCACTTCTTGCAACCGCTTTGATTTGGCAATTGCAGCGTGCCGATCAGTTCGGTGACTCGCTGGCAACCTTGGGATATCACCACCTCGGCCAGTTGATCGACTAGCCGAGAGGCCAACGTCGGGTCGTAAAAATTCGCGGTCCCGATCTGCACGGCCGTCGCGCCCGTGATGAGGAACTCCATGACATCATCGATCGACTGAATCCCGCCGACGCCGATGATCGGCACCTTCACCGCTTGCGAAACCTGATGCACAATTCGCAACGCGAGCGGCTTGATGGCCGGGCCGCTCAGCCCACCGAGCACATTGCCAAGAATCGGCTTTCGCTTTTTCCAATCGACTGCCATGCCTTGAAACGTGTTGACCAACGTGACCGCATCGGCCCCGGCCTCGGCGGCGGCGGCGGCGATGTCCACAACGCGAGTCACGTTGGGAGTCAGCTTCGCGATCAACGGCAGATCGCAAACGGCACGTACTTCCGAGACGACTTGCGACGTCAGTTTCGGTTCCGTGGCGAAGTCGACCCCGCCGCTGACATTCGGGCACGAGATGTTGAGCTCAACCGCCGCAATCTCTTTGTACGGATTCAGTCGCTTCGCCATCTGG
Source organism: Planctomyces sp. SH-PL62 (assembly GCA_945905295.1). Lineage (GTDB taxonomy): Bacteria > Planctomycetota > Planctomycetia > Planctomycetales > Planctomycetaceae > SXKJ01. Next base: position 18,896 of record CAMDPX010000095.1, on the reverse strand, counting down.
CCGAACTCGGCGATGTCGTGCCCAGCGATGTTGACGATGATCGCCGTGCCCAAGCCAAGCAGATAGCTCAGATGCTTATCGAGGAACGCCTCGATGCCGTCGTTGTCGAGGCCAATCGAGTTGAGCAATCCAGACGCGGTTTCGACCGTTCGCGGAGGCGGATTGCCGATGCGTGGCAACGGCGTCACGGTTTTCGGAACGATGCCGCCGAGTCGAGCAAACTCGGCGAAGGACTGCATCTCGCGCGCATACCCGAACGTTCCTGAAGCAACCAGGATCGGGTTGCGCAAGTGGAGTCGGTTCAGAGTGACTTCGAGTGGGTTCACGCCACGAAATTTACCGGTGAACCCAGCTCACGACCAGCAAGCAATCATCAGCGCGGAACGCGCTAGCGTCCGGTTTGTCGATAGCTCTTAAATCCAAACCGGACGCTAGCGCGTTCCGGCTGATGGACTTGTCGTCCGCGAACTTCAGATCACGCCGCCATGAGTGCGGTACGGCGTCTCTGTGTCGGGAATATCGAGGAACCAAATGCGTTCCCAAATCTCGTTGATCATCCGCAGGTTCTCGGACATGTAGACCAACTGCCGGGCACGGATCGATCGCTCGGCCGAGTAAATCGGGACGACGCATCCGATATGCAGTGCGGTGGTGGCCAGCAGCAGGCCGAGACAGACGAGTTTTCGCATGATGTCCTCCCTGACATCGAGTATTGGCGAAGGAACCGACGGGCGACGTGTTTGGCGGGGCAATCCGTTACGGGGCTGAATTTGGCGGGGCGTTGGAGGGGGGGGCTTCGCCACGAGCTTTCGCGGCTTCAGCCAGTTCCAGCATCCGGACCTTTTCTTCCATCTCTTTACCAGGCTTGAACGTGACGACGTATTTCTCCGCCACGTCCACCCGTTCTCCCGTTCGTGGATTGCGAGCCTTGCGAGCCGCTCGTTTTTTGACCTCAAAGACTCCAAAATTCCGAAGCTCGATCCGGCGTTCCTCGACCAAAGTATCCACAATTGCGTCGAAAGTTTGCTGGACGATTTCCTTCGTCTTCAACTGAGTGAGACCAATTTTATCCGAGATGGTTTTGACGATCTCTTTCTTGGTCACGACGGAAGTCTCCTAGCTCAGAGTCACCGATCCGCTGCGGGTGTTACAGCCCTTGAACGGGTCGCAACGGTATTCACAAACTCGATTTAGTGTCAAGTCGCGGATCGGAACTCATCGTCAGGAGACCCCTCGGCCGCAGCTCGTACAGACCTCGCCGAGGTTTCCATCATCCTTTTCGACCTTTACTGATCGTCAACTTCAGTCCAATCCGCAAAATCGACAGAGTTTGACTCTTTGGGCCAGTCGACCCAGAGGCCCTACAGTTCTAATTGGCAGGCTTGCGACTCGATCACCTCCAGCGGAATCAGCGGCCCTTGGCCAGCTCCGGGGCAGGTCTGCCGCATCTTTTCCCAGGCGTCGTGGCTGCGCAAGTTGCTGCGCCAAAAAGGCCAGGTACGGCACTGAGTTGGGCGGGCGGAGTAAACCGTGCAGCGTCGAGTCGCCGGATCGAGAAACGTGCAGTCCCCATTGGCGAACTCGGTCAGGGACAAATTGGCCCCGACCAGCCGAGTGTGAAAGATTTTGATCTCACCGACAGACTGGTTCCGGAACTCAGCGATCTGGGCGATCTCGCTTTCCGAGACCCAAACGTACCCGGCTGGTCCAGTGCAGCAGTTTCCACAGCCGGTGCAGCTAAACTGCAACCCGTCTTTGTACCAAGGTTCGTCGGTCATGCGTGGCAGTCTACGGAGCAGGCAATGGTGGCTCAATCAGTCGGTGGAATCGTCCTTTGCGGCGGCCAAAGTTCCCGCATGGGTCGGCCGAAACTCAATCTCCCGTTTGGTGACGAGCTGATGCTGCCACGAATCGTGCGAATCCTCCGCTCGGTCGTCAGCCCTGTCGTCGTCGTCGCCGGACCAAACCAGGAAGTCCCCCCCCTGCCGGACGACGTGCGAGTGGTCCGCGACGAACAAGAGCATCTCGGTCCGTTAGCCGGCATCGAGGTCGGGTTGCGAGCACTTCTCGGAGTGGTTGAGGCGGTCTATGTCTCTTCGTGTGATGTCCCGCTGCTCCAACCAGAATTCATCGCCGAGATGATCCGCCGATTAGGCTCCCACGAACTGGCAGTCCCGCGCGAGGGAAAGTTCCATCATCCGCTGGCAGCGGTCTATCTGACATCGTTGGCCGAGCGTGTCCATCAGCTTGTGGCTGACCAGAGGCTGCGGCTCTTGTTCTTGATCCAGTCCTCAGACGCAGTCGAAGTTCCCGTGGAGGAGTTGATGACTGTGGACCCGGAGTTACATTCGCTTCGTAACCTGAACCGTCCAGAAAACTACGAGGAGGCGCTGCGATTAGCCGGTTTGATTGAGTCGTCACCATGCGGCGAAGCCGCTAAGTAGCCGAGACACTCCGAGGCTGTGAACTTTTTGGTAGCTGAAGTCGCCAGACTTCAGAATTCGCCGAGAAAACTGAACTCTGGCGAGTTCAGCTACCAATTCTTTCACAGTCACTCCGTGACTCGTCTACTGTTTGCCGCTCGTGTTTCGTCTCGGCACCGCGACGACCAGCATTCCTTCATTGGCAAGGAACAGCGGGTCCAAGCCGAGCAACTCTTAAATGCCGCGAGCTTCGGGAGACATCGGAATTGCCGAAGACTCGATCGCCAACGGATGCCCGCAGGCGGAAGCCCACTCGTGCAGCACGGCTCCCACGCCGCCGCGTGTCGCGTCACGCATCGCTCGTACAACTTGATCGTGAATCGATCGTGCAAGGCAATCACTTCACTAAGAGCACCGCACACTGCGCGAGCACCGCCAGTTGATGGCTGAGCGTTCCGATCGGAAACTTCGCGGTCTGTGGGTTGTAACGGTGCGACCTCAGCACGATCAGATCCGCGCGGTTCTCGATGCCGAATCGCACGACCTCTTCGGCTCGGCGGCCGAACACGATATGCGTGCTGGCTGCGATGCCCTGCTCTGCCAGCGTTTGAGCCGCTACTGACAGCTCGTGCTGCGCCGCTTGCTCCAGCCGATGATAGAAGCTTTTGAGTTCGTCATCCGGCACATGCTCAATCCGTTCGATCGCGTGCAGCAACAGAATCGTCGCCTGGTTCTGGCGAGCCAGTTCCGCCGCAGCCGACAGCGCAAGCTGATTCTTCTGGGCGATATCGAGCGGGACGAGAATTCGTTGAAACATGGCATCACTCCTTCGCAGAGGTCAGCTCAGCCAATCAGGCCGAAAGACCATTGTCAGTCCTAGTGCGAGCATGATCGATCCGCTGATCCATTTCAGCCAGCGACCTTCACGCTCCTGCATCTTCCGGTGCGAGAGCGTCACGACGGCGATGGCCAGCGTTTTTGCAGGCCGCCCAAAAAATGCTTTCGCATCGCAACAATCGAGACGCAAAAAGACTTCCATCTGCACCTGCTTCTTAGGCGGAGCGTCAGCCAGACGCCGCACCTCCGGCCGCTGGTTTTCCCCGCTCAGCCAACAATTGCTTGGACCGACAACACGCGGACTCAGAGTTCGGTGGCTTTGATAATGACCATCGTGATGTCGTCCTCTTGCGGAGCCCCCTGGCGGAAACGAGAAGCAGAGGCGTTGAGTTCCTTCAGGATGTCGCGAGATCGCTGGTGCCGGTGCGTGCGCACGAGGTTGAGCGTTTGCTCGATTCCGAACATGGCCCCGTCGCTGGTTTGGGTTTCTTGAAGCCCGTCGGTGGCGAGGAAGATCAATTCCCCCGGTGCCAACGTGATCCGCTCGCCGGGTGGAATGCCTGGGTCGTCCAGAAGACCAAGGACCATTCCCGAATTCTCCAGCCGTGTGACGTGGCCGGACGAAGAGAAGTGGTAGGCGGGCTGCCCCGCGGCGGAATAGGTGAGAGTTCGTGTTGCGGGATCGAGGATCGCCAGCAATAGGGTGACGAACTTTCCAGACTCCAGATCGTGAACCAAGAGTTGGTTGATGCGCAGCAGAATCGCTTGGACGTCGCCGAGTCCGTGCAACAACGTCCGCAGACAGGCTCGCGTTTCGACCATGATCAGCGCGGGGCCCAGGCCATGCCCGCTGACATCCCCCAGCACGATTCCCAGCCGGCCATCGGGCAGGGGAATGAAGTCGTAGTAGTCGCCGCAGGTTTCTTCCGCCGGGAGCACCGACCCCGCCAAATCAAAGCCAGGAATCTCCGGAGCCGTGCGAGGGAACAATCGGTTTTGCACCTGGCGGGCAAGCTCCAAGTCGTGTCTGCCAAGCCGCACGCGCTCGTCGGCAGCGTCGCGCACGTTTTGAAGTTCTCGCGTGCGACGCTGCTCGTCGAATCGGACTCGCGCCGAGACATCCTCGTGGATGGAAACATAACCAATCGACTGGCCCGTCGAGGTCCGCACGGGAGCGATCGTCTGTTCCGAGTGGTACGTCGTGCCGTCCTTGCGCCGGTTCACGAACGCCCCGCGCCAGACGTCGCCGCGACCGAGCGTTTGCCACAGCCGCTGATAGAAGGAAGCCGGATGCTTGCCGCTTTTCAAGATGCGCGGGTTTTGCCCGATGAGATCGTCGCGGCGATAGCCGCTGATCTTTTCGAAGACCGGATTCGCGTACTGGATGTTGCCCGCAAGATCGGTGATCACGATCCCTTCACCGGCGGATTCAAACGCGGCGAAGCTCATCTTTTCCACGGCCGTGACAGTCATCATTCCACCTCGCGTTCGTGCTGTGACCACAGCAGCCAGGCGGAAGCAAACACGGCAACGGCCAAGCCAAACAGCAAGCCCCGATCCGCCGCGAGCGCGTACCCGCAGGCCGGTCCCAGCGTGAACAATCCCAGGATGAACAGCCAATGCTGTTTCCAAGGCTTCCACAGGTTTGAGGACGTGCGAGGCATGAGATTGAAGTCTCCTGAAGCGGCTCATTGAGCGATGCACGCGGCGTGCCCGATCGGCAGAGAGCAAGGCCCCACGCCCGACGGATGCAGCAAACATGGCGAAACAACGCAATGACGGTCGTCGCGGCGAGGGAATTCAATGGGCGTCCACGCACGAAGTCACCGGGCGACCGAGCGTCATGGCACAGTTCCTTGGAAAGCGAGGATGTTCCTCGTTGGCACCTTTGCGAGCTCAAAAACTTTGGCGAGATTTTCTGTCGAGAGCGGCGGCGTTGGATCGGGCAAAACTTCGCACCGTCTGCGGGCCACGTCCCCTTTCGGCATCACATCTGCGGGCCATGCCGGTTACTCGTCGGCTTTGCCGTTGGTGAATGGAACGCCGCGTTGAACCACATCCTGACTTGAAAGGGAAAACGTCATGGCATCGACTCAGACCACCGAGGTTTCAATCGACCGCGCTCGCCAAACTCTGTGTCGACACATCGAACAGTGGTGCGAGCAAGGGGTGAGCAGCGTGCGCATCCGGGTCAACACCACGCTGGGCGAACCGGAATCCGTCTGGTTCTACGGCCACTTGGAGAACAATTGGCTCAAGGGGGAAGAGGCCATCGCCGGTTCGGAGTTCGCAGGTCTGATCAAAGCGGAAATGGACCGACTCGCCACCAATCCGAATTCGGAGGAGTGCCAAGTCCGCCACAAGGAATTCCGCGACCGCCTCGACTTCGAGATCAAATTCCACCACGACAAGATCATCGCTCACCAAGGGAAGAACCTTGGCTCGTATCTGTACGGCATCCTGTTCCACGAACGTCACGCGCCGCCGGATTCCAAACGGCAAGGCATCCGCCGCGCCCCCCGGCAAATGGTGCGATCGTAGAAGACTTGGTGCCCTTCCTCTCCACATCGAAAAAGCTCGTCGCATGAATCGGGCTATTCGTTACACATCGAAGTGGAGTTTGTTCGGATGGCCGCTGGTGGCAATGGCCTGGGGAGCTGACTTCGCGCGCAATGAGGCGCGTGGCCACACTCGCGGGGTCAGACCAGCTCGTGGCCGGGTTCGTTGAGGTAGAACTTTGTCATCGCTTGTCGCAACACATCCGGCTTGAGCGGTGTTGTTGGTCATCCCTTGCGAATGAAGTGGGCCGCGTAGCTGCGGACTTGCTTGCCGTTGAGCACATGCACGGTGCGGAGTTGTTGGACGGTCTCTTGGCTGAAGCGGCCGATGGGGACGTGGATCAGTTTCTTACCGTGCTTCTTGGCGAGCCGTCGCCAACCGGGACCGGGGGGCGATTCGCTGAGCACTGCGATGTGCCGACATTGGCTGTGGACGCAGGCGGCGGCGAGTAATCGCTCTTCCATCGTGTCGGTGAAATCGAATTGCGGATTGCTCCAGACTTCGGGGATCGGCCGCGGCGGGAACAGGAACATCGCGCCGCCATAGCTGGCGGCTCCGATGCCGGGGCCGACCATCTCGCGGCCGAAGTCGGTCGCGAACAACGCCAGCGTCGATTCGTCGTGATGCTCGGCCATCCAAGTGATTCGCCACGGATAGTCGCGCGGATCGGCGGGCGAATCGAAAAACATCAGCACGCAATCGAGCGTGCCGCGCGTCGGCGGGCAGACCTTCACGTACAACTCGCCGGTGTGCCAGTTGCGTAGCGTCTCGCGAATGTCGAGTCCGTCTTTCAAGCTCGTCGAAAACTTCTCGCTGCGAGCCAAGTCGGCCCCGAGCATCGCCAAAGCGGCCTCTTTGACGTGGGTGCGAAACTTTTCGATCGCAACATCCTCTTCCGGCCACGAGCACTGATGAAATGGATTCCAACGCATCCGCCATTGATCCTGATCGATCTTCGGAGCCTTCGGCTTCAGCTCCAACGATCGCCAGACAATCGCCTGCCCCGGCAGTCGGCTCTTCATCCGCACCACATCGCCATCCGGAAGCTGCGCGACCCCGTTGGTCATCCGCAGTTGCTCGTAGGTTGGGTTTCCAACCCGACCCTCTTCGATCGACGGTGTCTCCTCGGAATTGGTCGGGTTGGAAACCCAACCTACGGGCTCATACTCCCGCGCCATCTCGGCCAGCGTGATCGCGAACTGATCGCCGGCGATTTGCTTGGCCGCCAGGATCAACGAATACAAATCGGGCGTCATCCGGCGTTCGATCAGACACAGGTTGCGGACGTAATGCAGAAACGTCCGCAGCGTCTTGGGTGTGATCTTGCGAGCTCGCGATTTCAGCTCTTGCCGATACCGGTCGCGAGTCGCCAGCACCAGCGCTTTCACGCCGTCGATCGACAGGTTCTCGTCATCGTCCAGCGACTGCCTAGCTTGCTCGTACAAGCCAGTGATGAATGGCAGCTCGCCCAGCCAAAACAGATGCGTGAGCGGATCGTTGGCGTAGATTTCTGTCGCCAGGACGTCGTCGTCATCGGCGAGATTCTCGCGGCGGTCGTGATAGGCGTCTTTGACCCACGGCCAATCCATCATCGAACAGACAAAGAGAATCCGCTTGTGTCGCCGTTCGACTTCACGCAAACGATTTGCCATCCAGACGACACGCGCCTCCGGTTGCCCTTCCGGAATGCGCGGCACGGTGGGCATCAACGCCGCGGCGAAACGGTCGATCGACACCTGCTTGACCGGATACGGATCGGGATAGAACGCCGCGAGACTAACGAAGTTCTCCGTTTCGAGATCAATGAACGCGCGCGGCATCCGTTCTTGCAGAGCGATCCGCAGCGCGGCAATCACCGGCTGACACGGATCAATCGGCACGTAGCTGCACGCCCTCAATTCGTCCTGGCCACCCGACTGCGAAGCGAACGCATCCGCCGCCAGCTCATCGTCGCTTTCACTCGCCTGCGGTTGCCAACTCTCAAACGACAACGGCTCCGGCTGCACGACCAACGACAAATTCGGCAGTTCGGTCACTGCGGCTTCGACATGCTCCTGAAACGATGGCGGCAGCGGTACTGCCAGGCAATCGAACTCCTGAGCCAGCATCACGCGGCGGACTTCAATGGCGAAATCACCGCTGCCGTGGATCACCGGCAACACCCATATGCGGTCACTGAGTTTCAAGAAGTTGGAGAGCATCGAATCGTTGGCTTTGGTGAAAGAGACGGTCCTGGTGGTCGCGAGCACTGTATCGTTCGCTGTTTGAGTTCGCCGCGCCAGCTCCGGCCGGGTCTGAGACAGGAACAGGAGGAGCGCATTGGGTCAGGGCTGATTGGTTCCACTTCGTGTCCCCAATGTTCCTGTCAAAGGCCGTGCTACAATGCCAGTTCGATCGTCTTGGTGGCGATCTCGAAAAGTCATCCACTTGCAGGACACCGTCATGAACGCCGAACAGCTCAAGGCCAAACAAACTCCGCTCAAAGCCCGTTACAAAGAAGAGCCGACCGCCGCACAAGTCACGATGCACGCCAGCGGCACGCTCGGCACGGACAGCGTCACCTGCAACGTGTCGACGCCAGCGGGAGTCATCGAAGCCGGCCTGCATCCGATGGCTGGCGGCGAAGAACAGTGGGCTTGTTCCGGCGACATGCTGCTGCAATCGTTGGTGGCCTGTGCGGGAGTTACGCTCAAGGCGGTCGCCACCGCGCTCGACATTCCGCTGCGCGGCGGCCGAGTTCACGCCGAGGGAGACATGGACTTTCGCGGAACGCTGGGTGTCAGCAAGGAAACTCCGATCGGCTTCCAACGCATTCGGCTCCGTTTTGAGCTCGACAGCGACGCGACGCCGGAACAAAAGCAAAAGCTGCTGTCGCTGACCGAGCGATTCTGCGTCATCTTTCAGACGTTGAAGTCCCCGGCCACCATCGCCAGCGAAATCGTCTAACGCCGGACATGCCTTCTGTCCCCGCGTCTCTTAGAATCCTGCCTTCCCCGTAGCCTGACTCTCCGAGTCGGGTGCAGTTCGTGCTCCCGACTCGGAGAGGCTGTGAAAGAATTGGTAGCTGAACTCGCCAGAGTTCAGTTTTCTAGGCGAATTCTGAAGTCTGGCGACTTCAGCTACCAAAAAGTTCACAGCCTCGGAGAGTCAGGCTACGCTTTCGCCACGCTTCACTGACCCATTAGACCGAAAATGCCATGACTGACCGCCGCAACTTGTTCAACAAAATCTGGGATTTGCACACCGTCGGAACGCTGCCGTCCGGCCAGACCCAGCTCTTCATCGGACGACACCTCATCCACGAAGTCACCAGCCCGCAGGCGTTTGAGATGCTGCGTGACCGCAATCTGACGGTGCTGCATCCGGAACTGACGCTGGCGACCGTCGATCACATCATCCCGACCGACAATCAAGCCCGGCCGTTTCTCGATGTGCTTGCCGAAGAGATGATGTCGGCGATCGAAAAGAACTGTCGCGAGTTCGGCGTGACGCTGCTGAACCTCAACGACAAGCGGCAAGGGATCGTGCATGTCGTCGGTCCAGAGCAAGGTCTGACGCTGCCCGGCATCACGCTGGCCTGCGGCGACAGCCACACCAGCACTCACGGAGCGTTCGGCTGCATCGCGTTCGGCATCGGCACTAGTCAAGTCGCGTATGTGCTCTCCACGCAGACGCTCGCCATGAGCCGTCCCAAGGTGCGGCGCATCGAGGTCAACGGGACGCTCGGTCGCGGAGTCTTCGCGAAGGATGTCACGCTGCACGTCATCCGCAAGCTCGGAGTGCAAGGGGGAGTCGGCTTCGCTTACGAGTACGCAGGCGACGTCTTCGATCGCATGTCGATGGAAGAGCGGATGACCGTCTGCAACATGAGCATCGAAGGGGGCGCACGCTGCGGCTACGTGAATCCGGATCAGACGACGGTCGATTACCTGCGCGGCCGTCCGCTCGCCCCGCAAGGTGCCGAGTTCGACCGCGCCGCCCAGTGGTGGCTGAGCATCGCCAGTGGCCCGGACGCGGAGTTTGATGACGTCGTGAAGTACAACGCTGCCGATATCGAGCCGACCGTCACGTGGGGGATCACTCCCGCGCAGTCACTCGGTGTCAGTGAGCAGATCCCGACCGTCGCCAGCTATCCCGCCACCGAGCACACTCTCATCCGCGAGGCGTTGGCATTCATGGATCTCAAAGAAGGGCAGTCGATCAAAGGGATAAAGATTGACGTGGCGTTTATCGGCAGTTGCACGAACTCGCGCATCAGCGATCTGCGCGAAGCGGCCGCCGTTGCGAAAGGGCGGCACGTCGCGCCCAACGTCCGAGCGTTGGTCGTTCCCGGCTCCCAGCTCGTCGCCGAGCAAGCGGAACGTGAGGGACTCGACCGCATCTTCACCGCCGCCGGCTTCGACTGGCGTGCTGCCGGATGCTCGATGTGTCTCGCGATGAATCCCGACAAACTCCAAGGCCGCGAAGTTTGCGCCTCGTCCAGCAACCGCAACTTCAAAGGCCGCCAAGGCAGCCCGACAGGCCGCACGCTGCTGATGAGTCCCGCGATGGTCGCCGCCGCCGCCGTCAACGGCTGCGTCAGTGACGTGCGCAGCTTGTAGTGACCCATTCATGGGGTCGAACTCGCTCACGACCCGATGAATCGGGTCACTACGAGCGCGGCTATTTGGCGTCTCACGGCTTCGCGGACTGCTCCTTGATGAACGCCAGTGATCGCTGGATGACTTCGTCGGTGATCTGCATGTGCCCCTTGTTGGTATCGTGATGGAATTTGTGCGGCGCGCCGGCCTTCTCCAGCACTTCGACCATGCTCAGTGCATTGGCGATCGGGACCGACTTGTCGTCGTCAGAATGGATGATCAACAGCGGCTTCATGGTCTTCGTCACATGCTTGCTCGGCGAAGCCAGCGTGCGAGCTTCCGTCACGTCAACGCCCGGCGGAGTCCACAACGCGCCCCAGTCGAGCGCTACCAAGTCGTAAGGTGCCGCCACGCTGATCGCCGCGCGGAAGTCATTGCTCTCTTTGTCCCAGCCACCGGTGCGCGGATAGGGGCCGTCGCCCAGCGTCGCCGCCAGCGAGACCATGTGACCGCCGGCCGATTGGCCCATCAAAAAGATGCGGCTGGTGTCGATGTTGAATTCTTTGGCGTGCGCGTGGACGTAGCGGATCGCGCATTGAAAGTCCTGATAGCAGGCGGGTGCCGGAGTCGTCCCCTTCAGGCGATAGTCGATCGACATGGCGAAGAACCCGAACCCCGCCCATTGCTCGACCTTGATCGTGGACGTGTCCTTCTTGTGCCCGCCGACCCAGCGGCCACCATGCACCGAGATGATCGCCGGCAACGGCTCCTTCGATTCGGGATACGCGATGTCGGCCAGCAATCCCGCGCCCGATACGCGGCCATAAACCACATCCTCGCGAGAGACAATCTTGGCGGGAGCTTTCTCTTCGGCTTGGGCGATATCCGACGGGATGAACTGGCTCAACATGGCGGACATCAACAGCCCACCGGCCACAAACGCGGTTTTCCATCGGTTCGTCGTCATGCGGCACCTAACTTTCCTTGGGACCGTGTGAGAAGGTCATCTGGCATTTTCGCCGAAAGAAGCGGATCGAATCCTACCGCGGGCCCGAAGACCTGCTCAAGGACGTTGAGCGGCTTCTCACTGCGGCTCCGGATTGAAATGATGGTCGCCATCAAGCCGCGAGGAGGTTGGGATATGCGTAAGTTGTCGGTCGCGTTGTCGTGTGTGGCGTTGTTGTTGACCATTGCCTGGTGGGCGCGAGGCGCGCCGCAGGAGACTCGCTGGCGTGAAGTCGCACCGGGAGTGTGGCGATCCGCCGGTCTGCCGTGCGGGTATGCGTTGATCGACGGCGACGCGGCGTTGTTGATCGGAGCCGCTCGCGAGATGGACTGGCGCGGATTGAAGTCGCTCAACGTGCGGCGCATCGAGCGTTGCTTGCTGACGCACGCTCACCGCGACACGAGCGCGCTGGTTCCCGAGTTGATTGCGGACGGTGTCGCCGTGCAAGCGCCGAAAGCCTCGGCCGAGTGGTTGCACAGCGAGGGAGTGCGACGATTCTGGAGTGCCTGTTTGCCAACGCTTGTGCCGGGTCAGGAACCTGGCTTGCGAGACCGCACGTTTAATGCGTTCAACTATCTCGTCCATTCGCGCGGCATTGATGCGATCGACTGCTCGCTGGAGGACGGCCAAGTGATTGATTGGCGCGGCTGGCGGTTGACCGTGCTGGCGACTCCCGGACACAGCCGCGATCACGTTGCGTTCGCCGCGACTCGCTCGTCCCAAGCAACTGCTCAGCCGCTGGTGTTCTGCGGAGATGCGTTCGCGACGCGCGGAAAGCTGTGGTCGCCCTACACGACCGACTGGGATCATTGGACCGACTTGGGATTGAAAGCTTCGGCCGAATCGCTGCGCAAGCTGGCGGCGCTGCGTCCGACAGTGCTCTGCCCGGAACACGGGCCGGTGCTGCGAGACGAGGTCGTCGCGGCCTTGGAAGAGACCGCGAAAGCGGCCGATGAAGTGGGCTTCTTGAAAAGTTTCGAGCGGTTCAGCAAACAGCGGCTCGGCGACGAACCGCGATATGAGTTCCTCGCCAAAGAACAGGTCGCAACCGCGGGCGAGAAACCCTGGACGAAGTTGTCGCCGCACTTGTTTCTCACCGGCAACACGTTTGTGCTCCGTTCCGAGGCAGGTCCGATCGTGGTCATCGACCCGTTCGGAGCGACTCTCGCCGAGCAGATTCGCCGCTTGCAACGGGACGAGCAGCTTGGCCCGATCGAAGTCGTGTTGATCAGTCACGCTCACAACGATCATTACGTTGGTCTGCATCAATTGCCGAATCGCGACTCGTTCGAGGTCTGGACGCTGGAGGACATCGCGCGGCCGATCGCCGAGCCGTTGCGAGTGACCGCCTTCGGATTGGATGCTCGTTCGATTCGCACAGATCGTTGGTTGAAAGCCAATGAGACCGCAACGTGGCGTGAGTTTTCATTCGCGGTGCGGCACTTCCCCGGTCAGACGTATTTCACGATGGGCCTGCAAACGGCGATCGACGGCCGGCAGTGCTTTTTCACGGCCGACAATTTCTTTCACGCGGATCAATTCTCCGGCAGCGGCGGTTGGTCGGGACGAAATCGGGGCTGGCCGGATTTGTACGCTCAGAGCGCTCAAGCGGTGCTCGACGCGAAACCTGAATGGGTGCTGGCCGAACATGGCGGCGCGTTCGTGTTCAACGCGGAAGATTTTCAGCGGCGCGTCGCTTGGGGAAAAGCGGCCGCCAAAGCCGCCGATGCGATCTCATCGTCCGGTCGCTTTCGTCGCGATTGGAATCCCAGCCGAGTTCAAGTCGAGCCGTTGCTGGTTCGCGTGCGGGCGGGAGAGACGGCTCGAACGTCGGTGGTCATTGAAAATCCATTGGCCCAGCCTGAGACGTTGCGATTGCGGTTGGATCATGGCGCGGTCACATCGGCATGGTCGCGCGAGGTCATTGTGCCGGCAAACGGGACCGCGCGTGTTGAGTTGACGTTGACCGTCTCCGATCAATTGCCGGCCGGACGACATGTCGTGCCGTTGATTGTCATGTCGAACGACATCGAGGATGGAGGCGACAGCTTCGTGGTGGTGGATCGCGAATGAGTCCGGTGCTTTTCGAACTTCGCACACGGATGCGAGAGGTACACACGGATGGAGGCGGGGAGAACGATTCGTTAATCCGTGTGTACCTCTCGCATCCGTGTGCGAAGTGCTTTGTCTTCGACTCTGCCAGCCTTTGACACGACTACCTTGTACCGGCCGAAATCGCGTCGAGCGACTTTGTCGCGGCGTCGCGGACCATCGCGTACTTGTCCTTTTCCGCGAGAGCCTTGATGGCACCGACCGCTTCTTGGGCGGCGGGGCCGATGGCTCCCAGTGCCTCCACCGCGGAGTGACGCACGCTGCCGCGGTCGTCTTGCAGAAGTTTGATCAGGCCACGCACGGCCGGTGCGCTGGCGGGGCCGATCCCGGCCAGGGCTTTGGCGACGTGCTCGCGCACGCCGTAGTCTTTGTCGTTGAAGAGTTCGATCAGCCGCGGCACGGCAGCCGCGGCGTTCGGTCCGATTTGACCGATGGCCTTCGCGCAGGCGGCGCGGACGGCTCGATCGACGTCGCCGAGTTGCTCGCTGAGCATCGGGACGGCAGCTTTCGCTTCGGGGCCGATGCCGCCGAGCGCTCGCGCGATTGTTTCGCGGACGTCGGCATCGACGTGATGAAGTTGCGCGGCGAGCTTCGGCACGAAGATGCGCGACAGCGAACCGATCTTGCCGAGTGCTTCGGCCACCGCTTCGCGCGCGGCTTTGTCGAAATTGGTGATTTGCTCGATGAGCGCCGGGAGCGCGTCCTTCGCCAGCGGACCGATGCCACCCAGCGCTCGCGCGGCCGTTTCGACCAGACGCGGCTCGCGGTCCTTCAGCCAGTTGATGAATTCCGGAACGGCCTCGACCGCTCCGGGGCCGATGCGGCCGAGCGCTTCACAGGCTCGAATGCGAACGGCGGTTTGCGGATCGCTCAGCCGAGCCATCAAGGCCGAGACCGCCGGTCGCGCGTCTTTGCCGAGCCAGCCAAGCGCTTCCGCTGCGTTCGCTCGTTCGGCCGCAGTGGTATGAGTGAGTAGTTTGAGTAACGGTTCGACGGCCGCCGCGCCGATCTGTTTCATCGCCGCGACCGCCGCTTCGGCGATAGGAGTGTTGCCCTGGTGTCGCACTCGCATCAGCGACCGGATCGCGCTGGGGTTTTTCGCTTCGCCCAATTGGTTCGCGGCCCGCACGCGCATCTCGGCGGGAACCCAGTCGGTGATCAGCACCAATCGCCAAAACCAAACCATGAGTCGCGGGTACTCTCAAAAGATGATGAAGCAACAGAAGACTTCTTCGTAGCCGCACTCGCCAGAGTGCGGGCCACCCGCGTTCTGGCGAACACGGCTACGGTCAGGCAAAGCTCATTTCGGCTTCAGGCCGGACAGTTCTTGGAACTCGGACAGGTCGTGCAGTGACGTGAGGTCGGGGTCCTTCTGCATCCATTCCTGATCGTTGAAGCCCAGCTTCTGGGACGCTCGCAGGTCGTCCAGGGCTTTGCGGCGGTAGGACTCCAGCTTCTTTTCACGATCGGGGAGCTTGTCATCCTTCAACAGCTTTTCGACGGCACGACCGTAGACACACGCAATGTTGTAGAGGAACAAACCGTTGCCCGGAAATTTGACACGACCTTCCTCCGCGAGCTTGATCGCTTCGTCGAGTTTGCCTTCGACGGCCAAGCAGATTGCGACTCCGCTGACCCCTTCGCCGTTCGCTGTTTCCTGAGCCATGACCTTCTCGAAATCGAGCCGGGCTTCGGCATACTTGTTCTGCCGCACTTTGACGTTGGCTCGGCCATTGAACGCCATGATGTTTCCGTCATCCAATTCAATCGCCTTGTCGTAGTCCTTGAGAGCCTCGGCATACTTCTCGATCCGATTGAAGGTCAGGCCGCGGCCGATGTAGGCGTCGGGAAGCTCCGCATCCGTCTTGATCGCCTGGTCGAAGAGTTCGATCGCGGCTTTGTGATCTTTCTGCTGCTCGTAGGCGCGCGCCTGGTAGACGTACTGCATTCCGGGCGAGCGTTGATACAGGATCATCAACGCCTGCCGGCCTTGGGCCTGCTTGTTCGGATCGCTCGAAGAGCGAGCCTTGCGCAGTGCGGCGCGAGCGTCCAGGGTGGCGACCTGACCGAGTGCGTTCGCCGTGTAAACAATCGTGTTCGGTTGAGTCGTCTTCTCCAGCGTTTGAATCAGCAGTTTCACGGCGGCGGGAGAAGCATCGTTCTGCAACCACTGGCAGACGGTGCTGACGATGCTGGGATCGGTCGATTCCAACGCCCCTGCCGCCAGCTTCAGAAACGCCGGCGACTTGAGTTGGCCGAGGATGCCCAGCACGGCGACTTGTTCATTGGGACGCAGCGTGCCGTATTGCTCGACCAGCAGGTCGGCAACCGTTTGGTCTCCGATCTGCGCGAGCGTGTTGATGAGGGCCGTGCGGTCGGTGGCGGGATTCTTCAGATGCTTCAGCAGCAACGGCACCGAGGCTTGGTCTTTCGTCTTCGCCAGAAACGCCAGCATCGAGGGTGTCGGCGGGGCGGTTTCCATTTGCTTGAGCGTGTACTGCATCGCGATCTTTTCGCTGGCCGAATCGGTCTGGTTGACCAGTTCGTTAAACGCCGCCTCGCGCATCGCGGCGTCGCGCGAGTCGAGCGTGTCCTTGAGCACCTCGACTAACTTCGGATGCCCGACGCGAACGAGCGCTTGCAGACCTTCGATCCCCAAGCCTCCCTGCGGATCGCGAACGTACTTGTAGATCGTCTCGGACCAAATCGGGCGCGGGTATTGAGCCAGCACTTTGACGATCGCCTTGCGCGAATCGGCGGCTTCGCGTTCGAGTAGCCCCAACAGCGCGTCGTGCGCGGTGGTGTAGCGCGAGCCGGCCAGGCTTTCGATGGCCATCGACGCCAGTGGTTCGGCGTTCTTGCGGGCGTAGCCGAGCAGCTTCTCGATCGCCTCCGGTTCGCCGAAGTGCCGCAGCGCCACGAGGGCCGCCTTCTGCAACGCGACATCGTTGTCGTCGGCAAGTTGCAGGATCAGCGGCAAATGCTCGGAGGCCAACCTTCCTCCGCCCGCAGCGAGTGCCGCCGCGCGCGTCAGCGAGTCGGCCGAACGAATGTCGTCGAGCAGTTCATTGCGCGGCACTACCTCATACGCGGTGCGCAGCGCGGCCATGACCGCGTCTGCCGTCGTCTTGTGAACGACCGACGCATTCGCCACCGCGGTCGGATTCGGGGAGGGACCATACATATTCACGCCGTAGTTGCTCTGTCCTTGGTTCGCGGCTGGCAAGTCTGCGAGCCGGAATTCCGTGAACGATTGCGGCAGCGACGGCAGTTGTTGATTCTGTTGATCCGTGCGGCCGAGACTCTGTGCCATGCCGATGAATTGGTAACTGAGGTTGAGATCAATCGCCGGAGCGCCTTCCGCCCAACGAATGACGGCGCGTGTCACCTTCTGCGATGCGAGCCGTTCCAACTCCTCGACCAGCGCACCGTAGCTTATGAAGTTCAGCTCGCCGCCGATGGTCAGCAACGCCAGACAACCGCGCGGGCCCAGCCGCTGCGATGAGAAATCCAACTTCGCGGCCGCCCAAGCATTGATGTCGAGTTCGAGCGGCTTGTCTCCGTCCGCAATGCTGAGCTTGAGCTTCGGCAACCCCGGCCCGCGTGGCAGGCCGCCGAACACCACCCACGTCGTCGCGGTCTGTCCCGACGCGACCTTCAGCGTTGGCGTCGGTTTGAGCGTGCTCAGTTGATAGCCCTGCTGCCCGATGTTGAGGGAATAGTTCTGAACTGTGGCATCGAGCACGCCGTTCTTCAGTGAATTGCCATCCGCGTCGAGCGTGACCTGCGACGCTTCGACCGTCTTCGCATCGGGCGTGAGATTGACCAGCGTCAGCTTGGCGACGAACACGCGCTGTTCCACCGGCTGGTTGTTCCGCACACCGACATGAAACGTTTGGATCACGGGCGTTTCGAGGAGCGCGACCAGCTTGCGATCGGCGGGATTCTCCGGGAGCGCCTTCGGCGCGTTCTTGAGCACCGTCTTCAAGTCACGGTCGAGCTGATCGACCTTGTCGAGCAATCGCCGCAACAGCTCGCTGTTGGGTGTGTCGGCGGGCTTCTCGGATTTTTCTTGTGCGATCGCACTCGACACGAAAGCGAAAACCAGCAGACAGGCACCGAGGTTTCGACCGGTCATGATTCCGTCGCCTTGAACTGAGGAAGAGCTTTCTCTGTAGGTTGGGACTCCGTCCCGACCGAGTGTAACAACAGGGTCGGGACGGAGTCCCAACCTACTTGGCAGCCGTGTCACACGATCAATGCACTGGCTGAGATTTCAAACCACAAGCGAGCCTGTCCTCCCGGCGGAAGCACCCGCAGGCCGGCGTCTACGCCACGAGCTTGCAGGTTGATCGCGTCGGTCGCGCAGGTGTAAGGCTCGAGACAGACGCACGGCCGGTTTGGCGGAGTGAAGACCACGCACTCGCGAAATTCCGCGCCGCTGCGATGCACCATTTGCAGTCCGGCCGCTTCGTCGAAGATCGCGTAGGTGGAGACACCGTCCACGATTTCCACATCGGTCAGCACATCGTCGAGTTTTAGCACGTCGAAGTACTCACCCGCGCGGAGATCTTTTTCGGGTGAGACTTCCTTGATCTCGCCGGTCGGGACTCCGTCAATCAGCACCCACTCGCGCGCGGCGGGGACTTGCACCATGCAGCGCTCCGGCTGACTGGTCTCGTCCAGCGGCAGGTGGAAATACGGATGCGTCCCCAAACCCCACGGCAACGGAACCTGATCGGGGTTCTCGATGCGAATGTCGCAGCGCAGAGTGTTGGCTCGCACTTCGTATCGAAATTCCAGAATGAAGTCGGCGGGCCAGAGGCTGCGTCGCTCCGGAGCATCGACCGACAACTGAAACTGTCCGACCGCGAATCGCTCCCCTTGCGAGGTGACTCGCCAGGGCCGATCCAGACAGAAGCCATGAATCGCGTTGCCCATCGCGTCGTGCCGACCGCTTTCCGCCGGGATGACGTACTCGCGACCGTCCCAAGAAAAGCGTCCTCCGCGAATGCGATTCGGAAAGGGAAACAAGATCGGGATGCCATACCGGCTCGGCTTGAGCGTGCCTGAGGCAAAGGCCGGCTCCGAGTCCAGCACGCGGATTTTCCAATCGCGCACCTGAGCCGTGAACTCGAAGGCATTGAAACCCAGATGCGGAGCAATCAGTACGTTTGAGCCTGAATTCGGATCGGTCAAGGAAATCACAGACATGATCACTCCTGATTGGGTTCGGCAAGTCGAGTTCACGCGCGAGGCGATTCCAGGTAGCTTTCATAACACGTCCGCAACGATCCGAAAACCAACCCGCTTGTTCAAACAGGCGAGCGGGGCGGCGTCAGCCCCCCGGTGGGTTCTCCGCTGCACCGGGGGGCTGAC
>CAMDPX010000094.1 GCA_945905295.1 Planctomyces sp. SH-PL62 | reverse complement strand
ACCAAGGATGTTCGTGGGCCGCTTCTTTCGTCGTGGCGCAAGGATTGCCTCCGTGGCAATCGCAGCAGCCCAGATGGACGTTGGGGCTGTTGTGGAAGTCCTCAATCCCGGAATGACACGTCATGCACCCCCAACTTTTGGCGTGAGCTTCCTGGACCGTCTGATTGATCAGCGAGTTCGGCCCGACAAAACCTTTCCGATCGGGCAACTCGTCGTTGCCCTCCTTGGCCACGCCGGGTGCCGGAGGAATCTGCAACTTGACGTCCAAGGTGGCAGCGGGAATCGACTGTGCGCGCTGTTGCGGGGCCGATGGGGTTCGCTCAGCACGCGGCCCAGGTTCGTCCGCCAAAGCCGACGCGCGAAACGGCTCGCGCGATCCACCGGACCACCATGTGGCAAGGCCGACCCAGGCAATCATGGCCGATAGCCACCAAGTGATTCGTCGTGTGGAAAACATCGCAGAAACCTCCTTGTTTCTTCGCGCGGAAACCTCAATACACAATCACCGCATTGAGAAAGTGCGTGAAGAGCATGTCGTCGTTGCCGGTGATCGCTCGAAAACCTTTTCCCTGAACGAAGCCCGTGCTGCCGAAATTGAACGTGATGTTGTTGATGATCAGCGGCCGGTATTGCAGGCCGAGCGTCATATCCTGGCCAATATCGTTATCAATCGAGACGGGAGTGCCACCACTCGCGACAATGGCTTGCTCAATCGCGGCCGGTTCCATGTAGCGGTAGTAGTTGTAGTTCACGAACGCATTGACCTTCGTCGTCACGGTCGTGTCACAGCCGGCTGTCAGAACCATGATGCCGGGGTTCACGAAGTTCATCGGGTCAAAGAATCGATTCCGCAAGTTGGGAAGGAACGAATTGAAGTTCGTGAGTTGCGTATTGCGTCCCTGCAACTGTTCGCGGTTGAAATAGGTGAAGTTACCTCCCGCGAAATTGGCATTATCAAAAATTGCGTCGAAGCCGCGTCCTTTGCCGTCCGTGGGGTTCTTGTCACCAGAGGCGTAGAGAATCGACGCTCGCGGCGTGAACCAGTTGGTCGGTCGAGTAATTTCCAGTGCGGCAAATTGAGCGTTGATGTCCACCGGCCGACCTGCCACGAGGGAATCGGTGGTAAAGGGATTACTCTGGTCGTGTCCGATCGCCTGGATGAATGCGCCACTCACGCCAAAGGAACCAATGACCCCTTCCGCCGCAAGCTCGAGGTAGCCAGCGTCAACCGTGTGGCGACCAAAGTTTTTGGCCGCAGCAACGCCGGCAGTCTTATTGAAGCCGTTGTTAAAAACCCCTTCGCCGGTTCCGTCGTCATGAACGTAGAACCCTGCTCCCATCAGATTGAAGCCTAGCCACGGCACGTCTCGGCGAAACACGTTTCCGCCAAGCATGACTTGATCGCGATTTGTATTCGTCCGCAGGAACTGACTGACCTTATCCGCCTGGACGGCATCCATCGCGATAAAGTTGTATTGCCACTTGTTTTCGTCCCACGTCCCGAAGAGCCGGGCCATGTTGTTCACATCGGAATACAAGAAGCCACGAAAGTCCGACTGAAACGCCTGCCGGCCAACACGCAAGTTGATCTGGTCGCCGAATTCGCTCAGGAATGCCAAGCGATAATCCAGGAACGCTTCCACCCAAGCGTAGTCTTCGTTGTAGCCCACCGCGTCATCTTGATTTCGCCACTCTTGCACCTGCGTGAGGCGTACGAACCAAGGTGAAGGTGTGAAGGTGTTGTCGTCCTGAAATAAATCCATCGTCAGGAACAGTCGCTCGCGCCTTTGCGTGTCGTTTTCGAGCTTGGAACCAGTGGCCTGGTTGATCTGTTTGCGACGAAATTGAGCGAATGTGTCGCTGACGCCGGTGATCTCCAGGAACGTGTTGCCTCCCACATTGAGCGGGTAATCGCCTTTGAGCACGTTTTGGTTATACGGGTCGAACGGGCTCCCCTTCACGTAGCGGTCCCACTTCGGAAAGCCGAGGCGATAGCGATCGGGTACGGGAAAGAAATCCGAACCGGACAAGTCCATTGGTCGTTGCGTCTCTTCGCCGATCCAGCCGAGCGGTTCGTCGTCATCTGGCATGACCCAGTACGGCTGCTCATCGCCGGGGGCGACTCGTTGGAAGTCTCCGTACCACGGATCAAAATCGAGTTCCTCTTCTTCTGCTGGAGCGGGTGGCAGCGGCAAGGCCGAAGCCTCCGCATCGATCAGTTGATTTCCCGGCCCATCGGACCAAGCCGTTAACTGATCGTCCAATAGGAGTGCATCCCGTGCGTCCGCAACGAGTGGCTCCGTTCGCAAACGCTGGGAAGAAGCCTCCGCAGCACGCGTTCGCGGGGACGGCAAACCCCGGCCACTCAGGCCCGTTGAAAGGTTTCGTGCCGTGGAACGAGACGGCCTGACTCTGAGCTCGAGATCCTCAGCCGACAAACGCCCGCCAGAGACCGCTGCGAATACAGTGGCCGACGACAGAACCGCAAGAATTCCAAATCGCCAGGCCATTTTGGGCCTACCGTTCAAATGTTGGAGTTGGATCGATATTCGTTACCAGACGAATCAACGCTACGGAAAGAACGCCCGTTGCGAGTCATCTAGGTGTTTTTATCGGTCCTACCCTTTCTCGGAATGATGGCATTTGTCGGAAATGGCATATCGCGACAAACCAATAGCGATGACGCAAGCGATTCGGTCAACGTATCTTCGCTGGAATGACAACTCAGCAGTGCGTCGTTGTGGCGGAATGAGCCGATGTCACGGGGCTGCCGGAAGAGTTTGCCGCACGACATTGAGCTGGCGGTTAAACGCCTCACGATCAAAAGCGGAAGGGACGCCCTTAAATCCGTCCCTGAGATCCTTCAGCGGCGTGGCCAGTTTCGTGAACGCCGTTTGGTTGCCGAAATCCCACGATTGCGAAAGTGCCGTCAAAGCCCAAAAGCGCTGCCGGGCGACCTCCCTTTCCGATTGGCCGGCAGGAATTGGAGCAGTGCATTCGAACATGATCGCGTGAAGCTGTAATGGCGACCATTGAACTTGATCCGCGAAGGCATCCCAGGCAGCGAGTTTTTCGGACATCGCATGCAGTTGCAGGGCAGAGCCATCAGACTTGGCGAGCCGACGTTGATCACGCAGTTGAGAAAAGTCTTCGATCGTTCCCTTTGGAAGGCCCAGAGAGTGCTTCTCCGCCAGCAGCATCAACTCGGCCGGCCAGCGTCCCCAAGTGTGCGAGTTGGCACCGGCGAGTTTCCCAAACGATTGAGCTGAGAGTGATCTGTGGCACGCATAGCAATCGTGGTCCGCAAATTCAAAACGGGCACGATCCGGCGTACGTGCCTCCATATTTTCAAGGGTCCGTTTCAGCGTCGCGGTCTGACCAATGAGCCAGACTTTGGCGGTGAATTGCGGGACGAGCCGGCGAGTCTTGGCCTCGTACCAGTGTTGCGGGATGGCATCCAGAAATGCGGTCATCTCGAACCGCAACTGAGGATGACCTGCGGCGATCATTTCGTGCGTGACTTCAACACCCGGTGTGCCGACATGACACTTAATGCACGTCTCGACTCGCTCTCGCGGCGACGACAGGTTACGAAATCCCAACTTCGATCTGGCAGACTTGGATTGGGCTCGCCAATCTGCGGTATGGTGTAGTCCGACCCATTGCGACGCAGGACCATGACACACTTCGCAACTGGCTCCTTCAGACAGTTGAACTTTCGCGTTTATTGGCATCGACAGCGCATACGCGGAATGACACTTCAGGCAGAGCATGGATTCATGAGCCGGTGTGCTCAGACCAGCGGCCTGCGCAATCTGTTGTGAGGGCGATTCCTTGAGCACGACGAAGGCACGTGCGTGGTCGTCCCTAGTCCACAAACTAAACTGGCTCCTGCCCCCTTGGGCTGTGCTGTTGTGGCAACCTTTCAAGGAGCAGCCACTCATTCCGACCAAGTGAGACACCGAATCGGGTTTGGATGTGTTTTCCTGGTTCTCGCTGTCCAACGGCTCGCCTGCCGTCAGCAAAAGGGGGGTGCTGATCACCCACCCCACCACGATTTGGCACACCCACCACTTCATCATCATGTTATGTCTCAAATGTTTGGCGAGCTTTATTCACTCGCGTTTGGCCGGGCGGGAATTCCAAGATCTCGTCACGTTCGATCTGCATTCCAGACAAGCCGAGCGACGCATGTCAGTCATATCAAGTTAATTCGATTTAATTCGATTTAATTCGTTTCTCAACGCCCGGCCGAAATACAAAACCGGATGAGTCGTCGGAGCCGAGCAACACGACCCGTCTTGTCGGCTTTTCCAAGGCACGATAGCTTCCCCCTGCGTTTTTCCATCTGCTCGCGACGAGCGAGCCATTCGCAAGGAGGCGAACATGACTCAACGAAAGATGGCCCTGCAGGGCACCTTGGTTCTTGGATTGATCGTCGGCATCGTGGGTGGCAACTTTGTGCTGCACCGCTGGATGCTGGGTGACGCGACCTCTCGTGAAGTTGATGCCGGGACCGCCACGGCGAATTCGTCGTCCGACGACCTTGAGGAGTACAGGCCGACTGGTCGGACCACCTCAAAGGTGACTGCCCCGGCGGTTCTTCGCGAACGGCTGCGGCAGCTCATTGCGCTGAAATGTCCGCACGCCACCGTCGAAGAACGTGAGGGTTGGCTGGAGGAACTCAGCGATTTCTCGCTCCCCGTCGCCGAAGGGATTCTCGATTTGCGGAGTGAGCTGGAAAAAATGAAGGCGAAGGAAGTCAACGAGTCATTCCGAGACTCGGTTCAAGTCACGGAGTAACTCGTTGACTGTGCGGCTTGCGGGACATCATCACGCTTGGCATGTATCATCTCGGCGTTCGCTCGGCCGATGTATGGAACTCGGCGGCGATCTCACCGCGAGGAACCAATCATGCCGAATTTGTTGCGATCGTTTTGTGGACTGTGCGTCTGCGTCACCACCTTGACTCTCACGGGATGCTCGAAGGAAGTCCCTCCGCCAGCGAAGTCCGTCTCGCTGGGGTCGAGCGCCCCGATCGAAGCGACTGATCCCACCGACACGCCCGCGAAGACCGATGACTCTGCCGCGCCCGTGAAGCCGGCGGACTCCAATGCGACGGTTTCTGCCGAAGTGCTGCTCGGTTCTCCGGAACTGACCGCCGGCATCCCCGGCGACGGGCCGCTGACCGCCGAACAGATTCAAGCATGGTTGGAGAAACCGGAGAATCACGCCCCGCTGGAAATCGTCCTGCCGATGGGGCTGATGGCCGGATCGAAACAAGTGCAAGGCATCGCCGACAACTTGATGACTCGCGCCAAGATCGAACTCGGCCGGCAGCTTTATTACGACACGCGGCTCTCCGCCGACAACACGATTTCATGCGCGAGCTGCCATGATCCCGATGAAGGCTTCGCGAAACACACGCAGTTCGGCGTCGGCATCAAAGGACAGACGGGCGGCCGTAATGCACCCGTCTGCTACAACCGCATCGTCAGCGGTGCCCAGTTCTGGGATGGCCGAGCCCCCACACTGGAAGCACAGGCCGTCGGCCCGATCGCCAATCCGATCGAGATGGGTAACACCCATGAAAAGGCGGTCGAGACCGTTGCCAACATCGCCGGTTACGAAATGCAGTTCCGAGTCATCTTCGGCGACGAAGGTGTGACCATCGACAACATCGGCCGCGCGATCGCGACCTTTGAACGAGCCATCGTCACCGGCCCAGCTCCGTTCGATTACTACGAAGCGGTCCGACCGTTCCTCGTCATGAAGCCTGACGACCTCGCCTCGCTCAAAGACGACGACGCCGAGTTGTACGCCAAGTACGAAGCCGCCAAGGCTGCCGCTGAGGCACACCCAATGTCCGCCAGCGCGATCCGCGGCCGCGATTTGTTCTTCGCCGAACGAGGCGGTTGCACCGCTTGCCACGTCGGTGCGAATCTCGCCGACGAGAAGTTCCACAACATTGGCGTCGGCATGGTCGCCGAAAAACCGGACCTCGGCCGCTTCGAGATCTCGAAGGACGAGAAGGACAAAGGAGCCTTCAAGACTCCGACGATCCGCAATGTCGCGCTCTCCGCACCGTACATGCACGACGGCAGCCAGAAGACGCTGGAAGAGGTCGTCGAGCACTACAACAAAGGGGGCGTGCCGAACTCGCACCTCAGCACCAAGATCAAGAAGCTCGACCTGAAGCCGGAAGAGAAAACCGACCTCGTCGAATTCATGAAAGCCTGCACCGGCGAGTTCCCCAAGATCGAACGGGGCCGCTTGCCGGAGTAATGTTCGGCCGAAAGCCGATCGTCGACAGTCGTGATACCGTTTTTGAGGATGCCGCGAATGAAAACCGCGACCGGAACAACTCTGATCCGCAACGGCCAAATCGTGGATGGCACCGGAGCCGCGCCGCTCGCCAACGGCGCGGTCGTCATTGAAGACGGCAAGATCGCGTTCGTCGGTCGCGAAGAGAACGCGCCGCTGGTCTCTCGCGACGCGAGCGTCATTGACGCTCGTGGCGGGACGATCATGCCGGGACTCGTCGAGGCGCACTTCCATCCGACGTACTTCAACGTCGCCGCGCTGGAAGATCTCGATATCAAGTACCCGGTCGAATATGTCACGCTGCTGGCGGCGGCGAATGCGAAGCTCGCGCTGGAGTGCGGTTACACGGCCGCTCGCAGCGGCGGCAGCTTGTTCAACATCGACGTCTGGCTGAAGAAGGGGATTGAAAGCGATCTCTGCCTCGGCCCGCGACTGGCCGCCAGCGGTCGTGAAATCTGTGGCGTCGCCGGCCTGATGGATTGGAACCCTGACTATCGCAAGATCGGCATGGAAGGCTTGATCCTGCTCATCAACGGAGCGGACGAAGCGCGGGCCGCCGTGCGCAAGCTGGTCAAAGACGGCGTCGAATGGATTAAGACCTATCCCACCGGCGACGCCGCCGCACCGGACACCAACGATCACCACACTCTTTGTATGACCTTTGAAGAGATGCATGCCGTCGTCACGACCGCTCACAACCACGGCAAGAAAGTGACCGGCCACTGCCGAGCGACCGAGGGAATCAAGAACGCTCTGCGTGCCGGCTACGACGCCATCGAACATGGCACGTTCATGGATGACGAGGCCCTGGAACTACTCCTGCAACGCGACGTCCCCTGCGTGCCGGCTCTGTACTTTGAGCTGATGAGCATCCAACGCGGCCCCGAATTCGGATTGCCTCAGGCGGTTATCGACGGCCATCAAGAAACGCTCGACGGTGGAGCCGAATCGGCTCGCAAGATTTTGAAAGCCGGCGGCCGTCTCGGCATGGGGGGGGACTACGGCTTCGCCTGGAACCCGCATGGCGACTATGCCAAAGAGCTGTCCTTCTTCGTCAACTTCGTGGGACTCGATCCACTGACGGTCATCAAGTGCGCGACGAAAACCGGTGCGGAGATCATGGGCCGCGGCGACGAGTTCGGGACCGTTGAAACTGGCAAACTCGCAGACCTGCTGATCGTCGAGGGAGACGTCGTGAAGAACATCGCGCTGCTCAGCGACCGCTCGAAGTTCCTGGCGGTCATGCAAGCCGGAGTCATCAAGGCCGGGCGGTTGGCGTAAGACAACGCGAAGGGGTCGGGAGTCTTTTTCAGGCCGCCCTGTCGAGAAACATCCAACGGTCTTGAGCGGTTCGGGCGGCCTGAAAAAGACTCCCGACCCCGTCACGCCGCACGCCGTTCCGGGTCCAACGCCTCTCGCACTTTTGATCCCGCCAATGCGCGCCAAAGTCCGCGATACCGCTCAACGATGCGGTTGATGTCGTATCGCTCGACCACTCGTCTCCGCGCGAGGTCACCCAACGCCGTCCGTCCCGAACGCGGCATTCGCAGTAGATCACTAATCGCCTCACCCAATCGCAGCGGATCTTGCTTCGGCACGATGCGGCCGGTGTCACCGACGACCTCCGCGCATTCGCCGACGTCGGTTGCCACGCACGGCACGCCGCACGCCATCGCTTCGCCGACGACGTTCGGAAACCCTTCGGTCGTGGACGAGCAAACCAACACGTCGAGGCTCGCGTCTATGGCCGGCACGTCGTGTCGCACGCCCAACCAGTGAAAGCGATCACGCAGACCGGTTTCATCGACCCAGCTCCAAAGATCTGCGGCCGAGTAAGTCTGCTCCTCGCCTGCACCGACGAAGTGAGCGTTCGGAAATTGTTCGGCGACGACACGAGCAGCGCGAACAAACGTGCGATGGTCCTTGTGCTGATGAAGTCGCCCAATCAGGCCAACTAGCGGCGTTTCGTCGCAGATGCCAAGTTCGGCGCGGACGCGCTGCCGCGCGATGGGATCGGGACGCAGTTCGCTCAGATCAAATCCGTTCGGGATGACTTCCAACTTCTCCGGTGTGTAGCCGACTCGCAGATGCGCCGCGCGAGCCGCTTCCGCACAGAGCACGATGCGGTCGGGCACGATGCCCGACAATTGCCCGCCGAGCCACGCCGACCAGCGCATCGAACGCGAGTCGATCTGTGGATCGAGCGTGCTGTGACGGATGTTCCAGGCGACTGGCATGTCTCGCCGCGCGAGCTTCGCGGCCACTCCGCCATACAAGTTGCCGAGATACATCCAGCCTTGGACGACATCGGGCTGAAACCGTCGCAGGTCGCGAGTCAGCGTCAGCAGGTGCCACGGATTCGGAAGCTTCGGCCGCAAGAACTCGTACAGCCGATTCGGGATGCCGAGCTGCTCGAGGTGTTCCGTGAACGGTCCCGGCAAGCCGATCGTGAAGACGTGGACGTCGAACTCCTCCGGCCGCAGCCGAGCCAGAACGCGAGCCAGCATCCGCTCGGCCCCGGCCAAGACGATTGCGTTGATGACCACCGCCAGCCGGACACGTTTCATTGCGGATTCACCACGTCGCCGCGTTCGCCAGAACGCGGGGCTTTGAGACGACGACCCTCCCGCATTCTGGCGAATGCGGCTACGGCGAATGCGGCGACGACGAATGTGGCTACGACATCCGGGGTGAGGCAGACTTTTCCGGCCGGCTTGTAGCAGACAGGCCGAAAATGCCTCAACGCGAGTCGTCGTCGCCGGACTTTCGGTACTTCGGGATTGAAATACCGGGGAATTTTCGCAACGCTCGCCGCCGTGGGAACTTTTCGAGGTAACGCTCTGTCTGAGCGGCCCGTCGGAACGCTCCGACTTCCCGCCCAAAACCGACCGCGATCCACTGACATGCCCCTGCCCACCGACGATCTACTGTCTGCTTTCCACGACGGCGAAATCACTCCCGCCGAACGTGCCTCCGCCGAGCAACGGCTGGCAACCTCCGCTGACGCGCGTCGTGAGTTTTCCGAGTTCAAACAGATCTCCGCTCTCTTGAAAGAACTGCCGCGAGACCGCTTGCCGTCCGAATTCCCGCAACAAGTTTTGCAGGCCATCGAACGCGAGATGCTGATTCCGTCGCAGCCTGTTGATTCATCAGATGTCGCGCGAACGCAATCGTCTCGACGATGGATCGGTGCTGCCGCCGTGCTGACTTCAGCCGCCGGCCTGTTGCTGCTGGTCCGGGCACTCGACGACCGCGCGGGACGCGACGGGGTGAATGACCAGCGCTTGGCGGGAACGCAGAACATTCCCGCGGCTCCAGTCGAAGTCGCTGCCGATTCACCATTGCCGATGGCGGCGGATGATTCCGTATCGCTCGTAGGGAAGAGCGATCTTGCGGCTGGAGCGGCGGGACAAAACGGTGTGCTCGCGAACGCTCCGACGAACACATTCACCCGCGCACGAATTGCGGGTGGAGCCGCTGGCGACAAATTTGTCCTGGATCAAACTGCGCTGCGCACCGCGGATGTTGGCGAAGTCGTCCGCGCGATCCAGCAAACCGAAGGGGACGAAGTGGCCGTTGTGTTTCTGACGGTGGTCGATCGCCAAGAAGGACTCAATGGATTGCAGCTCTTGTTGGCAAAGAACCGTTTCACTCGGTCCGAAGAAGATGCGACTGGGAAAGCGGATCGCCTGTCGTCTCCGGCCGGCGGCGCCGATGAAATGCAGGCGGTGCTGGTCAAGTCGAACGCCGCACAACTGGCAACGGCTTTGAACCAACTCCGCCAAGAAAAGTATTTGCAGAATTTGGAAGTCAATCAGCCGGTCTTGTTGGCCGAACTGAACGAAGTCCGCGGTGGCCGAGTGCAGTTGGCCGACAAAGCGATTGCGGCCGATGCCAAGCGAGAGAACGCCAAGTCGTTGCCCGAATTGGCATCGTCCGCGCGCCGAGCAAAATCGGCTCTTCCGGAAACGGCTGAGAAGAAGTCCGCCGCCGCGCCCGCAACGGCTGCGAAAGTGAACGAAGCACGCGACGAGAAGGAAGCATCCGCCAATCAAGTCACGTTTGGCGTTTCTGCTCAACTGCTGCAACAGAATCAAGTGGCTCAGCAAAGCCGCACTCGCAGTTTGTCGAAGGGCACGCTGCGCGGCCCAACGTTCGCCGAGAAAGACGTGGACGCGACGGCCGAACAACGTCCGCTGCAAGTGCTCTTCGTCGTCGTCGATCAATCACAGACCGGCAAGCCACAAACCCCGCCAGCCAACTCGTCAAAGCCCGCCGCCGCTCCCGCGAAAACTCGCAACGAACCCGCGAAGCCCAAGGGGCAAGACGGGGCCGCCTGAGCGACTCTTCGAATTTGAAATCTCAAATTTGAAATCTCAAATCTCCAATCGAACGATCCATTTCATGCCACGCACCGCCACGATTCACCGGCAAACTGCCGAAACGACCATCGACTTGTCGCTTGATCTCGACGGCACCGGCCAGGCGCAGATCAACACCGGCGTCGGCTTCTTCGATCACATGCTGACGCTGTTGGCGAAGCACTCGTTGATCGACCTGACGGTGACCGCCAAAGGGGATCTGCACGTCGATCATCACCATACGGTGGAAGACACCGGCATCTGTCTCGGCAAGGCGCTGGCCGAAGCGTTGGGCGACAAAAAGGGGATCGTGCGCTACGGCAGCATCGCGCTGCCGATGGAAGAGACGCTGGTCACGTCGGCCGTTGATTTGAGCGGCCGCATGGCGTTCGTGTTTCGCGTGGACTTCCCAACGGAAAAGATTGGCGAGTTCGATTGCCAGTTGGTTTCGGTCTTCTGGGAAGCGGTCGCAGCCAACGCGTTGATGAATCTGCACCTCGTGCTGCACCACGGTCAGAACAGCCATCACATTAGTGAAGCGTGCTTCAAAGGAACCGCTCGTGCGCTACGACAAGCGGTGGTCATTGACCCGCGCCAATCAGGTGTGCCGTCGTCGAAAGGGACGCTGACGAAGTAGTGCGTTACTCGTGCTCTCTTCGTTTTGCAAGTTCCGTTTCGCGGTCGAAAAATCGACACAAAAAGTTCGTTGCAATTCTTCGCGCGGCCGATACTCTACCGCCCCACTTCCGACCCCCAATTGTGTTGCTGGACCGGATGCCGCAATCAAGTGGGAGTCGTTCGCAAACAACTGCCGAGTTATGTCAACACGGATGACAACTCAGGTTGTTGCAGACTGTCGGCTCGTGACACGTTCACGGCGGACAGCCAAGGATCGCAGGCTCTTCACGGCGGGGAGAGCTCGGCGGGTTGTTAGCGACGACATGTGGGAAGTGAATTTGGAACAAGCGTCAGCTCGGTCGCTCGGATGCGACCGGGCTGATCTGCTTTGTAGCCTGACTCTCATTCGTAGCCGCACTCGCCAGAGTGCGGGAGTCGTTCGCGACAGATGCCTTCCAATGACCCGCGTAATGGCGAACGCGGCTACGTGGACGACTTCGCTTTCACGACCGGATTCGTCAGCGTCCCGATGCCCGTGATTTCTATCGACACGCTATCGCCGTCTTCGAGCGTGAAGTCGTCCGGTGGAACGACGCCCGTGCCGGTCAGCAAAAACGCTCCGTCAGGAATGTCGTTTTCACGAATCAGCCAGCCAATCAATTCGTCCCAGCCGCGGACGATCATGCCCAGATGCGTTTCGCCTTTGAATGCCTCACGTCCCGCGCGGTGAATCGTGAGTTTCACTTTCGTCG
Organism: Planctomyces sp. SH-PL62; assembly: GCA_945905295.1. GTDB lineage: Bacteria > Planctomycetota > Planctomycetia > Planctomycetales > Planctomycetaceae > SXKJ01. The sequence continues at coordinate 14,267 of CAMDPX010000094.1, read as the reverse complement.
AGTCGCGGTCGAGCGGTTGATCGGCCAACAGGACGCACGGGCCGAGAGCACAGCACTGGTTGTAGACCTTCGCCTGCGGCAGATAGAGCGGGTTCTCTCCTTCGATGTCGCGAGCGGACATGTCGTTGCCGATCGTGAAGCCGACGAGCTTTCCCTTGGGTGAAACGACGAGCGTGCATTCCGGCTCCGGCACAGTCCAGCGGCTGTCGGCTCGAACCCGCACCGGCTCGCCGGGGCCGGAGGTGCGGCGTGCGTTCCCTTTGAAGAACAGCTCCGGTCGCGGTGCCGAATAAACCTTGTCGTAGTGCGACGCGCCCGATTCGGACTCTTCCATGCGTGCGATCTGGCTGCGCTTGTAGGTGACTCCGGCGGCCCAGACTTCCTGTGAATCAATCGGAGCGAGAAACCGCACCGCTCCCGCCGGCAGCGGGTCGCTAGCTTCGTCGATCAACGATCGAGCGAGAGCGGACGGATCGGCCTCATTCAAAATGTCGGCCAGGCAACGAATCGTCGCCGACCGCGACAGGTCGAGCAGCTTGACGGTTTGATCTTCCACACTGGCCACGCGGACGGAACCGTCGGCGAGACGAACTTTGGCGAGTTTCATGGTGTCCTCCAGAAATTGGCGAGCGTCTTCTCGAAGTCCTGCGGCCACGGAGCCTCGAACGTCATTGGTATTCCACTCTCCGGATGCCGAAAGCTCAATCGAAAGGCGTGTAGAGCTTGGCGGCGGATCAGCACATCCTCGAACGTGTCGACCACAGAATCGAAGCCAGACTTCTTGGCAGCGGACTCGGCTTTGCGAGAGAGCAGTGTTTCGCGTTCGGCTTGAACGATGCTGCCATCCACGTCGGCGACGCGCAGGCACTTGCCGCCGCCGTACAACTCGTCGGCGATGATCGAGTGGCCGAGGTGTGACATGTGCAGCCGAAGCTGATGCGTGCGGCCGGTCTTCGGCTTGAGGTGCATGAAGGTGAAGCCGCGAAAGCGTTCGGCGACCTCGTAGTGCGTGACCGCTTGGCGAGCGTTCCCTTCCGCCTCGCAGACCTGCATCTTTTCGCGAATCTTCGGATTGATCCGGACGTGGGTGTCAATGACGCCGCGGTCCTGAGCGACCTCGCCCCAGACGATCGCTCGGTATTCTTTGACGGTCGTGCGTTGCTCGAACTGTTCGCTCAACCGGCAATGGACTTGGTTGTTCTTGGCGATGACGATGACGCCGCTGGTGTCCTTATCGAGCCGGTGCACGATCCCCGGCCGAAGCTGGCCCGCGACGTTGCTGAGTTGGTTGAAGTGAAACTGCAACGCTCCGGCCAGCGTGCCGCGATAGTGCCCTTTGCCGGGGTGCGTGATCATGTTCGACGGCTTGTTGAGCACCACGAGATGCTCGTCCTCGAACAGCACGTCGATCGGAATGTCTTCCGGCGGCAAGCTGCTGTCGGGCAGTTCGGGCAGTCGAACGTCGAGCACATCGTTGACTCGCAACCGCCGCGCCGCTTTGACCGGCAGGCCGTTGAGCACGACCGACTTTTGTTCGAGCGCTCGTTGAAACAACGCTCGGCTGTAATTGGGGAACAGCCGCGAGAGGTAATGATCGACCCGCCAGCCGTGGGCTCGGGCTTCGACCACCACGCGAAGCGGTTCGGAGGAGAGCGTGACCACGGACGATTCGTTGTCAGGAATGACGGCAGCCGATTCCTCTTCGCCGTCGAGCAATTCGTGGGGCACGTTTTCAACGTGCCCGTCCGGCACGGGCACGTTGGAAACGTGCCCCACGTGGGACTTACTCATTTGGATTCCGCCGGGGCATCCTTGTCCTTGTTCTCCGACTTAGGCTTGTCGTCTTTCGGCTTCTCATCTTTCGGCTCGTCGGCCTTGGGAGGCTCAACCGGCTTGGCGAATTCAAACGGCGTCAGTTTGTTCTTCTCGGCAAACTCAGTCGTCGTGATCAGCGCCTTCTTTTCGTCCTCTTGAATGATCAACACCAGTGGGATTTTTTCATTTTCGTATTTCTTGAGGAGAGCCCCGATGGCCTCCAAGCCTGTCGCTTTGCCAAGCGTCAGGGTCTGTGGCATGTTCTTCGTGAAGCCCGCAGCCTTCAGCGATTCGCCGTCGATCTCGATCTCGATCTCACATTTATCGGCGATGAACTTGACGGCGTCTTGCAGCGGAATCCTCGCGAACTCGACTTCGACTTCGGACTTCATTTTCGCCACCACGGAGCCTTCGGGGGCCGTTGCCTTCGTCTGTTCCTCCGTTTTCGGCTTCTCGATTTCCGGCTTGTCATCCAGCGGCAAGTCGAACGGCGGGTGCCCGTCTGGGAGTCCATCCTTGGGTTTGCTTGCTTCGGGTGGCTTCGGGTTCTGCTTGTGGAACCAAACGTAGAACTCCTTCGCGCTCTCTGACTTCAGCGACTCGATCCGCTCTTCGGCAGCGGCTTTGTAGAGCGACTTGGGGAATTGCTTGAGCAGCGCTTGGTAAGCTTCGATGGATTTGTTGGTGTCACCGTCGCATTGGGCTTCGGTGGATTTCGCCAAGCCCCATGCGGCTCGTTCGCGAGCGGCGCTGGCGGCGGCTTTCATCGCGAGCACTTTATTGAATGCCTCATCCGCGTTCTTGAGTTCCCCGAGTGCGGCCTTGCGGTCGGTGAACATCAGGCTGATCCCCGATTCGGCGAGCCGTTCCCCTTCACCCAACCGTGCCCATGCTCCGACATCGGTGTTGGAGAAATCGTCGGCGATGTCCCCGAAATCCTGAGCGGATCGGGCTTGGCTGTATCTGGCCCACGCTCGCTCGCTGCGACCGGTGGAGGTCCGGTTGTACGAGTACCAAATCGCTCCGCCGATCATCGCCACGCAGGCCACGATGGTCGCCGCATTGCCGTACTGGTCGAGCCACTTCACCAGGGGCGACTGGCTGTTCGGCAGGGCATTGGCATGTTGCATCGGCTCAGGTTTCATAGCGGTCTTTCAGCGAGATTCTGCGGAGTCATCCGGTCGAATGTGACCAAGGCGGGCGATATTAGGAGTGGCGTCTTTCGACCGTCAAGGCGGTGCATTCACGTAGCCTGACTCTCCGAGTCGGGGCCGCTGCCTCAGATTCCCGACTCGGAGAGTCAGGCTACTTCTCGCCGAACAAAATCGGCCGCAGCACTTGTTCGAAAGCATCCGCCTGGCGGAAGAAGCCCAGGTCGGTTGGATGCGAACTATCGACGGTTCCTTCGTTGTCCGCCCCCAACAGGAAATCGCCGTCGAGATAAAACAGTCCTTCGACTCCGTCACCGCGCAACCGAGCGTGAGCCGAGTGCAGTGCGTGCCGGCTGTATTGGTTCCGTTCGCGCTTCGACGTGACCAGGAACGCATCGCTGTAACTGCGGTCTTCGACCAACAGGATCGGCATCTTCGGCCGAACTTCTCGCAGCTTGCGAACGAGTGGCTCGGTTCGTTCGGCGACCTCTTTTGGTTCGAGATTCGGCAGGCAGTCGATCACATAGCACGAGGCGTCGATCTCGGCCATGAGTTCGACGACTTCCATCTCCATCCTGCCGTTGCCGCTGAAGCCGAGATTCACGACTGGATGATCCAACCGCCGCTGCAAGATCGCCGTGTGAACCATGCCCGGCCGAGACGCACAGCCTCCCTGAGTGATCGAGGTGCCGTAAAACACAATCGGCTTGCGGAGCGACCCGTCCTCGTTCTTATACGGCTCCGCTTTGGAAAGCTTCGCATCCGCTGGCAAGCCGATCTCCACCGAACTCACTCCGTTGTAGAGCGGCAAGTACAACAAGAACTCGTGCGAGCCGGCCGGGATGCTCGACACCAACGTGACTTCATTCGTTTGAGCTTTCGGCTGCCCGACCGCCAACCAACGCCAGATGCCATCTTCCGACTTCACGTACAAGTCGAGACCGCTGACTCCCGTCGCCGGCATGTGCGGCATCTCCAAACGTGCGGCGGTCAACGTCCACCGCGCCTTGATCGACGTCGCGTTGGTCTCAAATCGAGCACAGAGTCCCGCCGAATGACGGCTTAGCCCCCACACCGCGTCACGGACTTTCTTCTCGGCCTTCGCGGGAAATCGGTCGAAAGGGGCCTTGGTCTCTCTCCACGCCTGCCCTTCAACATCCAGCACTTTCAGATCAAACCAACGCGTCGATTTGTCTTCGCTGAGTTTCCCTCGGTCATGCGCGACCGGTTCTCCGGCCGTCGTTGGAAGAACTCGACCGACAATCAGCAACAATCCGAAAACGACAACTCGAAGGTTCATGACGGTCTCTCCAATCTTGATCGCTGGTGAGTTCACTCTCTTCAAGAAAGTCGACGTAGCGGCTCACAGACTCGCAAATCACAGGCTCAATCTTTTAGTCGAGGCGAGACGGAGTCCGCTATGAACTCGCCCCGAACCTCAGCTCAATTCACCGCCAGAGAGGCCGTTGATGACTCTATTGACGCAAGTTGGTCGGGGACTAGAATCCCGCCCGCCTTCGACCCGGTTAAAAGCCGGAACCTCAAGGGGCCGTAGCTCAATTGGTTAGAGCGCCGGACTGTCGATCCGGAGGTTACGGGTTCGAGTCCCGCCGGCCTCGCTTGTGAAACGCTCGCTGCTACTCGTTAGCAGCGAGCGTTTTTCGTTTGATGCCACGACGTTGCAGCCGAGCGAGTTTCCGAAGTTTGCTTCTGTCGGAAATGCGTCCAACGTGACAGCCGTTGACTGCGAATTCCCTGAAAAGTCAGTCGGAACTGCCACCAGAACTGCCACGGCAGACGGTGAGAAATTCTCAGCCCCGGCGGCAATGCGTTGCCGGTTCTCGTTCGGGTCGGAAGTCGTCGCGGAAATTGACGGCAGCGATTCAACCGCGCCTTGCACGTCCAGCAAGCGCGGGTCCGTGTAGACGTTCATCGTCAGGTCGATGCTCGAATGCCGCATCGCCGCTTGAGCAACGCGGGGAGCAACTCCAGCCATGCTCAACATCGTGCCGAACGTGTGCCTCAAAGCGTGAACGTCGATCGTCCGGCCTCGGTCATCACTCTTCGGGATGCCGGCCGCCTTCAAGTCGCGGTCAAGTATCTTGCAGAACGCTTTCGGGATGTTGAGCAGCCGCGTTGAAGCGGGCAGTTCGACAGCGACCGCATGACGACGAAAGGCGAGTACGTTCGCCGAGTCGGCCCCGCCGTTTCGCAGGCTCGATACCCACTCCCGCAGTTCATCGGCCACGTCGCGCCGTAGCGGGATCGAATTCCCTTTGCGGTTCTTTTCGTCTGCCGCTTTCAATCGGATGTGCGGGAAGTCAGTGTCGAGGTCGAGTTGCCCGACCGTCAGCGATGCGAGTTCACCGCGTCGCAGTCCGGTCGTGACTGCCAGCTTGTAGGCCAACGCTCGTTCGATGCCGAGCCGCTCTTGCCGAGCCAGGAATGTCGGATTGTCTTTCAGCCGTTCCCGTGCGAGTTCCACCGCAGCGGTGAGTTCATCGAACTTCAACGGCTTGAGCGTCCAGGTCGCACGGCTTCGCTTCTGCCGCGTTGCGGTGTCATTGTCCGAAGTCTTGACCGTTTCTCGCCCGAACTCCGCCAGCGGTCGCAGGCGAGCCACCATCAGCAGCTTAGACAACTCCGCTTCGGTCAGTGCCCGACGTTGCCGACGTTGATCGACCTTCTCATCGGCATGACCGATTTTGGCCAGCGGATTGAATGGCAGCCGATCCCGCTCAACGCACCAGTTGCAGAAACTTCGCAGCGCAATCAAGTAGGAGTTGCGAGTCCGTGCCCCCATCGCAGGCTTGCCCGGTTGTGCCATCGTCTGTTGACCGAGCCAGCGTTCGACCGCTTCGGCTCGAATGTCTGTGAGCCGTCGCAGACTCAATTCGTCGATGACTCGTTGAATCAACCGCTCGGTTCCCGTGACGTGAGACTCTGACCGCCCGGCCGCTTGCATTGTGGCGATGAATTCAGCGAGATGATCGGCCAACGTCGTGTGCTGATGATCGACCATCGCATTCTCGGCGGTCGTGATGATTCCCGACCGTACCTTTTCGGCTCGCTTCTCAAGTCCGGCCAACACCGCCCGCGCCGCCGTTTCGTCTTTGCAGCCCGTGGCGACGCGCCGAAGATGCCCGTTGCCGTCACGGTAGTCGGCGAAGAATGTCGGGGTTTCGACCGCGATGCGTTCCTGCCCGACGAACTTTCCTTCGGTCGGCACAATGACGGCAGCCGTCCGAGTTCGGCCTTTGGAGTCCTGCCACTTCGCCAGTCGTTGCCCTTTGCGGGAAAAGAACTCAGCCCCGACCGGCAGCGGTTTCGTTGCAGTACGTTTGAAGACGGTTCCCATCGTCATTTCCCTTTTCGTTTGACCAAATCCAACGCGAAGAATTTGGCCAACTTGTCGGCCGCGTCGAGCAACAGCGTTTGTTCCCCACGGGCGAACTTCATCAGCGATTGCCGGAGCACTCCGGTTTGCCGTTCCAATTCGATGAACGGCAACTCGCTGTCGGCGATGGATTGCCGGAGAGTCTCGGTCAACGTCTTCGGTTTCTTGTGTCGTGTGGTCATGTAAGACAACTTACAATCATTATCGGCCAGCGTCAACGTCGGTCATCACATTTCGCAACCGCCGCAGGTCCACTTGCAGTGTGCCGAGTCTGGCCCGTGCTCCGGTTGGTCCGGTGGCAATCTCGGATCGGAGCGCGGCATAGAACCGATTCGGCTCGACAACGCGGCAGCCGGAGCACAAGTCGAACGGTTCGACCGGCAGACGGTCCCCGGCGTTTTGAAACCACATCACCAGCTCGGCCGCTTCGGCGTTCCATGTCGCGGGCGAGTCCGCCAATCGAGTCGGCGGAATCGGCGATGGCAGAAACTCGGACGCGACGAACGCGCTCACGGCGTCCGCTTCGCTCGTTGCGTTGGTGACGGGTTCCCCCCACAGCGTTTGCAGTTGGGCGAGAATCGCGGGATCGGTGGGCATGGTCTCGCTCTTTCTGTCTTCAAGACCATCAAGAGCGTCAATGCTCTTATGGTCCCTTCTGGGATATGGGAAGTGGGCTTCCCTAGCGGATGCTGGAAAACTTCCCACGGCAATGAGAAGCCAGCTTCCCACGTCAGGGCGGTTTTGCGAGCGGTTGGACGCGGTGAACTGAGACTCCCTGATTCATTCCGCCGCGATAGATCAGCGTCAGCAATCCACGTTTCCGCAGTCCTGCCAAGGCATCCGTCACGGCTCGACGGCTGCAACCGATTCGCCGAGCGATGTCCGCCGCGCTCGTTCTCACCGTCCCGTCTTTCGTGTCGCGCCACAGCACGAACCACGTCAGAGCTTCGGCCCGTGTCAGGTCCGCCAGCGAACAATCGACGAAAGCGTTGATCGTCGAGAACCGTTCGCCGGTCGCTCGTTTCTTCGGCTTGTCTTTCGGTGAGTTGTTCGCGATTGCCGGTCGAGGGTTCATCGGCGGCAAGACGGAACAGCCCGGCAGTCGTGGCGGATGTCCGTGGTTCATCAGTTGGCCCCCCATTCGTCAACGTCTTCGCGGCCCATTGGAGTTTTCGCCCACAGTTCGGCAATCGCGGATCGGAGCTTGCCAGGTCGCTCGCCGTTCGATGTCACGTTGCCGGCGTCGATCGGCGTGAAGCGTTGCAACGGTTTGTCGAACGTCAGCCGCAGGTCGAGGCATTCACCGTTGCGGCTTTTGAGATGCCGTAAGATCACTTCCGAGTCCGCAACAGGCGTGAGGATGAAGGCATCGTCGGCCCCAAACTCCAACTCGCTCGATTCGCGGAACGATGCCAGCGACAGCCCCTCGCCGGAGTAGCTCGACCGGCCTTGCTTGTCCTTCGTGCGTCCGACTGCCGACAACACGATGACCGCCACGCCCGCATCGGCGAACGCCCGAAGATGGTTCATCGTGGCATCGACCGAGCCGCGCTTGTCGCCATGTTCGCCGGGAGGTTGAATCCGTTGGATGTAGTCCAGCACGATCAGCCCCGCGTCGAACTCATCGGCCACGGCCGCGATGTTGGCCAGGTCAAACGGCGGTCGCACGAACGCCAACCGGTCGCACACTTCGGCCAGCGTCGTCAGTCCCGCGTCGATCCGTTCCGAGTGCTCTGCCGTCAGCCGGCGATAACGAATCGTCGTGAGGTCCACTCCCGACAGCCGAGCCAATTGCCTGTCGAGCAACACGCCCGGCGGCATCTCGATATTGCAGACGACCGCCCGCAGCGTCGGCGTCAATCGCAACGCATCGACCACCGCTTGCATCGTGAACGCGGTCTTGCCCGCTCCCGGCGCGCCGCCGAGCAACGTCACCAGCCCCGGCCCGATTTCAATTCGTGCGAGCTCGCCTTCGCCGATCGGATAGATCGTCGGCGGCTTGCCGCTCAGCACGTCATCGCGCCAGCCGTCGAGCACGTCGGCCCCGCTTCGGTAGTTGGCGTTCGGCGTCATGGTTCATTGCCTTTCGGTTGATGATTCAATCCGCAGTCGATTTGCCGTTGAACTTCTTTCGGAGCGAGTCCCGAATCGAGCGCGGCTTCGGTCAACAATTCGCGAACCAGTTCCGACGGACACCCGAACTCGGCGAGGTTGGCAGCCGCCGAAAACAACAGCCGATGCCGGTCACCGCTCCCGGCCCCGTGGCGAATGAAGTCCAGCGTTGAGCGGTTCAACCTTGTCGATCCGTTGCTTGCGGTTCGACGTTGCTGAATCGCTTCGGCTTCGTGTTCGACCGCTTGAACCGCCGCTTGCCAATCGGCGGCAGCTTGTTCGTTGAGCGTGGTCAGCGTTGGTACGTTGAACGCCAGCGGTTCCCGTGCGAGGTCTTGAATCCTCTCGACGGATAGCCGTGTCAGTTCGTCGAGCGTCAACGCTCGCTTGTGAAGTCCTGTCTTCGGATGCCGAGAGTTCGGAGCACGTAACGCCCGCACCTTGTCATAGACTCCGCCGTCGATCGTCACTTGCACCACAGCGGCCAGCCCTTCGGCCAGTCGTCGCGCCGTGCGATGAAACGTCAGCGAAGCGGACGGTTGCCAAAGGTCCGTCGGCAATCCGAGATGAAACCCTTTCGATCCCGAAAAGAAGATCAGCAACCCGTCATCGTCGAGCGAATAGCGTTCGATCAAACGCAGACACAATCGAGCGGCATCACGTCGAGCCGCTTCCAAGTCGGTGCGGTCGATGTCGAACCAAACGAACTCCGCACCGCAGACACCATCGAAACCCTTCGTTGAGCCGGTCGCGTCAAGATGCTGACGGAAATCCTCGCCGAACGTGAACGCGCTCAAATACGCTTCGCGATTCACTTCGGCCCGTTCGTCGAGTTCGGCATACGCCACGAACGCCGCTTGCCAATCGACAAGCCGGCGTTCGTTGGTGCATGGCCCGACGATCCTGAATCCAAGATCGTTGGTCGTCATGTTCGCCCCTCTCACAGTTTCGAGGGATCGAAAGACGTGTCCGCCTCACCCTTCGGATCGGCGGCATCCCCCGGCGGCGTCGGAGCGAACGCATCGGCTTCCGGCTTGTCGATGCCGACCGCCTCAAAGGTTTGCACCTTGTTGCGTTCGATGCCGTCATCGTCGCGCCGCACAACCGCCGTCACGTTGCAGCGAATCCACTTCGGCAACGGCTGTTCCATTTGAGCCGGCGACGTGATGCCCAGCTTGGCCAAGTCCCGTTTCGACTGCGGCAGCGCCGCCGGCGTGAGCCAACAATCGAGCCACAGCTTGCGGCCTTGGAAGTCCCCGTCGATCACGGTGAACTCGACTTTGTAACCCGGCGTCGATTTCGAGCGGCTCGATTCGAGTTCCCCCTGGGTGGCATGGCAGACATAAACGCCACGGGGAACCGGCCCGAATTCACCCGCCGCAGCGGTCGCGTTCCAAGTGTCGTTGAAGTCGCTCCCGCTTCCATTCAGAATGTCACTTAATCGGCCCATTGGTCGTGTCTCCGTTCGATGGGGTGGTTGTGTTGGAATTCGCGGGCGAGTCGGTGCCAGCCGATTCGCCCGTTTGTTTTTGGTCATCAATCGGCCGCGTTGGATTCGCGACGAAGTACGCGGTGAGTCCGTCGCGGAGTCGCTTCGCGGTTTCTTGGTTGTCGAGTTCCCATTCGCCAGTCGGCCCGCTATTGCGAGACGGTCGAGACGACTTCACGAAGCGCACGAAGCGAATAGCCCCCGCTTCCGACAGCCGGCGAGGCACAGAACCACGCCACATGCCCCCGCCGTCGATTTTCTTGGCGAGGTCGTCAACGAGGTCATCCGTCGTCACTTTGCGGCCCGGATCGTCGAGCAACAGTTGCAGCATCCGCAGTTCGTCGCGGGAGATGTCCCAATCGCGACTGTAAGCCCCGCGTCTGATGCCGCGCTTGGCTCGCTTCTCGCCGCGTTCTCGGCCTTCATTCGGCGTCATTGTCGCACCGCCTTCCCGGCAGCGCGGATCGGTTTGCAGCCGTCGCGTTCCCATTCCTCAAGCGTTGTCAGCGACCATCGGCAGAGCCGCCCAAAGCGCGTCGGTTGTGGCGCACGGGCACTATCCACCAGCCGCAGCCAGTGCCGCGTCGAAAATTTGTAGCGGATCGCGCAGCCCTCAGCGTCGCAGTACCGCTCCCCATGTCCGTCGGTCCGCTCGGCGGAAGCGTGTGCCGAATCTTTGTCTTTCATCGCAGAAACTCCCATGACTGAAACTCGGCCGAGCCGGCGTAAGCACGCCATCAGGCTCGGTCATGGGTGAGACGATAGAAGCGAGTCCGACAGACAAATTCGGCTTGCGTTCGTTCGCGAATTTGTCGGGAAGCCGAATCGTCAGTGAGTGCCGCGAACGCCTCACGATTCCCGTGAGATGACAGCCGCCAACAATCTCACCGACAAATCCAATTCGAGCTTGCAGGGGTTTGTCGGGAAGCCATCAAAGCTGGCCGCGCCGACGTCGCCTCCCGACCCAATCAACAACTTGGTCGAGATCGTCAGTCGTGATGCCGCCGTTGACAGGATCATTGCAGAATTCTTTGGCTGAGATGCCAGCATCCTTCGATGTTTGCCAGTCGTTGAAGAGTTTCAAACGTCGTTCCTCATTCGCCCCCGCGACTCTCGGACGTCCCGCATTTCCCTTCGGCGTTTTTCGTCGCGGTGACAGTCGCTTGCCTTCAACGAGCATCGCCAGAAATTCAACGTGCGGTCCCAGCGTGTCACGGTTCGGATACCGAATGTGGAACTTCAAGATACCGTCGGCCCCCATCGTCACCGATTCAAACTCTCCGAGCTTCGGAAGCGAACGCGGCATCGACAGACCGCAATTCTCGCCGTGATCGGCCAACCGTTTCATCGCGGACAACATCGTCAGCGGCAACTTGCTGACCAAAGACGGCGTCACATTCTGACGACTGAGAACCGCCCGTCTTGTGTTGTACGTCTCCGCTTCTCGTTGCGGGTCAAAGAAGATGTTGAACTCTGTGAAGCGAACATCGGCGAACGCTCCCAATTCAATCGCCTTACGGACAAGACGCCAGACGGAAACAACGAACAAATCATCCCTCGGTTCCGAGCCGACAAGTTCGCGAATTCTTTTCGCGATGAATGCCAAGTCATCCTTCGCCGCCATCGTGAGCACCTACCGTTGAACGGGTCGAGCCGGCGAGTCTGCGGCAACGGTAGGAAACCACAAACTCAGCCGGCGTCGCTTCGGCCCGTGACTGTTGCAACCAGTCACGAGCAACCCGTGGGCGAATTGTCATCAACCAGTGGCTACGATCAAGCCGGGTTTGTTGTCTGTCCCCAACTCTCAAAAGGAAAATCTCGTGACCAACAAAGACTATGCCTTCATCTCTGCCATCGGATTGAATTTCGTGTTGCTGATCGTCGTCGCGTTGAAGCCCTCACCGGTCGCGACGCAGGCCAATAACGAACTGCCCGACACGCTTGCGTTGCGAGAACTCACGATCGTTGATGAGAACGGAAAGACTCGCATTCGACTGTCATCAACAAAAACCGAACTCGATGATGGTTCGCCGAGCGTTGTACTGTACGGTTCGACGTCAGGTCGCGACGCAGGCTCGTTCCACACAGTTCAACTTCGTTGCTCCGAAACCACCGCCAACGTCTGGATGCAAAACATGCCCAACTATCTGAAGCTCACCTCGAACGGAATTGGCGGAGTGCCTGCGATTGATTCGTCGAAACGCTAAAAGGAAACCGCCCCATTGATTGATACGCTTGCCACCAGCGGCGGACTGTCTGCATTCAACGCTGACGATCAAAGCGAGTTCAATCCACCAAGACGGCCGCCGTGAGTCCCGCTTTCTTCAGAGTCAGAATCTCCAATCGCTTCGCGGCTGGGAGCGCGTCAAATTGGCGTTGCTTCTCTTCGCAGTCCGGGCACATTGACTCAGACGACAAATAATCGGCGGGGACATGCCCCTTGAGCCACTGCCGACCGAATCGCTTTCGCTTGCACACACCGCAGACGGTCACAACGCGCAGTTGTCGCTTGAGTCGGTGATTGAATAGACGCTGCAACTCTTCATTGAACCGCTCTTCCGCTGTGGCACGGAGTTCGGTTTCCGTTGGCTCCGGGTTGTCGCATTGATGCGCTTCGGTCCAAACCTCCAACATCGACTGCCCGAACATCGCCAAACCGGCCACGGTGCCATGTCGCTCTTGAAGGATTTTCATCAGACGTAGTGCCGCAGGAATCAGGTCGTCCCAACCCAACGATTCCGCCACTTGCCACAGCTTCTCACATTCGTCGGGAGTCGGCTCTGGGAGCGCGGTCGTCAGTAGTCCCGACGTCAACAACGTCCGCGCGTCGTAGGAGCCATCGGGCTGACGTGCGACTTCGGGATGATCCCTCAACGTCCGAGCGGTCACGTTGAGCAACCATGCCGCCGACTGTTACTTCAAACCACTCAGCACGACGATTTGCTCAGCCGCGCTTAGCCCTTCCAACGTCGCTTGATCCAATGCCATAAAACTGCCCTTTCCATGAGTCGTGAGTGGGGAGAGGAACGGGGTTACTGACCCGTCGAAAAAATGGGTTCCACGCAAATTTCACGGGATCTACTTTGCGTAGCCCGCAGCCGACCCCCCGGCCCGGAAAGAACCTTTTGAAGCCACCGGGGAGGGGTCGCAGTGCCGCGTCCCTTTGCTTCGGTCGTGATTTCAAGATCGACTCCAACGCTTCCACCCGCGCCGCCACGTCCCCCGCGTCGATCGCTCGCAACGCGATGCCGGCCAGAGAACCCACCCCCTTCGCCCGCTCGACCGAGCCAAGCGAAGCATCCTGCCGCACCGCCGCGACTTGTTCGTCGAGCAACGCCAGCACGTCCGCCGCCGTCTGCCATCGAAACTCGACCGGCAACCGGGTTTGACCGGGAGTTTGACAACCGCCCGCCCGTTGCAGCCGCTTGTAGTCCCGTTGGTCGCTCCGATTTTTCTCAGGATCAGCGAACGGCATGACTCCCCCCGTGGCTCTTCTCCGGCGAGCCAGCTTGCTCCGCCATCAACCGCCGCACCGCGTCCACCCGCTCGCCAGCGTATTTGACCGCGACGAACTACGACTTATGGTTGAGTTGAATCCGTCCCAAATCGAGGCCCAGACGATGCCAAACTCTTCCAGATTCGCGCTGTTGTTCATTGCGGCGGTCATCTTCTGGGTCACCGGTGGCGGTGCTCTACTCCGGGCATTCTTCTAGCGTTCGCTCGGTCACCAACCTCGGCAACGCTAGCTTGAGTTCCTTCAGTCCCGCGTCCGTCACCCGTGTTTGGGATAGTGTCTTTGTCCGAAACACGTGTGTTTTTTGCGCGCGTGTTTTTGGGAATGTTATCCTGCCAATGACTTTGTGGGATAAAGGTCGTGGTGGTAGTGGAGTGCCGTGGTCATCAGGGTTTGTCCTTTGGAACTGGGACGCCAGCGGCGGGTGCGCGGGATTTTGGCGATCAGGCCGTGAGTGTGGAGGCGTTGCAGGAAACGGGTGACTCGACTGCGTTGGCGGCGGGCCGTGACGGCGTCTTTCGGGAGAGGACCGTACAGCGCGGCGCGAACCTGTTCGTTGCGGAAGCCATGCAGGAAGTGCTCGCCCCGCATCACGGCGGCGAAGAGAGCGGTATCCTCGCGCGAGGCGGGATTGAAGCCTCGCACGCGGCGGCCGTTGGGACGTTTCGCCGGTTCGGCCAGTTTGCGGAACGGTTCCCGAGCGGCAGCCACGTCCACCGTTTCGGAGAGAGCATTCAAGTAGCGACCGTTCGTGGCACGGCCAATCTCGGCGTAGCGATACATGTTGGC
>CAMDPX010000093.1 GCA_945905295.1 Planctomyces sp. SH-PL62 | reverse complement strand
GGGGCTGACGCCGCCCCACTCGCCAGTGTCGGGTGGCTTGGCGCGGTTATTGCCCGCCCGGTGCTGATGGCGGGCTGCCGGCACCTTCCGGCGGTCGAGACATGAAGGCTTTCATGCGCTCCACCATCGCCTTCACTTCCGTGGCGTCGAGGAAACCATCCTTGTCCGCGTCGTTGTTGTCGAAGAACCGCTGCATCTGTTCGGGAGCTTCGCTCTTGCTGATCTTCCCGTCCTTGTCGGCGTCATTCTTCATGAATTCGGCGACGCTGGGCGGCTTGCGAGGAGACGATTTCTTCGGCTCTGCTGAATCACCACTGGCTGGCATTTCAGCCGTTAAGACTTTCCTCTCGCCACTGTTTGAAGCTTTCTTCGAGCCGTTCGGATCCGACTTCAGCGCGGCAGCACCGAACCTCTTGTTCGCGTCCCCTTCTTGCGGGCCGGTGCGCGGCTCTTCTTTGCGAGCTTCTTCGACCATCGCTTTCGGGTTGAGCAACACCACGTCCCCCTCTTTGAGCCCGTCTTTGATTTCGAAGACCTTGTCGTTGGTCACTCCGACGACAAGCACGCGGCGTTCAAACTTGTTCGGGCCAGTGACGACCCAAGCATTGAACTTGCCACCTTGCTCGACGATGCAACTGACCGGCACGGTGAGCACGTCGCTCAAGTCTGCGATCAGCACTTCGACTTCGGCGGTCATGGCGGGCTTCAATCCGTCTGCCTCGCCACCGATTTTCACGATCGTGGCGTACTCCTTCAAATTGGCGTTCATCCAACTCCCCGGTTCGGGCTGATTGGCGATCGTGACGATCTTGCCTTGGAATTCGCGGTCGCTGATCTTCACGTTGGCTGGCATTCCAACCTTCAGCCGTTCGACCTTGCTCTCATGCACGGTCATCTTGACCTGCATGTTGCTGAGGTCCGGCAGACGCAGGATGGTTTGCGATTCGCGGACGGTCGCTCCTTCCTCGATCTTCACGCCGGAGGACGAGCCCATGCCACGACCGCCCCCTTGATCGTTGGCATAGATCACGATGCCGTTTTGCGGAGCCTTGATCTCGCAGTTGCCGAGCTGTCGTTCCAAGCGTGTCTTCTTGGCTTGTTCCAGATTGAAGGCCGCTTGTTCGGAGGTCACCAACGCCGCAGCGGCTTCGCGTTTGGCTTCGAGTTCCTTCAGCATCTTCCTTCGCGAAAATTTTTCGAGCACATCCTTGGCGGTCCTGGCCGATTGGAGTTCCAACTTCGACCGCTCGACGGCGAACTCGTCCGCCTCGACTTGCAGCGAGGTTGTGAAGCCTTTGCGAGACATCTTCCGCGTGTGTTCGAGCAGGTTTTCCGAACTGCGGAGATTTTCTTGGGCGATGCTGATGTTCGCTTCGGAGGTTTGCAGTTCTTTGACGTACGTCCCTTCGGCATATTCCTGGACCGCGATTTCGGCGGCACCGTGGTTCTCTTCGGCCTGAATTTTCGATGCCTGTGCCTTGCCGAGATTGATCTTCTGGGCGTTGAGTTGGTCTTCAATCGTCGAACTATCCAGCGTGACGAGCAACTCGCCAGCCTCGACCTCTTTGCCTTCGGGCACGATCGTCAAAATCTTGGTGCCGCCGGCGACTTCGCATTTCACGTCGATGTTCTTGGCGCTCTCCATGTTGCCCGCCGCGACCACCGTGACCAGCAGCCGCCCCTTGGCGACCGTGTGCGTCAACGCTCCACCAGCGTTCACCGCGGAGCCGCTGCTGGACTTCGAGTCGCCCAATCCGCTCTGGCCATACATCTGCCAGCCGAACAATCCCAGAGCCGCGAACAGCAAGCCGCCCAGCGCCACCAAGCCCAAGCGACGAGTCGGTCGCTCGCGACGAAAGCGATAAACCAGATCAGCCTCGGACTCGCGAGTTGGGGAGCTCTCAGACATGGCATCGCCTCCGCAGTCGCCGCGCTTCGCCAGAACGCGGACAGAAATTCGTGGGGCTTGGCGAGTGACCGCACCCGCGTTCTGGCGAAGCGCGGCGACGGCGGCAATTTCAGTGGGTAGCAATGAGCCGGTGCGACGCAGGTCAGGTGGGATGGAAAAACGTCGCACAGCACTTGGAAGGTCAAGCAGCGCATCGGCCGCTCTTCGGGCAGGAAAGACGGCCGGGATTATCGGCCGGACCTCCCCAGGTTTCAACAGGCATTGATGAGTTGTCCCCCGAACGGAGAATGAAAAATGAGAAATGGAGAATGAAAAATGTCGTTGGTCTCATTTTGCATTCTCCATTTCTCATTTCTCATTTTCCATTGGGCTGTTTCCCATCCGGCACCTCCCGCGCAGCCGAGACCGCCTGCACGTTCAATGTCCGCGGCGCGGCCGGTTCTTTCCGACGCAGCGGCCACCAGCGGTTTTCCTCGCGCGACTCCAACGTCTTCGGAGCCAATGCGGCATCCGGCCCCAGCGCCGGGTCACGCGGAGCGGGCGGCGGCGGCAACGCGGGATTGGTTGTCGCCTCCGAGCCTTCATTGGTCGCTCCCGCCGCGTCCAGGTCTTTGAACCACTGAGCCGGAATCGCGGGTGGGATCAGACATTCGTCCGCCCTCATTCGCTCAAACTGATCGAGCGGCTGTGCGACCCACAGGCCGTTCTCGTCCAATTGCATCACTCCGAGGTCGCGAATCAGCGTCATGTGCGAGGCGTAATACGCCAGCCAGACGCTCATCACGTTGTTCTGCACGCTACGCAGGTCCGACAGCGCGTCCAACAAGTCGCGAGCGGCCGTCGGTCCAAACTGCTGCGGAGCCGCTCCAGGTGCTGCGGGGGCGACCGGCTTATTCAAGTTCTCGCGTCGTTCATCGACGCGGCGAATCGCAATGGCCATCGCTCGACGTTGAATCTCCAGGTTGGCTCGCTGCTGACTGAGCTGACGCAGATTGATCCGCAGGCTTTGATGCACCGAGTCCTCAAATTGGATGAGTCGCCGACGCGCCTGCTGATAGGCAATGAGCTGTGCTCGATAGATATTTCGTTCGTTCAATCTCGTGAATGGCGCGTCGAACCGCAGGCCGGCTCGCAGACCTCCGTTCGTGTGACTGAAATCGAAGGGGTTGTTCTGACCGACAGTGCCGACATCGCCGCTGAAGACGATATCGAGGCCCGACTCCAAGGCGTTGGCATTGAACTCAATCAGACGCCAGGTATCGATCAGCGTGGCCCGATTGTTCATCCAGTCCACGCGATTCGCACGCGCGATCGCGAGTGCTTCGAGCGGATGTAACTCCACGGGTTCGACCGTGATGATTTCCAGCCGCGACCGAGCCTGCACCAACGACAGCTCTTTGATGAGGTTGTCCAGATGCACCGCCAGCGAGACCAGTTCCCCCATGACCTTGTCCGCGGACGCGGGTTTCAACTCCGCACGGATCTCGCTCAATGTTTCTCCGGTCGCGGCGAGATCTTTGATCAATCGCTCGCGCGTCTCCTTGAGCCGGACCCACTCCTCGCGAGTCGCCCGCTCGTCTTCCGGCGTGACGTCTTTGAATCGCACACCGTCCAGCGTCTCCAACTTTTGCAGGTCGTTGTGAAGCACCGTCAATTGTTCTTCCACATCGCGTCGCGATGCCGCAATGCGATCCGCCATCGCTTCCAGATCAGAGACCGGCGGTTTCGACTTCAAATCCCCTAAGTCGGAAAGGATCTGGGACAAGGTGTCTTGAGCCGCCCCCAAATCGGGATCAATGAACTGAAATTGCTTGATTAAGGAATCGTTCAATTCAATCGGCACATGCGGCGGAAGTCCGAGCGTCTGGGCTTTGTAGGAATCAAGCGCCGTCTCAAACTGATTCCGAGCCGTCAGCATATTGGCTCGTTCGGTCTCGATGTTCTGCCGGAATTGATCGACCTGTGCGATATCAATCAACCCCGCCGCGAGATTCGCCTCCAAGAGCGGCTTGGTCCGCGACTGAGCCTTCAAAAGTTCTTGCAAGTTCCGAATCTGTTGAAGCTGCTGCAACAGTCCGATGAACCCGTTTTGCAATCCCGCGCCGCCACCGGCGAAGCCCGTTGTCCCGCCACCACCGCCGCCAGCTCCCTGGTTGTTGTTTCCACCGCCAGCGCCGAACCCGGTCGCATCGCCAACGCCGCCAAACCCGCCCGTGCCAACGCCCGTGAAGCCCTCCAAGCCCGCGCCCGAAAAACCTCCGCGACGCTGAGGGCCAGTCACTGTCCCGTTATTGCCAATCGCGATCGTCGTGAAGAAGCCCTGCCGGTAGCGATACATCGCACGCACATTGGCCAACAGCGTTCGTTCCGCGAGCGTGAGTTGTTCGAGCCCGCGAACCTTCCCGCCAAATCGCAGCAGTGGCTGCAAGACTGAGAAGTTCAATAGCGAAGCTGATGCGTTTTGATCCGGGCCAGCGAACTGCCAAACGAAGCTGTTGGCAAAGCCGACAACAAGCTCTCCTGCGGTCGCGAAACGCTGCCGCAATTCGAGCCCAGTGCTGGTGTCGAGACGGTCGTTTCCTGCGCCAAACGCACTCCCCAAGAGACTGCCTTGTTCCGCAGCTCCGGCTTGCGAGAATGGGCGTGCCTGTTGGCCGCGCGCCCCGAATGATCCTAAATCGCCGCGGCTTGCATATGTCGTCGAATTTCGGCCGAAGAACTGCGTCTGCAATCGAAACCGCTCGGTGCTGACGTCGAGCGACGACAGATAGAGCGTCTCAAGCTGCTGCTGATAATTTGGTGAATGAATCAACGCCAAACGCATCGAATCTTCCAGCCGCAGCACATACGCTCCGCTCGTCGAACGAGCAACGTACTGATCGAGACACTGCTGCCAAACGGGGTTCTCCAACCCCGATCGGTCACCGTTCTCGTGCCACTTCGCCCAGCCCTTTTTGCCGTAGACGCAGTGCATCAACTCGTGCGATTCGGGATCGTCCGGCGGCATCGGCGGCTTCACCGGATCGTATTGATCGTAGTAGCGGCTGGCCGGATTCATCTCGATGTTGAAGCTAGGCAAAGCCCAGCGCGGGTCGCACGACTTCTCTTCGACCAACGCGCGAGCTTCGTCGTCCGCCTGCTGGCGGTACATCGCTCGATGGCAACCACCCACCGAGCCGATCGCCAAGCCAGCCGTCAGGCCAAGCAGCAGCTTTCGCCGGAGAAACACCGACGTTCCAAACGACATCGCACGCCCCCAACAAACCTCCGCGAATCGTCCTTCTCAGGTCACGTTTGTCAGCGCAGCCAACGCCGACGACCCGAGAAAAACTCTCACGGACTTTCATTGGTTTCGACGCCCTGAGTTTGCCGACTTTAACGATTGTCCGATTCCTCGTAGGTCAGCCTTTCCAGGCTGACCCGAACGTCGAGCAGCTTTCCATGTCGAACGACCTCCCAGGTCAGGCTGGAAAGCCTGACCTACGGAACCACACATGTCTCCGCACGGCATCACCTTTGACGGCTCACGCTTTTGGGTCACGCATCGTCGTCATCAGTACGGCCCGTTCGATTACGAATGGAGCCGCGAGTACGACGGCGTGGAACTCCTCTATCAAGGCCAGAAGTTCGGCGAGTTCTGTAGCCGCGACGAAATCTTCGCCGACCTGAAATCGTTCTCGCTGCCGCAGCGAGTCGTCGAAGTCGCGGTCATCACTCTGGGAGCGATCCTGTTTGGAGTCCTCAACGGCCTCGACGAAGCTCACAAGCGTTGGGCGATCTACGACCACCTCACCCGCCGCGGCCTCGACCGCTTCGCGAAACAGATTCAGCGTGCTTCGTAGGTCAGCCTTTCCAGGCTGACTTGCCGCAGAGCAAACAGGGTCAGGCTGGAAAGCCTGACCTACGACTTCTTCGCCCGCGGCCCTTCGGGCGGCTTGGCGGATGTCGCGCTGATGGGCTGCCGATCCAGTTCCGACGCGCAGCCCAAGCGGCCACGGTGAGTCCGATTTGGGTCGCGTGGGTTGTCCTTCGTCTGGTCATAGATGCTCAGCAGTTTTTCTTTGTCGAAGGTCATCTGCGCACGGCTCTGGCCAGTCAGATCAAAGATGCTGGTCAACTCGATCGCGTCGCACGGACACGCCTCTTCGCACATGCCGCAGAAGATGCAACGGAGTTCGTCGAGCACAAAACTCAGCGGCCGCTTGTCCCGATCCGGCCACTCCTTCGAGGCATCCTCGGCCACGATCGAAATGCAGTGCGCCGGACAGGCCGTCGCGCACATCATGCAGGCGACACAGCGCACTCGGCCCTGTTCGTCACGATTCAGCCGATGCACACCGCGATAGTTCAGCGGTAAGTCCGGTCTTTGCTCCGGGAACTGTTCCGTGACCGAGTGCTGCGCAAGCGTGTGCTTCACCGCGACCTTCAGGCCACCGGCGACGGCGGGCAGAAACGTCTGCTCCCAGAAGGTCAGTTCCGGCTCTTCGATCCAGACAACGTCTTTTTCTTGAATGGGCATAAAGACTCTCGAACGTAGCACAGGCGGCTCGCCTGTGATTCATGGGAAGTTTCTCGGAAAGCAGGCGAGCCGCCTGCTCTACGACTTAGTGGTGACTCGCCATCAATTGCTCGGCGGGCATGATCGGACGCGTGCGCGGCGGGATGGGGCGGAAGCCGAGCACGCCTGCCGCACAGAACAGCACGGCAGAACTGACCGGCAGCCAGAACCAACTCAGCTCGAACTCGCGGACGACCATCACGCAGACCATGTTGGCCAGCGACAACGGGATCAGCACCTTCCAGCACAGGCCCATCAGTTGGTCGAAGCGGAATCTCGGCAGGCACCAACGCAGCAGCATGATCAGCACGATGACGCAGAAGACCTTCGTCAGCAGCACGCCGATTTTCAACACGGTCGCCAGCATTCCGACGCTCGCCGGTTCGGCGATGAATGGGAAATGCCAGCCGCCGAGGAACAGCACCGAGCACAAAAAACTGACCGTGAAGACGTGCGTGTATTCGCCGAGAAAGAACATGCCGAACTTCAACGCCGAGTACTCGGTGTGATAGCCGCCGATCAATTCCTGCTCGCATTCCGGCAAGTCGAACGGCAGGCGGTTGGATTCCGCCAGCGCTGCCAGGAAAAAGATGCCGGCGGCCAACGGTTGATACCAGATGTTCCAGCCAAACAGACCGCCTTGAGCTTGAGCGTCGATGACCGTCTCTAGGTTCAGCGAGCCGGCCATTAACGCGATGCCGATGACCGACATCCCCAGCGGGATCTCGTAGCTCACGACCTGAGCACTCGAACGGAGGCCGCCGAGCACGCTGTATTTGTTATTGCTCGACCAACCGCCGAGGATGATGCCGTACACGGCCAGGCTCGTGACGGAGAACAGAAACACGATCCCGATGTCGAGCTTCGGAGCGATCATAAACTGAAAGTCGTCCCCCAACGTCGTTGGTCCCAGCGGCACGGCGGCCAACGCCAGCATGGTCGTGAAGACGGAGATCGTCGGAGCGATGACGAACAAGAACTTGTCCACATGCGCCGGGATGATGTCCTCTTTCAGCAGGAACTTGGCTCCGTCCGCGATCGGTTGCAGCAGCCCAAACTTACCGACTCGATTTGGCCCGACCCGGTCCTGAATCCACGCCGCCAATTTCCGCTCCAGCCAGATCGCATACGAGCAAGCACCGAGCATCGTGCCCAACACCAGCAGGATCAAAATCAGCGGGGCACTGGCGACACGGGGAATGCCGAGCCATCCCAAAACCGAAATCGCGAATTCAAACAGCCGAACGACAAAATTCGATTCGGTCGCTGCCAAAATCTGGAGAGACAGATTCATCACTGCTGACGGCTTTCGTTCATTTCCCAAGCAGGCGGAGTGGCGGCTTCCAATGCCGACCATCAAGGAGGGCGAAAGTTAGTGGATCGTGGTCGTTTTGCAAAACACTCGTTTGGCTGATCCGAAGTCTGCGCCGCGACGTTTCGCCTCGATGCCGACCCCTGCATAATGCCCCGCCGTGAGCGTGTCTGGCTGCTCGCGATCCAGTATTCCGAAAGGACTGACCCATGCGCTGTTTTCTGGAGCGACCTGTTCTCCTCTCAATCGTGGCTTTGATCGCGCTGACTTGGACAAACTCCATCCGCGTGATTGCTCAAGAGAAGCCCGCCGTGATCCCGCACGCTCAGGACAAGCCCCCCAACGAGCCGCGCGATCCGCAGACCGCCGCAAAGATGATGACCGTTCCGGAAGGTTTCTCGGTCGAGGTCGTCGCCGCCGAACCGGACATTGTGAATCCCGTTGCGATGACGATTGATGAACGGGGCCGATTCTGGATCACCGAGAGCTTGGAGTACCCACGCAAGTCCGCCGGGCCGGGGAAGGATCGCGTGAAGATCCTCGAAGACACTGACGGCGACGGGAAGTGCGACAAGTTCACGGTCTTCCTCGACGGCTTGAACATCCCCAGCGGCATCGCCGTCGGACATGGCGGCGTGTGGATCGCAAACTCGCCAGACATCCTGTTCGTGCCCGACGCCGATCGAGACGGCAAGCCCGACGGCCCGCCGCAAGTCGTCGTCACCGGCTTCGGCCGCACCGACACGCACGAGCTACCGAACTCGCTGACCTGGGGGCCGGACGGTTGGCTGTATGGACTCAACGGCGTCTTCAATTACAGCAAAGTGACGTACCCACCCGATTCGCCGTGGTTGAAAGTAGGTCAGGCTTTCCAGCCTGACCCGAACGCTCCAGCAACCGTCGATTCCAAGAACAACGCCGCACGCCCTGCGGGTCAGCCTGGAAAGGCTGACCTACGTACCGAGTTCACCTTCACCTGCGCGATGTTCCGCATTCATCCGCGCACGCGCGAGTTCCAAATCTTCGCCGAGGGGACCAGCAATCCGTGGGGGATCGCTTTCAATGATGAGGGCGAAGCCTTCATCAGCGCGTGCGTGATCGATCATTTGTGGCACATCGTCGAGACCGGCTACTACCACCGTCAGGGAGGTCCGTATCCGCCATTCACTTGGAAGATCGACAGCATCGTCAAGCACAAGCATCAGAAGGCGGCCTACTGCGGCATCCACTACTTCGACAGCGACGCCTACCCGGAGCAATATCGCGGCAAGCTCTACATGGGGAACATCCACGGCGGCTGCATCAACGTGGACAAGTTGCAGCGCGACGGCAGCACGTACTTCGCGACCGGCGAGCCGGATTTCCTGACGGCCAACGACGCCTGGTTCATGCCGGTGGTGCAGAAGACCGGCCCGGACGGCTGCCTCTACATTTTGGATTGGTACGACCGCTACCACTGCTACCAAGACGCCAACCGAGACCCCGCCGGCATCGACCGCCTCAAAGGCCGGCTCTATCGAGTCAGATACAAGGACTCGCCACGTGCGCCGAAAGAGTTGGACCTCGCGAAAGAGACAGACGATCAACTCATCGAACAGCTCGGTGCGAAGAATGATTGGACGCGATGGACCGCAACGCGATTGCTTCAAGAACGAGTCGCCGCGAAACAGTTACGCAATGCGAAGAAATTGGTGACCTCGGCTCAGGACACCACTAAGTCACTTCCGCATCGCCGTCAGTGTCTCTTTGCATTGTCTGCCGGCATCGGAAACGCTCACCCGGAGCTGGGGGCTCTTTTCCTCACTGATCTGCAAGAGTTTTCAAGCGGGAATCCAGCCACTCAGGCTTGGCTAATCCGGCAAGCGATGAATGATTCGACGGTCATTGAACAAGTCGTTTCGCGACTTGACGGCTCACTGATCGACGAGTGTCGGCGGATGATCGACCCAACGCTCGCACGTCAGTATCTGGTTGGTCTTTCAAAGTTGCCTTCCAATTCGACACACATCATGGGGGCGATGTTGGCCTTGGTGGCTCTCCATCCCGAAGATCGGTTGATGGCGAGGCTCGCGTGGCAGAATCTCCATCCACGTCTCGAAAACCAGGCGCACGAGTTTGTCGCGACATTAAGAACGCATCGCCTTCTTCAGTCTGCCGCAGTCATCGACCTGATGCCGCGAGTGACCGAGCGCCTGCTCGGCCGGCAGAAGTTCGACGCCAAGCCGGTCGCCGACTTATTCGCTCTGCTGCGGGACGATCATCCGCAGGTCGGGCGGCAAGTTTTGGAAGTCATCTCGGCCAAGGTGCAGTCGGGCGAGTTGAAAGGTGAAAAACTCGATCAACTCAAAGCCGCGCTGGCCGAACCGCTGACGCCGCTGCTGGCCGACGGAGCCAGTCATCCGCTCGGTGGCGACGCCGCGCTGCTGGCGGTCTCGTGGGGCGACCCGCGCGGCCTGCCGCAGGTCCGCCGCTCGTTCGCGACCGCCGGACTGCAACCCGATCTGCGACTGAAGGCAGTGAATGCGTTGATTGCAGCGAAGGACGAAGGAGTATTGGCTGCCGTCGGGCAGGTGCTGGATGACAAATCTCAAATTTCAAATCTCAAATCGGAGAATCCAAATCTGAAATCTGAAATCTTAAATTTGAAATCCCAACTTCTGACCGCTCTCGGCCGTCTCGAAGATCCCAAAGTCGCCGACCTCGTTCTCTCCCGATACGCGAGCCTCGAACCCGAACTCCAGCCGTCGGCCATCGAACTGCTGACTCAGCGAGCAAGCTGGTCCAAACAACTGCTGTCGCAAGTCGGCGAGAAGAAAATCGCCGCGACCGCCATCAACGTGAATCAAGCGCGGCGCATCCAGGCACTCAAAGACAAAGAGCTCAACGACCTGCTGAGCCGCCATTGGGGCCAAGTCCGCGATACGCGCAACCCCGACCGCGAGAAGGTCGTCGCCGAGATGAAGTCGCTGATTCGCCAAAAGCCGGGCGATCCGTTCGCGGGGGAAAAAGTCTTCAAACGAGTCTGCGCCGCGTGCCACAAAATCTACGGCGAAGGCCCGGACATCGGCCCCGACATCACCTCCAACGGCCGCAACGATTTCAACCAACTCCTCTCGAACGTCTTCGATCCCAGCCTGGTCATTGGAGCCGGCTATCGCGTCTGCACCGTCGTCAACAAAGCCGGCCGAGTCCAAAGCGGTTTGTTGGTTGAGGATAGCCCGCAACGAGTGGTGTTGAAGCCGGCGGTGGCGGGTAGCTTGGGACTCCGTCCCGAGTCTGCTGGGAAAGATGCTCCGAAAGAGAAAGCGGTCGGGACGGAGTCCCAACCTACGGTGACGGTCACTGTCGGCAAGCTGGAAATCATCCCGCGCGACGACATCGATGAATTCAAAATCAACGAACTCTCGCTGATGCCCGAAGGCTTGGAGAAGCAACTGACTCCGCAAGAGATCGTGGACCTGTTCGCCTTCCTGACGCTCGACAAGCACCCGAATGACAAGGCCGCGAAACGTCTTCCCGGAGTGAGCGCCGTTACGCCGCGTCAAAGCACGAACCCGGCCGACTTCCCATCGCTGATCGCCGAAGTCCTCCCCGGCTTCACGACGAGTGCGTCGGGAGTTGATGGAGTCGCGCTTCTCAACAACCACTTCAACCGAGACAGCGTCCTCCGCACGCATCCCGTCTCTCGCGACGCACCGTGCGTGCTGACTCAAAAGCTGACGCCACCCGTCGGCAAGAAACCGACTTTGCTCCTCGACGTGAGCCACGACCCGCGCGGCGACTGGCGGCTCGTCGTCCGCGGCAACGGCGAACGCCTCGCCGACGAAATGATCTCCAAAGAGACCTGTTCCAACGGCTGGCGTCGACTCTCCGTCGATCTGAGCAAGTTCTCCGGCCAAGAACTGACTCTCGGCCTCGTCAACCAAGCCAACGATTGGTCCTACGAAATTGCCTACTGGGGCGGTGCGGGAATAGCCAGCGAGTAGAATCACCCAAGCAAGATGACACCTCACACTTGCCATGAATGAATCCGATGGATGCAGAGAGTCTTCTTAACGAACTGAATTCCAACGACGAACACGAACGCGTTGAAGCCAAGAAGGGCTCTTTACTTGGTGAATCCGCGTTGGAAAGCGTTTGCGCGTTCAGCAATGAGCCGGGCCTTGGTGGCGGCTACATCGTGTTTGGAGTCGAAGCAGAAGAAAAAACGCTTTTTGGTCCCGTCTATCGAGTCGTGGGAGTACCGGACACTGACAAGCTGCAGGCAGACTTGGCGACGCAGTGTCGTGAACTCTTCAATCTGCCGGTTCGACCACGAGTTTCCGTGCAACAATTACTCGGCAAGCCGGTGGTGATCGCGTTCGTTCCCGAAGTCGGGCCGTCTGAGAAACCCGTCTACTTTGAGAAGCGTGGCTTGCCCGCTGGCGCGTTTCGCCGAATTGGCTCCACCGACGCAGCTTGCACTGAAGATGATTTGTTAGTTCTTTACGCCGGTCGCCAAGCTCGATCGTTTGATTCTGAAATTCTTCCTGGTGCCTCTCTGAGCGACATTGATTCGGCCGCGATTGCAGAATATCGCCGGCTTCGCAGCTTGCGTGATCCTGATGCGAGCGAATTGCGTCTGCCAGACGAAGAAATGCTTCTCTCCATCGCATGCGCGGAATCCAGCGGAGGAGAGATTCGTCCGACAGTCGCTGGCTTGCTGTTGTTTGGCACCCGCGCCGCGTTACGTCGGTTCTTCCCGACAACCCGAGTGGACTACATCCGAATCCAAGGGAAAGAGTGGGTGCGAAATCCTGGCGAGTTCGCCTCGCTCGACATCCAGCGCCCGCTGATCGAGGCGATTCAGACCGCGAAGGCCGCGATCTTGGACGAATTGCCAAGGCGTTTTCTTTACCGGCTGGGGAACTTCAACGTCGTGACATCGCGCCAATTCCTGAAGAGGTCATTCGAGAGGCGCTCGTCAATGCCGTGATGCATCGCTGCTACCGGTCGCGCAGCGCGATTCAGATCGTGCGATACTCCAATCGTCTGGAAATCATTAACCCTGGCTATTCGTTGAAGGCTGCAGAAAAGCTCGGACAACCGGGTTCCGAACCACGTAATCCTCACATCGCGGCAATCTTTCACGACCTCAAGTTGGCCGAGCAAAAAGGGACCGGAATCCAGGTGATGATTGATCGTATGAAAGAAGCGGGCCTTCAGCCGCCACATTTGGAATCAGATCGGTCAGCTAATCAGTTCGTCATCCGACTTCTCTTTCACCATTTCCTTTCGCCTGAAGACATTGCCTGGTTGGGGCATTTCCGGGAATTCACTCAGTCCGACGATGATCGCCGAACGCTGATCTTCGTGCGAGAAGTCGGAGCCATCGACAACGCAACCTATCGAAGCTTCAGCGGAGTAGATACGTTGACGGCCAGCAGTCGACTGCGAGCATTGCGAGATTCTGAACTGCTGGAAATGAAAGGCCGGGGGAACGGAACCTACTACGTCGCTGGCAAGCTGATGCAAGCCGCAGTTTCTGCCGCCAAATCTGTGGGGATAGCAGTCAAACCTGAGAGGATCGACCATAAATCTGTGGGGATCGAGGCGAAACCTGAGGGGATCGAGACAGAAGCAAAGTCGCCTGAAGACGAACTTGAGCAACCTCCCGATCCAGCGTCTGCTGAATCGACTTCCTCAGAAAGCAAGCGAAGAGATCGTTAAGCGGGTGGTGCTCGCACTCTGCGAATGGCGAGACCTGACTTCCACGGAAATTGGACGTTATCTCGAAAAATCCCCGCAGTACGTGCGCGAACGATACGTGAGTAAGTTTCTTGAGAAGGGACTGCTTGATTTGACGGAGCATCCATCTTCCAAAAATGTTCGCTACAAAATCTCCAAAGATGGCCGCGAGTGGCTGGAACGCAGTTTGAGCCATCTGTCACAGCCGCCGTACAAAGAAAATGACGATGCCGGAGAGAAGAAATGAGACCCTCCCTGGGCTCAACGTGTTCGCGTGGCTCGACTGCCAACAACGCACGCATCGGCGTTACTTCGCCACGCAAACCAGCTTCGTGCGTGTGCGGAGAAAGATTCGGCCGTCGGCGATTGCGGGGGTGCCGATGATTGGCTCACCCAGGTCATTCGTGGCGAGCACCTTTGGCTGTGGTCCGTCTTCGATCACGACGACGACTCCGCTTTGACCGGCGACATAGATCTTTCCGTCGCCGTAGACCGGTGAGGAGAGGCAGCCTCCTTCAAGGCCGAGGCGTTGTCGCTGCCACAACGACTCGCCGTTGGCCACGTCGAAGCCGCTGGAGAACGAGCCTCCCTTGATCAGCGTCATGCGGCCGTTCGAGACCAGCGGTGAGATCACATGGTCGGGGGCCTTGTTGATCTTCTTCCACAGCAGGTGCGTCTTGCTGACGTCGCCCGATCCGCCGCCGCGTACCGCTTGCAGTGACGATTCCTTTTGCAACTCGGCGTCGAATTTCTTCCAATCCTTTTCGTCTTTCGCGCGCGCCTGACTCTCTCCGGCGAGCAGCCCGCCTTGATTCTTCGGGTCGAGGAATGCCTTGTCGATTTCGTCCCCTTCGAGGACTCCGTCTTTGTTGACGTCGCCGCGTTCGAACTTCTTCCAGAACGCTTCCGGGATCGGCGTGTCCTTCTGCTTGCGGCTTTGCTGAATCTCTTCGCGAGTGATCTTGCCGTCGCCGTTGGTGTCGGCGGTGGCTCGCCATTGATAGGCGATGCCGAAGCTCTCGACCGAGACGTAAACGATGCCGTCGTGGCTGACCGGCGTGGTCTTGATGTTGCGGCAGAAGAGATCGGCTGACCATTTGCGTTTGCCGTTGCTGGGGTCATAGCCGATCAACTTGCCGGTCCCGGCGACAACCAGCTCGCGGCCCTGTTTTGTTTCGACAGCGACCGGATGTGAATAACTCACCGCCATGTCGCTGCGGTCGTCTTTCCAAATCAAGTCGCCGGTCTTGCGATTGAAGGCGTACATCGCAGGACTGAGATCATCGTCCTGGCAGAAGATCACTTTGTCCTCGAACAACACCGGCGACATCCCGGCTCCCCAATCGAAGATGAAGAACGGCTCGGGGAGCTCGCGAGTCCAGACGGACTTGCCATTGCGAACGTCGAGAGCCGTCAGGCCCAGTCGTGTGAAGTAGACGTAGACACGTTCGTCATCAGCGGCCGGAGTGGACGACGCGTAGCTATTCGGTTTGGTGATGGTCGGCAGTGGTGTCGAGCCGGGATCGAACTCGCGCTTCCACAGCGGCTTGCCGGTCGCAGCGTCGAAGCAGGATACGACAAATTTCCATTCTTCCGGTTTCGATCCCACCATGCCCGTGGTGAAGACGCGCCCGGCCGCGACGGTCGCCGAGCCGATCCCATCACCAACCTCCGCCGACCAAGCGACATTCTTTGTCGCGGAGAATTCGGTCGGCAGCGGCTTTGTCGATGTCGAGACGCCACTGCAATTCGGCCCACGAAACTGCGGCCAGTCTTCAGCGGCCAACAGACTTGGCAGCAACAGCCAAAGTAACCCGAAGCGTAAGCGAGGGAGAACGCTCTCCCGATTTCCGTGATGGCGAACCGAATCAAAGCGTCCTCCCTCGCTGACGCTGCGGGTGACTTTCGCGGACATGATGACTCCTTCTCGTTTGTGGTGATCTGGGACTTTGATGATCATGGCCGTCAGCATCATCCAAGCTCGATTGAAAAATACCAAGGATCTCGTTTGATTGGTCCCACCGCGATATCATCGTTCGCGTTTTCGGAAGTCCCGACTTTGTCAAATCGAGGGCCGTGCGATGAGCACCGTAGCGACAAGCGAAGTGGTTGAGTTTCACCGTTTTCTGAGCGATGGCCTGCAAGGTGGATCGAACTGGAAAACGCCCGAGCAAGCCTTGGCATTCTTTCGGCGACAGCGGCCGATCTCCAAGGAGTTGGCTGAGAGTGTCGCCGCCGTGCAGGAAGCTGTGGACGCGATGCACGCGGGAGATCGTGGCCGACCTGCCTCCGAAGTGATTGCGGAAATGCGACAACAATTGGGACTCGTGTCAAAACCATGAGCCATCAGTTGACGATTCTCAGTCACGCGCACCGCGACTTCACTGTCGTGGAACAAGAAGTTCGAGTCTTGCGATTGCGCGGGCCAGGACAGGAATTACTCAGTCCGTCGGAAATCACGACTTGAGGTCACGTCAACCAAAAGGAACACTCCATGCCCAGCCAACTACCTCGCCGAGAGTTCTTCGTTCGCGCCGCCACGGCGGGATGTCTGGGAGCCGCCAGCGGCTTGTTTGCCGATGCTGACTCACATGTGGAAGCGGCCGACCCGAAGCCGAGTTCACTGACGATCACGAAGGTCGAGACCTTTGCGCTCCAGCACAAATTGGCGAAAGGGATCGGGCCATCGGTGGCGTCGGCCGCCACGCGCGACACGCTACTGGTGAAGATCAGCACGGACAGCGGACTCATCGGTTGGGGTGAGACCGCCGACGTCGGCGGCACGCGCGGCATCATCGAGGGGCACCTCAAGAAAGTGCTGCTCGGCAAGAACCCGCTGGAGCATCGCAAGCTGTGGCGCGAGCTATGGGCTCCCAACTTCGGCGATGGCCGAGCGGTCGCCGGATGCGACATCGCGCTGCACGATCTCCGAGGCAAGGCGCTGGGCCTGTCGATCGCCGACATGTACGGCGGACGTCAACGCGACAAGGTTCTGGGCTATGCCGCTGCCATGAATTACACGGATGGTGTTCGCCCGGAAGACCAGCATCCGCCCGAAGCTGCCGCGCTGGCCAAGCAAGGTTTCCGGGCGATGAAGATTCGCACGGGCCGCTACGGCCACAAGCGAGACCTCGCCGTCATGGAAAAAATCCGCGACGCCGTCGGTCCCGATGTGAAGCTGCTCACCGACGGCAACGGTGCGTTCACGCTCCCTCAGGCCGTGAAGTTCGGCAAGGAACTGGAGCGGCTCGACTTCTACTGCTTCGAGGAACCGCTGCCGCAGTCGCCGAACTATGCCGGTTACGATGAGCTGACGAAGTCCTTGGACATCGCGGTGGCCGGCGGCGAGGTACTCGATTCGCGAGCCACCGCGCGGGAGCACATCGTCAAACGTTCGTTCGACATCATCCAGGCCGACATCTCCTTGTGCGGCGGGATTGCCGAAGTGCTCTTCATCTCCGAGATGGCCCGTCTGTTCGGCATGCAAGCGTTGCCACACTGCTGGGCCGGAGCGATCGTCATCGCCGCATCGCTGCAATTGAACTCACTCTTGGCCCCGCACTTCCAAGGCTTCAGCGGTGGCGATGAGCCGATGATGGAATTCGATGTCTACGAAAACCCGTTCCGCACCGAGATCACCCCCTGGAAGTTCGACCTCAAGAACGGCTACTTCGACGTCCCCACCGGCCCCGGGCTGGGCATCGAGATCAACGAAGAGGTCGTGAGGAAGTACTTCGTGAAGTCGTGACTCTCAATGTGAGTGGCACGGCGTTACTGAGATGTCACCACAGAATTTGGATTGTCAGGTTCTGTGATCCGTGTGTTCTTCATTCCGTGTGCGAAGCGCGTTCATTGAGTTATCAACGCACTTCGCACACGGATCGAAACTCACACACGGATGAAGACAGACAGAATTGGCAATTGGTCATCGCTCTTTTGTGAGATGTTGATCGAGGTCATGCCATGAATCCCTTTGTTCGCTTATGTTGTCTGACACTGTGTTGTTTCGGACTGATCCGAGCGACCGGGCAGGCCGACGAGGCAGCCGCGACTCCGACGACCGATACCGCGGTTCGAGAAGCGGTGTCGCGAAGCCTTCCGTTTCTGGAGAAGGAAGGTGTCGCGTGGATGAACGACCGCGGTTGCATGTCGTGCCATCATGTGCCGTTCTTGTTGTGGTCGCATCGAGCGGCTCAGACTCACGGGTTGACGGTTGATGCTCAGAAGCTGACGGAGTGGGACGAGTGGTGCCGGAAGGATTCGCTGTCGCATCGCAATTTGTATCGCTTGCAGAATTACGACCTCGGCAAAGTCGAAGCCGCCAAGCTGCCGGATGCGGTGAAAGAAAAGCTCAAGCCGCTCATCGAGCAGCCGTTCAAGACCGAGGCCGAGTTCGTCGCGAAGCTGACGCCGCTGTTGACCGAAGACGAGTTGAAGTCATATCAGCCGATCATCACGAAGACCGCCGAGCGTGTCCCGAACGCTCCCGATCGAACTGGCGGCGGATTGGACGTGTTGGGGCAATTGCTGCTCGGCAATCAGGGAGCAGCAAGCGTTCTGACGCAGCCTGAATTTCGGCTTGGCGCGATCGAGGTGATGAATCGACATCAAGCCGCCGACGGCTCGTGGCCTCCGGGTAACCAGTTCGCGACGATGCGCCGCTGGTCACTGCCGACGGCGAATCAAGCTACGACAATGTGGGCCACACTCGCGCTGGCCGCGTACGACGCGCCGGGAGCAAAACGATCCGATGTCATCGAGAAAGCAATTGCCTATCAGCGGCAACAACCTCCGCAGCCCGACAATCGCGAATGGCTCGCGACGCGACTGTTGTTCGAGAAGCAATTCGGCTCAACCGATGAAGTCGTGAAACTGCGTCAGCAGTTGCTCGACGCCCGCAGCAGTGACGGCGGTTGGGGCTGGGAAAAGGGTGGCCCCAGCGATTCGATGACGACCGGCCTGGCGATCTATGTCCTGGCAAAACTCCAAGCCAGCGATGACTCGGCCGTCTTCCGGGACGCACGGAAGTTCCTGCTCGCGTCGCAACAATCGGACGGCTCCTGGCTGACGCCGTCCAAGAACATCACCAAGTCCACCGAACCGGAACGCCTGAAAGCTCGCGACGAAATCTATCACTACTGGGGAACCGCTTGGGCCGCGATCGGACTCTTGGAAACACTCGGCAAGCCCGGCCCGTGAGTCATCAACATCGACATTCCGCCGCGGCGGACTCCGCGTGATGAGGGGCAACTCGACTTGGCGACGGTCAACGTCGGCGAGCGAGAAAGAGCGTTGGTTCGCCATAGACATCGCCGCACAAGCCATTCAACGCATGGCGAATGTCTTCCGCTCGGCCACACTTGCTGGTCCATGCCCCATCGGGAAGCTGCCGAGCAGCATGAGTTGGGCGGCCGTTTGCGACGTACAGTGCGACTTTTTCAACGTCGCCATCCACTTTGCTCGACTCACACACGGCATAACCGAGCGTCGCGAAAGCCGCGATGAACGCCGAAGTGGTCCACTCGCGAGCGACACTATCGGGCCAATAGCCACATTCGGACGCATCGGGCCACCACCAGCGAGTCTGGTCTCCCACAGCCCACGCGATGCAGTTGTAACGCCGATCTGGCGGGCTGGTGATGGCGTACCCGTCCAAGGTCAATTGCGGAAAACTGGCGTCGAGGAATTGGCTCACGGTTGGACGTATCCCCGCGACTTGCCCCAGGCGAGCCAGTCGGCTGCCATCAACTCAATGTTCCCACGGTGAGCCGGCGGAACCGGATCGCAACCGGTGATCGCCTTCAGCGCCCAAAACCAATGATCGGGTTCCGACGCCAACTCGCGAAAGATCATCGGCAGAGCCAATCGCCCCATGCCGATGATCCGCTGGTACGCCGGATGAGCCGACATCTCGGTCAGCGATGACGAGAACTCTGTCTCGGACCGCCACTGCTGAGTCAACTTCAAGAACTCTTGTTCCCAATCCAATCCGTCGGAGTCACGCCCATCTGACGCACCGCTCGCGTGAGCCAATCGCGCGGAGAGAAACGTCACCAACTCCGCTTGCTGCTCTGGCGGAAGTGTGTCCGCGACCGCTTCAATTTCGAGAAGTGTGCTCATGATTCAATCTCCCTCTGCGTCCGAACCGCTCGGCAGCCAGCATACGTCAAGCCGTCTCACGTCGAAAGAGGCGATGACCACATCCCTACGAACCGGGCGGCGTCAGCCCCCGGCCGTCTCACGTTCCGGATTCGTCCGGGAGCTAACGCTCACTGGCTCGCCTGAAACCAGCAACGCTGCCGTCACTGCCCGTTGGCAAGTTCTCGCCTGGACGATAGGTTGCTCTCCGACTTGACCAACCGCGCGAGTCATCCAAGTTGGCAAACGCTGCGTGGTCGACTCGGCTATCCGGATTCGTTCGCTTGCCACGGAGCAAATGCCAATGACGATGCACGTCGAAGGTCGCGGATTGATTTCCGATGCGGCGCTGCGATCCGACGCCGAGCGGATCAGTTATTTCACCGCGTTGTGTCCGCTGCGATCGGGGACGATCTTGGCAGGGTTTCAAGTGGGACGGGTCAAGCATGGGCCGGACAATACGATCGGCCTGTGCCGATCGACCGACGGCGGCGAGAGTTGGACCACGATCCCGATTCGGTTTGAGACTCGGCTGGGGGGAACTCCGGGGTCGCTCGCCGGGGGCGAGATGGTTGAAGTCGCTCCGGGTCGCCTGCTGTTGTTCGCGACGTGGTTCGATCGCAGCGATCGGGAGCGTCCGCTGTTCGATCCCGTCACAGAAGGCATCTTGCGCAGCCGAGAACTCATGGCCGTGTCGAATGACGAGGGCCTGACCTGGAGTGCGTGGCGCGAGTTGCCGACTCCGGGCCTGACCGGCTGTGCGATGTGCGGTCCGGTCACGTTGTGGTCCGACGGAACAATCGCGTTTGCCTTCGAGAGCTTCAAAGAGTTCGACGATCTAACACCCGCACGACACGCCGCGTGGTTGTTAGTCTCACGCGATGGGGGCGAGACGTTCGATCCGCCGTGGCGAGTGGCTCAGCATCCGGAGCACTCGCTGTATTACTGGGATCAGCGACTGTGCGCGACGGCGACGCCCGGCGAATTCATCGCGTTGTTCTGGACGCACGACCTCGCGGCGAAACGCGATCGCCGAGTTCATTTCCTGCGCGCGTCGATCCACGATGCTCAACCTCTGCCGTTACCGACCGAGACGACGCTGCCCGGTCAAATCGCCGCTCCGGTGTTGCTTGAAGACGGTCGTTTGTTCGCCTTCGTCGTGGACCGCGATCAGCCCGGCACGCTGACTCTGTGGCAATCGCCGGACGGCGGGGTCACTTGGCCAGACGATGCTCGGCTGGTCGTCCATCAGCAGCAGGAATTGGCCAAGCTGTCTCAAGGCCGCGAACAGATCGACTTCGCTCAGTATTGGGAAGACATGGGCAAATGGACCTTCGGACATCCAGCGATTCGCCGGCTGTCGGAGGGCCGGCTGCTGTTGGCGTTCTACGCCGGTTCGCCCGACCGCATGAGCATTCATTGGGCGCGAGTGCGAGTCTGATCGCAAGAGTTGGCGGAATAAGTGGGGCGGAAGAGGGGTGCTCTCCTCGGCGGCAGGTTGAAGACCTTTGTAATGTCTCGCGAAAGCGATGGTCGCATGAATGAACGGCGTCGTCTGTTGGTGCTCTTGGAAGACAACCATTGTCTCGCGGTTCTCAAGCCAGCGGGGGTGTTGACGATGGGGGATCGGACCGAGGATGTCTCGGTGGTCGATCTGGCTCGCGAATACCTGCGGCGGAAGTACGACAAGCCGGGGAAGGTGTTTGTTGGGGTCGTGCATCGGTTGGATCGGCCGGTGTCGGGTGTGTTGCTGCTGGCTCGGACGAGCAAGGGGGCGGCGCGGTTGTCGGAGCAGTTTCGGAAGCACTCGGTGCGGAAGGTCTATCACTGCGTCGTCGAGGGACGGCCACCACAGCGCGAAGGAGAGTTGCTGGATTGGTTGGCGAAGGATGAGGCAACCAATGTCACTCGGGTGGTGGGGCAGGGGGCAGGCAGCGGCAAGGAATCGCGGTTGAAGTATCGCTGTTTGCAATCGGCGGGCGGGCGAAACTTGCTGGAGATTGAATTGCTGACGGGGCGGAGTCATCAGATTCGAGTACAGCTCGCGTCGCGCGGGATGCCGATTTGTGGGGATGCGAAGTATGGCTCGCGGACAAAGCTTGAGGGTTGGCTGGCTCTGCATGCGGCGTCGCTGACGTTCGAGCATCCGACGCGCGAGGAGTCGATCACGGTGGTCGCTCCACATCCGGCGGAGTGGAAGCGGTTCGGGTTTGCCACCCGTTGACTGTAGGTTGGGACTTTGTCCCGACCGTTTTCGGAGAAGGGTCGGGACGGAGTCCCAACCTACGAGACGGCGGCCTTCGACACGATCGGTCCGCGGGCGGCAATAGCGTTGTTGATGCGGGTGATTTGGTCGGAGGTGAGCGACCAATTCAGCGACTCGGCGTTCTCGCGGATTTGATGGGGGCGTTTGGCTCCGCAAAGCGCGGCGGTGATGCCGTGACGTTGAATCGTCCAGTTGAGCACGATCTGCGAGACCGGGCGTTCGATCTCGTCCGCCATCGCGCGCAGCACGTCCACGAAGTCTTGGTTCCTCTGCCACTCCTCGCCAGAGAACATGGGATACTTCTGCCGGCCGTCTTTGGTGTCGAAGACATGCTCGCGCGGCAGGTGGCCGGCGAGTAGTCCTTTCATCAGCGGCCAATAGACGATGACTGCGACGTCGTGCTCGACGCACCACGGCAATGGCGCGTCTTCGATCTCGCGTTGCAGCATGTTGAAGTGCGGTTGAAACGCCGTCAGCGGGCAGGCTCGGTGAAAGCGGTCGAGTGATTCGACGTTGGCGTTCGAGAGTCCTGCGCTCAGCACTTTGCCTTGCTGAATGAGTTCGCCCATCGCGCCGGCCGATTCTTCGATGGGGACGTCAGGGTCGGGAGCGTGCAGGTAATAGAGGTCGATGCGATCCGTTTGCAGGCGTCTCAGGCTTTCGTCGCACTCGCGCCGCAGAGTCTCTGGCCGGGCGCAGCGAACTTGTTTGCCGGCGATCCAATGAATGCCTCCCTTGGTCGCGAGGACGATCTTCTCGCGGTCTGGCCGCAGCACGCGTGCGATCATTTGCTCGCTTTCGCCCTCAAAGCCGTAGGAGTAGGCGGTGTCGAAGAAGTTGATCCCGGCGTCGAACGCGGCTCGGATCGTGGTCAGACTGTCGGCCTCGTTGACGTCGATGCTGGTGATCCCCGCGATCGGCCAGCAGCCCATCCCCAGCGGCGTGATGGATAGCGAGGTTCGGCAGAGAGTTCGCGGCAGCATGGGGACGCTCGTCGTTTGAGAAGGGGGCATGAGAGGCGGGATCGTATTGTCGGAGCGGCCGAGAGTGAAACAATTTGGCGAGCGGAGTGGCGTCAGCTCCCTGGTTTGGCGACGAACACACCGGGGGGCTGACGCCGCCCCGCTCGCCTGTTTCATTCGCGGTGCGGCTGATGATTGCCTCCGCCCGTTGGCCGCGCTCTAATAGCCGTCCACACGTGATCCCGTTCTCGCGGAGAATTGTCATGCAGCGCAATCAATGGTTCGTGGTGTCAGCGTCATTGTTGGTCGTGGCGGTTTGCGGAGCGATCGTTTGGTCGGATGCTTCGCGAGCGGTTGCTCAGACGGGGACTAGCAAGCTCAAGCCGAAGACCGGGACCACGAAGAAGTCCGGCGATGCCAAGGATCTCGATTCGCGCGCGGAGAAGAATCTGGAAGGGTTCATCACCGACACGATCAAGTTGGCCGAGGACTATGAGAAGGCGAAGTTGTTTGAAGAGGCTCAAGATCAACTGCGGACGGTCGCTCGGCTGAAGCCCGAACTGCCCGGGTTGAAGGAGAAGATCGACAAGCTGAACGAGGCGGTCTTCGAGACCAATGACTTCGATATGGATTTGGATGTTGGCGACAGTTGGAAAGCTCAGGTGCAGGTCTTCCGAGGGAAGTCGGTCCGAGTCGAAGCTCAGGGCAGCTACAAGATCACGCTGACGGGCCCGTGCGATGCCAACGGGTTGCCGACGAAAGATCCGAGCAAAGACATGGCGGCCGGTGTGCGCTGCGGAGCATTGATGGGGATTGTCGTGCCGGACCCCGAGTCCGGAGGGGCGAAAACTGGCGGCCGCACCAACAACCCGAACGACAAAGAGAAAATCGGTGAGCCGTTTGAGATCGGAGCCAGCAAGGAGTTCACGCCGAAAGAAGACGGCATCTTGTTGCTGAATGTGAATCTGCCGTCGGGCCATAAGAGCACCGGCAAACTGCGCGTGCATGTTTCCGGGCACATTAAGCTCCTGGCGAAGGGGCCGCGGTAATGGCCGGTGACGCCTTGCCACCGCTGCGCGTCGGGTTGGTGGGATGTGGTCGTGTCGGTCGGCACTTGATTGAGCGATCTGCCGTCGGCGGACCGTTTCAGGTGGTCGCCGCCTGTGACGATTTGTGTCTGAGCAGTCCGGTCGTTTCGTTTGGCGTGCGGCAGATGAGTCTGCCAGAACTCACGCAGTCAGCGGATATCGACGTCTTGTGGGTGACGTCGTTTTGGGAGTTTCCGCTCGAAGCGATCCACGCCCAGCACTTGATCGCGGAGACGCCGTTCACACTGGGCAATCAAGTCGCGGAGCAGGCGTATTCCGCTGCGGTTCAGCGCGGCCGCCTGTTGTTGATTCATCATCCTCGGCGCGCCGATCCGGAATTTCGCCAGGCATTGGCTGTTGCCCGCGATGAAAAGATCGGTGCGGTTCGCGCGGCGAAATTTGTTTTGTGGAGTTACGGACGACCTCCTCGCGGTGCGACTCGTGGAACCGAGCCGTCTGACAGGGACGAGTACGCTGAGCCGGGGACAACGAAGGTTCGCTTCGTCGCTCACGCTCTGGATCAACTGGTGCTGCTCATTCCGAGCCGGCCGGTCCGCATGTTGGCCGTCGGTGATCCCAGTGCCGGTGTTGCTGATCTCTTTGCCGGCGATTCGCTCGCTCTGCACGTCGTCTTCGAGTCGGGTTGTCAGGCGGAAATCGACATTCGGCTCGATAGCCCCACTCCATTTCAAAGCGGCTGGATGCTGACCGGCGAACGAGGCGGATATGCCAAAGGCCGGCAATACACGCTGACCGACGAAGGGGAGGTCTTCGACTCGCCGGTGACAACGACCGACAGCCTTGAGGAGACCGATCAACTCGAGTGGTTGGCTCGGCAGATTCGCTCCGGCGTGCCGGATGCTGAGGAAGAGGCTCGAGCCCGCTCGGTCGTCGCGCTCTTGGACGCGGTCCAGCGATCACTTGTCACGAGCCAGCCGGTGACGCTGAATACTACTGCTCACGATCGCTCGTAGTGACCCGATTTATCGGGTCGGGCTCGACCCCATAAATGGGGTCACTACGAGCTACTTCTGCGTCCAATAGTCAACGACGCAGACGTCTTCAACGTGCGGCCCGACGAGTTTGACGAAGTCTTGGTGAGCCGCGTGCGGCAGGTACGCGTCGCGTCCCTTCTCGTCGGCGAACGTCACGAAGAAGCAGTGCGTGAAGCCCTTCGACTTGCCTTCGGGGCTGATGTCCGTCCCCCACTCGAAATCGCGGATCGTGTCGATCTTGCCGGGCAGGCTGCGGAAGCCTGTTTCAACTGCTTGGACTTGTTCCTTAGTCGTCCCCTCTTTGAATTTGAAAAGCACGACGTGCCGCAGCATTTTGCGAGGGGCATCCTTCGGCTGGGCCGAGGTCTGGTCACTGGTCATCAAGCTCATGGTGGCCACCGCGATGAGTGCGGAAAGGATCGCTGTTCCAATCGTCTGTCGCATTACAGATTCCTTGCAGCCGAGAAGCCGGGCCGCGCGGTCAGGTCGATTCTTTCAAGGTTTCGTATCCCATGTAGATCACGATGCCTGCGGTGATCAGGAACAGTGCGTCGAAGACCATGCTTCCCGAATAGGGAATGCCAAGCACTAGGTCCACGACCGCAGTCACGGCGACCAGTCCTGAAGCCGCGATCGACCCAAGCAACATGCGTTTCATCTGCTTCGACATCGATAACTTTCGATTCTCAGACGCTAGGGGATTGCCGTGGAACGCGACCACAAACGTGATCGAACGGCGAGCGAGTATAAAGCTGACGTGGTCAGCAACTCCAGCGGAGCGGAGGCGTAAACCGGCGCTGAAGCGCCGTTGCTTCAAAGTCGTTAGCCCACTACCTTCACGCCCCTCTGCAAGCCCTCGTCTGGAGCTTGTGGCCGGCAAACTCATCGCCGGTGAAGGAAACCTCTCTCACTTAATTTGTCAGGAGTAAGCATCGTGGCGAAAGACAAGAACGAGACACTCAAGCTGGACCCCGACACCGCCCCCGAGGGATTGGCTGTTGCGCCTCCCGCGGCACCGGCTGGGCAGCAGACGTTGACCGTGGATGACGCCCGCATCGTGGCCAGCTACGCCAACTTTTGCCGCGTGTCGAGCACTCCGGAAGAATTGATTCTCGACCTGGGACTGAATCCAAACCCGTTCGCTCAGGGGAGCGTGACGGTCCACGTCGGTCAGCGGATCATCATGAATCACTTCACGGCCAAGCGGCTGTTGCAAGCCCTCGCCGTGACGTTGCAACGCCACGAGCAGGCGTTCGGCACGCTCGAAACTGATGTGATGCGCCGCTTGCGTTCGGGAACCTAGTCACCTGAGACATCAGCGGATTTGAAACAGCGGAACGTCGGTGAGCGGAATTGCCCCCACCGACGTTTTCGTATCTCTCGCACGGTTTTGAATGAGACAGGCGAGCGGGGCGGCGTCAGCCCCCCGATCATGCGGCGA
Source organism: Planctomyces sp. SH-PL62 (assembly GCA_945905295.1). GTDB lineage: Bacteria > Planctomycetota > Planctomycetia > Planctomycetales > Planctomycetaceae > SXKJ01. Next base: position 3 of record CAMDPX010000093.1, on the reverse strand, counting down.
ATG
>CAMDPX010000092.1 GCA_945905295.1 Planctomyces sp. SH-PL62 | reverse complement strand
CACGTTGAAAACGTGCCCCACTTCGAGAGGACACACCATGAATGCCACCGACGACCGCTACCAACAATTCGCACTCGTCCGCGACATGCTCGACACGCCAGAGATCATTGCTCGATTCAATCCGAATCAAGCCACGGACGTGGCCGCCGAAATCGCCGGTGTTGGGCTGCTGCTGCTGACCGGCGAAGGTTCCAGCCGCATCTTCCCGGCCAAGAACGCGATCGCACACGCGCGGCGACAAGGCTGGACGCTGGAATTGCACACCGAAGCGGGACGCCAGTCGAAAGAATACGACCTCGCGAATTGGGCGGTCTTCGCGTTGTCGAACTCCGGCCGCACGGCGGAAGTCATCGAGTTGTATCAATTGCTGCGTGAGCGTGGTCACTCGCAACTCTTCAGTCTGACCGCGTTTCCCGATTCCAAGTTAGGCTCGCTGGCCCGGCGGGCCTTCGTGCTGTCGTGCGGTCCCGAAGGAGCCGTCGCCGCGACCAAGAGTGTCATTGAACAAGCTCTGTTTCACCGCGCGCTGTTGGAGCAGGTCGCGAAACGCCCGGGTCTGGGATCGCGCTTGCCGACTCTGAGCGATCAGTTTCGAGAAGCGCTCATGCTGCCGATCCGCACCGAACTGGTGGACAAACTCGCGAACGCGAGAACGATTTACTGGGCCGGCCGCAACGACGGCGTGGCCGAAGAGCTGACGCTGAAGACGAACGAGATCACTCGCAAGCGTGCGGACTTTCTCGAAGGGACTTACGCGGTTCACGGAATCGAAGAGGTCATGGACCCCAGCGACGTCGTGATTTGGATCGATCCCTATGCCGGCTCGATGACCAAGTTCGAGGACGTGCTGGTGAAGGGGGTCAAGCTGACGGTGATTGCGGTCTCGTCGCAGCCGACGCCATTCCCGACGATTCGCATTCCCGACGGAGGCGACCTGTCCGGCTTCGTCCAAATGGCGGCAGGCTGGAACCTGCTCGTCGAAATCGGCATCGCCTTGGGGATCAACCTCGACAAGCCCGAACGAGCACGCAAAGTCGGCAACGAATTCGTCGGGTGAGCGTCGCCCGTCGGGTGGCACAGGTTTGAAAAACCTGCGTGCCGCAGGCATCGGAAACTAGGAGTTCGCGCGGAATACAGGATGATGCCGTGGCTCGACGTTGATAGCATGTTTTCCGTTTCCAATGCTTCGCACACAGATTGAAGCAATCTGTGCCACCCGGCCGAACGGTGTCTACCTTGCGTCAACCACTGCAAAAACAACTGCTCACGGCTTGGAAGAAATCAATCGAACGCGATTATTGCAATCAACGGATCAATTACGAGCGCAGTCTTCAGGCTTCGTTTTGGTCGCAGCTTAATGCGATTCTTGATCCCAATACTCGCAGGATGTTCGTTGAACCGCGATTTGCATTGAAGGTGAACGGTGACACGAAACAACGCTTCCCGGACTTCGTGATCTGCAACAGCGTCCACATCATTGCTGTCGTTGAATTGAAATACCTGCCTCGGGCGTTGCCTGCGTTCGACAAGGATATGGAGACTCTTGAACTGCTTGCCAAGCACCGTGCTGAATTGATGGTGGCAAATTCACGATTTCGCGGTGAACGTCGGGCTGCCAAAGAATATCCGTTTTCTGATTCCGTGCTGTTTGTCTGGGCTGGCGTTCATCGAAAACCAAAGGTGAGCTACGAATCTATCGACGTCCCAATGTTATCAAGAGGAATTAAAGAACTTGGCGGTTGTTTCCTGCAACTGCACGCGGAAACCGATCTTGGCCACCCGCCCAAGGTTTTCTCTCGGTTCCGCTGACCGGATCCCTGTGGGAGCCGTTCTCTGGGTGATTATCGTTTTAACGTCGCCGCAACCAAGCACGACGAACTAGGCGATGTACCGGAGCAAGCAATCCGGAATTTACAAATGGTTCATCATTCATTCGCGCGTGCCCGGCGATGGCGGTCGCTAGGTGCCGGAGGTGTGCTTGGATGGCGCTTTCAAAGAGAACGACTACGTTCGCGGCTCTCTTTCGCAAGAAGCCACCGCATTGGGGCCTACGGGGAGACCCGTTCCTCTGGAACGAGATGGTCCAGAGGTTCAAGTTGGTGGCCTGTCCGTCCTCAATTGAGGGTGTCCGCGCGGTGATCGAGGAGGCTTTCCTCGAACTGACCGACCACTCGATGTCCCACCCGGATGCGATCTTCGTTGAACGCTATAGCCACGGAGGGATGTCGAGCGGCCATGTATGCCCGGAGTTCTGGCGTGACACAGTGGTCCCGATGTTGCTAGAGCGTCAAGCCGGGTTGTTCGGAGGCAGTGGCGATCCAGTCGAGTAGGTTCGCTCCTACGAATCGTTTGGATTGCGTGACGGCTTCTCCGAAAGCGGCTCCGATGCTGGCTCCGCGAGCGGCGCTCCAGCGGCGGCAGCTTTCGAGGTACTCGTCAACGCTGTGTTGCTTGCGCAGCCATTCTCGCTGGCATCCGTGAAGACGGCTTGGGAGAGGAACTGTGAATCCTGATGAAAAGGATCGCCGTCGCCGATACCATCCGTTGGCAGACAATTCCATATCCACGATCCGGTGGCCGATCGCTGATGTTCTGGAGGCAAAGAGAAGTCATGTCCACGACCATCGAATTAGAAATTGACTTATTTGTCGCTGCCGAATCGCGAGCGCGTCAGGAACATCGGCCCGTCAAGAGTGTGATCAATCAGTTGCTTCGAGAAGCGTTGGCGAGCCCCACGTCTTCGACATCAACGATTCCCGGCTGCGGCACGCACTTCATGATGGATTCCAACACTGGACTGCCGGTGGTCAAAGGCGACCGTGCGTTCGACTCGGAAGATGTGGCACGCATCGAATGGGAGCTAGGATGACCTACCTCTTGGACGGCAACGTGCTGGTCGCGTTGGTGATTGAATCGCACGTGCATCATCGGCTCGCGAAAGATTGGTTCTGTCAGTCGTCCGAGCCGTTCGCCACTTGCAGCGTGACTCAAGGTACGCTGTTGCGAGTCCACATGATCACGGCGGAGGACAAGTCGCCGGCCGCTGCCTGGCAGACACTGGCCGCCTTGGAAGCGCATCCGCGACATCAGTTTTGGGACGATGGCTTCGGTTATCGGCAGGTCGCCTACGAGAAACTGCAAGGACCGAAACAAGTCACGGATGCTTGGCTCGCTGAGTTGGCGCGGCGTCATTCCGCGAAGCTGCTCACGCTGGATCAAGCCTTGGTAAATTTGCATTCGGATGTCGCGGTGTTGCTGACAGAGCCGAGTTCCGTCCCCAAATAATGTCGTCGGGATCGCGAACGAAATTCGCAATCGGAACTGGAACGTCAGCGTCATTGGCGAATAAACGAAGCATCTTGAGTTTGTCGACTTCGTCGTTACGACCGCACGGCCTGACGCCAGTCGTCCTGGCGGAGATCGTTGTTGCGGTAGAGTTCGATCAGACGTTCGAGCATGGTGATGTCACAGCGGAACTGGTCGCCCCGTTCGGTGTCGGCCATGCGGCGCGGGCGATCCCATTCGCGGACGACGCTGACGCTGGGGACGATGTCCACACCGTCGCGCACCGCCGCGTCGACCGACTCGAAGTGATGGTGCTTGGTCAGGATCGTGCGATCCGCTTCGAGCACCAGCGTGTAGCCGTGGTCGCCGTAGGCTTCCGAGAAGGCTCCGTCGATGGTGATCGCCTTGCCGCTGCGCTTGATCGGCGATTCGCCCGCCTCGATCTTGACCGGGACGTGGCCGTTGACGATCAGGCCGCGCACCGGATCGACACCGAACTCGGCGAGCACCTTCTCGCAGAACCAGGCTTCGTGGATCAGATTGAAGTACGGATCCTTGGTCTCGTGGTGTGACTTCTTGTCGGCGATGAAGTCCCGTTCGAAGGTGGCGATACGGTCCTTGCCGAACAGCGGCGAGCGGGGGCCGCTCCACAAATACCAGAGCAGGTCGAGGTGGGGTTCCTGCCGCTGCTCCATCGCGCGGGCGACGACCCGTTCAATGGCGTCGAACATCTCGCGTCCGCAGAGCTGTTCCCCTTCGATCGGCATCGGCAGGAATTCACCTTGCTCATCGCAGGGGACGCAACCGTGGAAGATCAGGTGATCGTCGCGCCGCAGATACATCGAGCCGTTGCCAACCATGTACCGCAAGTGCTCCGCCAACTTCTGGCTGTGTGTGAATGAGTACTTCAGCCGCCCCATGCACTCAGCCTCTTCGGGCGAGAGCGTGTAGGGATCGGCGGGGTCGATGGTCGGGAACCGCGTGTCTCGCAACGGATACGTCACGCCATCGATTTCAATCGTGCCACGGTCGTGGTCGATCCGGTGGAGCAGGCGGCGATGATCCAACTTCCATTCCGGATGCCGGGCGAGCATCTGCCCCTCCAGTTTGAACTGCATGATGGCCGCCGCTTTTTGCATGCGGGCCACGATGAGATCCTCACGCATCCCGCTGGTCTTGGGGCGGAAGTGAGTGGCCGGATCGTCGGCATAGACGGTCCGCACGAGATGCTCCAGTGACGTGAACGGGATGCTGTAGCCTTCGTCAAGCTGCCCAAGACGGCGATACCGCAGAGAGACTCGCAAGACGTGGCAGATCAGTGCTTCGTGCCCCAGTCCGGCACCGAGCCACGCGATGTCATGGTTGCCCCAGATGAACGAGACATTCGGCTGGTCTCGCAGATAATCGACCACACGGTCGCCGCGCGGCCCGCGATCCCAGCAATCGCCGCCGATAATCAGTTCGTAGATCGCCAAGTTGCGGATCAGTCGGCCGGTAATGTGGATGAGGTGCAGTGCTCGTCCGCGCGTCAGCAACTGATCGACGATCGCCTCGACAAAGTCGCGGCCTCGTTCGGCCGTCGGTTCGTGCAGGATTTCCGAGAACAGGCCGGCGTACTCGCGAGGAAAGACCTGCATCGCTCGCTTCAAGCTGTAGCGTGAGGCCAAGACGCGGACCAACTCGAACTGGTGCCGCAGAGTTCGCCGCGCGAAGGCACGCAGTTCTTCGAGGTCTGTCAGAGTTTGCTCCAGCCGCAGCGTGACCTCGGCCGGGTAGAAGATCAGCGTCAGGAACTCTTGAAACTGTTTGGGTTCCATCCGTCGCTCGAAGAGGTACTCGACCAGCGGCCGCAGCGTTCCCGAGGCATTGTTGATGACGTGTCGCAGTTTCTTGTCTTCGCCGTGGATGTCGCTGATGACATGCACGGTTCCCTTGGGAAGCGTGAGGACCGCCGAAAGCCGCGCGATTTCGGCCAGAGCCGAGTCGATGTTCGGGAACTCGCGAGCCAGTGCGCGGAGCATGGTCAGTTCATAACGGCTCGGCTCAACATGGCGTCCACCGGGCTGGCCGATCGGCTCCACTGCAAGGATTTCATTCACAGAAATTCGCTCTCAGGATTAAAGAACACGGGAGTCGTGTGCCGCGGCCGACATTCGGCGTGCGTGAGTCTAACTGGATTGCGATTCCGAGTCGCTGACTACGGATTGGCTCGTATCGCGCCGCTCAGCGAGCTGAATGAAATTTCCAGACCGTCAGGACTCGTCGTTTTTGCGCTCGCGGTTCTACGGAGGTGTGCTTATAGTCCTCCCCGGTTGGTTTGACGACGCGACTCGCTGCGTAGGTTCTTCTGGATCCACTGGCTGCTTCCTCCATCGCCTTGCCCACCTGGTGAGCCACCATCTTTGGCTCCTTTCGATTCGGCCCGGAAAGTCCTTATGGGCCCGTCCAGTTTTTTTGGAGAGCGAGACAGTGGGAAAGAAGTTGTACGTTGGGAACTTGAGCTACGAAGTAACGAGCTCAGACTTGGAAACCCTGTTCGGCCAATTCGGCTCAGTGCAGAGTGCTCAAGTCATCCAAGACCGGGACACTGGTCGGAGCAAAGGTTTCGGATTCGTCGAGATGGGGGATGACAATTCCGCCAACGAAGCGATCCGCGGCCTGCACGAGAAAGATCACGGCGGACGTCCGTTGACCGTCAACGAAGCTCGCCCCCGCGAAGATCGCGGTGGCGGCGGAGGCGGTGGCGGAGGCCGTGGTGGCTACGGTGGAGGTGGCGGCGGCGGTGGCCGCGGCGGCTACGGTGGAGGTGGCGGTGGTGGTGGTGGTGGCTACGGCCGTCGCTAAGCCTCTGGCTTCGCAATGAAACTCGAAAGCCGAAGGGACACATCCGTGTTCCTTCGGCTTTTTCTTTGGTAGGACGGACAATCCTGTCCGTCGTGATGTCTTGGCGACGGACAGAATTGTCCGCCCTATGTTTGGATTCGGCTCGGCCGCGCTGGTTCACTGCACGCCGCTCCCAACAACCGAGCGATCCCGCTTTCCAGATTCGCCCACACCTCGACATGCGGCGCAATCTCCAACAACACCGGTCCGGTATGGCCGCGCCGTCGCAGCGTTTCCAAGAGTTGCGGCCAATCGAGGTCTCCGTCGCCAAAATCCGGTTGGACTTGCCCGTTCCGCCGCTGCTTGACGTGAATCATCGACACCTCTTTGGGCTCGACCGACTCGACAATGCCAGCGACCTCTTCGGCTCGCTCCGTCAACAACAAATTGCACGGATCAAAGCAGAGCCGCAGCCGTGAGCTTCGCTCGCCCAAGCGCCGACGCGCGGCACTCATCACGGAGTCCAACCACGACCACGGTTGCCGAGCATGTTCAATCGAGAGCTGCCCCTCAACCTCCACCATCGCCTCGGTCAACTCGACCAACCTGCGCGCCGCAGACTCGATCGACGATGCCAAACATTGATCCGGCCGAGTTTGCAAATCGACCAGCCGCAGATGGGGGGATTGTCCCATCGCCATCGCCATCGCCGCCGCACGTCCTGCGAGAAACAGAGAGTCCTCTCGCGACAAGTCGCCGCCCAAGCACGGCAGGCTCAACGCCACATTGAACCGCACCTCTGGAAAGCGGCGAGCTAACTCGGCCAAGCGATCCGCCTGCGGCACGCACGTTGGCCCGGCTTCGTATTCGCCGAGACTCCCTTGCCGCAACTCGATCGCGGTCAGACCTCGCCGCACCGCTTCCGTGATCAACGAGTCGAGTGGAGTGCCGGAATCCAATTGGACCTTCCAGCAGTTCGACACCAATCCCAACAGCCAAGAACAATCAGACATCATCGAGAAATCCCTATCGAGGCTCCGCCTCAGACCATGTGCCGGAACGCGCTCGTGCCACAGATCAGAATAAACCTTCCCCCAGAACCATCGCTGCTTGTCTGCTGATCAAAACGTAAAACTTAGACCGAATGTCCCAGCGGATGGCATGGCGATACCACGGATAAAACAGTGTTTCTCGTTTTTCATCCGTGGTATTGCCATGCCATCCGTGGGGATCTTCGGGCTCCATGACAGTTCCATTGCGATCTGTGGCACTTAGCGGCTCAAACTCCGAGCCTTCATCCGCCGACGGCTCATCGAGTGTTCACGAACAGCGAAGACACCGACGTGCTGCCGCACATAAAGAGGCGATTGCGTTGGCGACCGCCGAACCTCAGGTTCCCTCAACGCTCAGAGAAATCGATTCGGCAGATACTTCGTGACGCTCGGATCAATGATCCTGATCCGCGGATCGGGAAAGCGTTGACCGGCTCCCAGTCGGCCCTGTTCCGAGACGTCAATCAGAATACCGGTCCGCTCTTCTACCCGTCGATGACACCGATTGAACCGCCCGATTGGAAGGCTTCGTAATTTCGCTCGAAGGACTCAAACAGCTTTCGTGCGGAGGCATCGTAGGCTGCTGGATCGGACCAGGCGCGGCGCGGTTGCAACAAGTCGTCGGGAACGCCGGGGCATTGCGTGATGACGTGCAGGCCGAAGATCGGTTCGGTAGTCGTCGGGGCTGACGATAACGTGCCGGAATGGATTGCGTTGACGATCGCTCGTGTGTGGGCGAGCTTCATCCGGCTGCCGATGCCGGGAGGGCCGCCGCTCCAGCCGGTGTTGACGAGCCAGACTTGAGCGTTGTGCTGCCGGACTTTCTCGGCGAGCAGTTCGGCGTACTTGTTCGGATGCCAGACGAGGAACGGGCCGCCGAAGCAGGGACTGAACGTGGCTTGTGGTTCGGTCACGCCCATCTCGGTGCCGGCGACTTTCGCGGTGTAGCCGATGGTGAAATGGAACATCGCTTGTTCGGGAGTCAGTTTCGAGACCGGCGGCAGCACCCCGAACGCATCGCACGTCAGAAAGATCACGTCGCTGGGATGTCCGGCCACACACGGGATCTTCGCGTTGGGCATGTAGCTGATCGGGTACGCTCCGCGCGTGTTTTGTGTGATGGTGGCGTTGTCGAAATCGACGTGATGCCGCGCGTCATCGTAGACGACGTTTTCCAGGACCGCTCCGTAGCGCAGCGCTTGGAAGATCTCCGGCTCGCGTTCGCGTGACAGGTAGATCGCTTTGGCGTAGCAGCCTCCTTCGACGTTGAAGATGCCGTCGTCGCTCCAGCCGTGTTCATCGTCGCCGATGAGTTGCCGGTTCGGGTCGGCGGAGAGCGTCGTCTTGCCGGTTCCGGAGAGGCCGAACAGGACCGATGACTTTCCGGTGCGCGAGTCGCACGTGGCCGAGCAGTGCATCGACAACACGCCGCGAGCCGGCATCAAGTAGTTCATGATCGTGAAGACTCCTTTCTTCATCTCGCCGGCGTATTCGGTGCCGAGGATCACGAGTTCGCGCAGCTCAAACGAGAGGTCCACGCTGGTGCGTGACGTCATCCCGGTGGTGTAGCGGTTCGCGGGAAAGCGGCCCGCGTTGTAGATGACGAAGTCCGGCTCGCCGAATTCCGCCAGTTCGGCGTCGGTGGGCGGGATCAGCATGTTGTGCATGAACAGCGCGTGGTACGCGCGCGAGCAGATGACTCGGACCTTCATCCGAGACTTCGGATCCCAGCCGGCGAAGGCGTCGATCACGTACAGCCGGTCGAGCGTGTTGAGGTAATCCTTGGCTCGCTCGCGATTGATCATGAAGGTCGGTTCGTCGAGCGGGAAGTTGACCGGCCCCCACCAGATGTTCGCTTCGGAATCTGGGTGCCGCACGACGCGTTTGTCTTTGGGCGAGCGGCCGGTCTTCTCGCCGGAGTACGCAATCAACGCTCCTGAGTCGGCGATGGTCGTGCCGGCATCGTGGCGGATCGCTTCTTCGTAGAGCATCGCGGGGGACGGATTCCGCAGAACGTGTTTGACGGTGATTCCATGAGCGGACAAGTCGATTGTGGGAGACATTACGGTTCCTGAAGGGGCGAGGCAGAGCAATCGAATCCGGCGAGCGTCTTCTCCAAGACGTCTCGAAACGTTGGTAACTCGGACAACTCGGTCGCGATCTCCGCGGTCGCGAACACACGGACGCGCTTCACGAAATCGTCGAACTGCGTCTTGGCGAGAGCATCGACGACCGGCGAAACGCGGTGCAGCGGGAGATAAGTTTTCTCTTTGGGATCGAAGATCGCGACATTGAACTCGACCTCGCGATGCGGCGGTGGGGCGTCGATCAAGATGTCCACGGGCGAGAGGCGGCGGCCGAGAAGACTCGATAGCGACTCGCACAGCTTGCGGCTGACTCTCACCAGGAATTCATACGGCCGGCCGGCAAGCTGAGCGTACAAGTCGGGATGCTGCGAGTGCGTGAACTCGACAACTCGCTTGAACAGTCGCCGCTTCGGGCCGAAGACTCCTTCGGTCAGGACTTCGCAGTCGGTGCCGCGCGCGGCTTCACGGAGTTCTCGGATCGTTTCGGCTTCGGTCAGCTCGAAGAAAGTTCGCAGATCGAAATTGCTTCGCAGTTCAAAGAAGCTGCGAGCGAACATGGCGGTCGCGGAGCGGACGGCGTGATGCCAATAGACTTCGCTGAACATCACGTAGCGGGCGAAGACCATCAGCTCGGCGGCGGTTTTACCTTTTGTGCTCAGTGCCAGTCCGTCTCCAGCTTCGTTGACGAGCAGCGATTGAATCAGCCGCTGTTTGTCGAAGTGCCGGCCGTAGGGGACGCCGCAGTGCAGGCTGTCGCGGTCGAGATAGTCCATCTTGTCGATGTCGATTGGCCCCGACAGTACCGAACGCATCAGCCGCAGCGGCACCGAGTCGGTCTGCGGTTCGAGCACATCCAGCACCTCGGCCGGGTCGATCTGCCATTCGTTGCGCAGCACTTGAGCCAGCTCGCGATGCGGTTTCAGAAATTCGGCCGCGAACGCTTCATGGTGCTGCAACTCTGGCAGATCCATGTCCTCGATCGGGTGGCAGAACGGCCAATGGCCGAGATCGTGCAGCAACGCGGCGGCCATCAAGACTTCGGCACGGTGCGGATCGACCACGGCGGTGAATCGCGGGTCGCGGCCCAACTGCCAGAGATATTTCAGCGCGTTCAAGAAGACGCCGAGCGCGTGCTCGAATCGCGTGTGAGTCGCTCCTGGATAGACCTTCGCCGCCAAGCCCAACTGCGAGATGTGCGCGAGCCGTTGGAACTCCGCCGTATCGACGAGCGCTCGGACTCGCGGCGTGAAGGGGACATCCAACTCAACCGGGATGCGCACAATGCCGCGGCCCGCTTCGAGGTTCATCAACTCCGGGATGTGGCTGTAGGGATGCGGCATGTCGAGTCCATCAGCGTCGGTGTGTGACGGCTGGCCAATCTGTGATCTTGGGTGGCACGCCCCTGACCATCGGGAAGGGCGTGGGACGTTTCGCAAAGCCGAATGACCACGCCCTTCCCGAGGGTCAGGGACGTGCCACCCGCCCGAAATGACTCTCAGGCGAGCGGGGCGGCGTCAGCCCCCCGGTTGTGTGGATTGATCGTCGTCACCGGGGGGCTGACGCCGCCCCGCTCGCCGATTGGTTCACACGCTCTCCGCGAGGTGTTGTTGTTTGGAGTGTGGCGGCAACGTTGGCGGCACTCAAGCGGCCACTATGATGCCGACATGAAATCCTCGACACAGGTTTCTGGTCGTCTGTTGAGCTCGGCGCTGATCGTCCTCGGAGGCGTCGTCGCGCAGGCGTTGAGCGGTCAGACGATTCTTGGTTCCGCAACCACCTCGATCTGTTTTCTCAGCGGAGAACTCTGGCAATCGCTCGTCGGAGTTCTCGGAGGCCGCATGGGCCACGACGAGCGGGGCAGGGGGGTTGCTGATGTCGATTTCCTGCCGCTCTTCGGACTGTGGCTGCTGGCGGCGGGCCTGAGTTGGCTGCTGGCCACACTGCTCGTGCGACGAAATGAGCAGACCAGTTGGAGCGACTCATTCGCGACCTCTGGATTTGCCTTCGGCTGGTGGTGGCTGATGGGCGCGTGGGAATTGGCTCGGCTCTTGGCCTTTGAAATCGGTTCGGAGAGTCTCGACCATCTGCTGCTCGTCTCTCCGCAATTCTGGCAAGCGACCGCCCTTGCCGGCTGGCTCGCGCAGTGGTTCGCCTCTTCTCCTCCACGCCTCCTCCCCTCCTCCCCTCCCACACGCCACTCATCCCTCCAATCGCTTGCCGCGCTGATCGCGATCTACATCGTCGTCTTCACGGCGATGAACTGGCGGCTGTGGCACAACCTCCGTATCCCGCATGGGGACTCGGCGATGTACGAGGAGCACTTGTGGAATCTGTGGCATGGGAAGGGCTTTCGCAGCTACCTCGACCAAGGACTGTTTCTTGGTGAGCACATTCAAGTGATCCATCTGTTGCTGTTGCCGCTACACCTGCTTTGGCCGTCGCACCTGCTGATGGAGTTGTGTGAATCGACCGCACTGGCGCTCGGCGCGATCCCGGTGTTTCGGATGGCACGACGCTCGACCGGCAGCGATCGAGCGGGGTTGCTGATGTCGGCCGCTTACTTGCTGTATTTTCCGCTGCACTTCCTGGACATCGAAGTCGATCTGAAGACGTTCCGGCCGGAGAGTTTTTGCGTGCCGTTCTTTTTGTTTGCCTTCGATGCGTTGGAAGAGAAACGTTTTCGTCGCGCGTTGATCTTGTTGGCGATCGCACTGTCGGCGAAGGAGGACTACTCGATCATCATTGCTCCGTTGGGAGTGTGGTTAGCAGCGACAACCTGGTGGCGTGCGGGGAAAGTGGGACAACGGCTTTCGGCTTTCGGCTTTCGGCTTTCGGCCGACAAGTGGGCGTTCGGCTTGGGGTGCGGAGTCGCCGTGTTTGGAGTCGCCTATTTGTTGCTGGCGACTCGCGTGGTCATTCCGTGGTTTCGTGGCGGGGCCGAGCTGCACTACGTCAAATACTTCAGCAAGTTCGGCAACACGATGGGCGAAGTTGCCTGGAACATGCTGGCGAATCCAAGTCTGTTGTTCGGCGAACTGCTGACTGGAAGGACCGCGCTCTATGCCTTGTCGATGCTCTTACCAGTCGGGTTCGTCGCGCTGTTGTCCCCCGGACGCTTGGCCGTCGGACTGCCGTTGTTCGGAATCTTGAGCCTCAACGAACTTGCGGCCGATCCGCGTCATCACTTCCACGCGCCGCTGGTCCCGGTCGTCTTCTGGGCAACAGCCGTCGGAGTTGGCAACGCGGGCATATTCTTTTCCAAATTGAATTCACTTTTCTCCCCCTCCTCACCTCCTCCCCTCCTCTCCTCCTCCTCTTCCGCCTCCCCTCGGAACGCCGACTCCTTCACCCGCCAATTCGTCTGGGCCAGCGCCTTCACCAGCGGCTTGTTCCTCAGTCTCAGCCCCGCCGGGATCACGTTCTGGGATCCGTACGCTTCGTTTTCGATCTGGCGGCTGTACGCTGACGACTCCAGAGCCGATCACATCGCGAAAGTGTTGGAGAAGATCCCGCCGACATCGCGTGTCGCCTCGACCGACTATGTGCATCCGCGATTCACGCATCACGAGCGGTCGTATGACTACAGCCACTACCGCCGCAAGATCGCCGGTTACGAAGAGAGCGTTCCCGATGACACCGACTTCATCGTGATCGACACGCGGCATCCCTACAGCGAGACCAAATCACCGGATCAAGTTCGCGAACTGCGACTCGAATCCGATCGCTGGAAGTTGCTGCCGGATGACACCGACGGCCACTTCATCATTCTGCAGCGGGCTGCACCGACAAATTAGTGGGGCACGTTTTCAACGTGCCCGTGACGAGCACGTTGAAAACGTGCTCCACGTCATCGCCGCGCGGAATCTCCGCCGACTCCCTTCAGCCGTCGCTCTTGCCATGCCGCGTCGTGTGCCAGTCCGAGCCGCTGATAAACCTGCCAGAGGTTCCGATCTCGCTCGACCGGATCGAAGCCGATGCTCGCATGCAGCTTCCGCAAGCAGACCGGGCAGACGTGCAACGGCCGCGAGTCGTTCTCGTCGAGATTGTTGCTGCCGTTCACAGCACACGCGAAGAAGGTGCAGTGAGTGATGCCGAACATGTGGCAGATCTCGTGAGCCAACGTGTGGCAGCTTCGTCGCAAGATGAGCGTCTCGACAGCGGGCGGATCGGGATCGTCGTAGAAGGCCGGATCAAACCGCGCGAAGCTGAACACGCCGGTTCGCTTTCTCAGCGAGGCTTGGCCAAAGACGTAGGTTGGCGTTTGCGACGAATACAAATCGGTCAGCGTGATCCCCAACAGGCAATAGGCATCGGCGGGAAGTTGCGGCTCCAGCATCTGCAACAGATGAGTGGCGAACCACTGCGGGCGATCGGTCCCTTCGCGAACTCGCGTGGTAATTTGGTCCGCCGGGATCGTCAGCGTCGGCAGCAGCTTGGTTTCGAGCGTGAAGTACGCCTCGGTGAACTCACGCAGCTTTTCGAGCGACGGAGCACGCTCAGCCGAGAAATCGCTGAGCGGTTGCAAGTAAATCGTGTGGCGTTCGTGATCGGGCTTGTTCGGCTCCTCTCTGAGAAACTGCGCGAACGTCTGCCCCCCTTCGTAATACTTCGCGAGCCAGTCGCGCGAGCCTGGCGGCGGTATCGGAGCGAAATCCTGGCCGGGATCGAAGGCACGTTGCAGGTCGGGGCTCAGCGACCGCAGATCGCCGATCGCCGCCAACCGTTCTTGAGCATTCGGAGGCCGGAATGCAATGGAATCCTCCGCTTCGTTGGGACGCGTCTGCCACCAGCGAAGACCGGCCGCCGCCAGCAGGAGTCCGACCAAGCCCAGAATGAGAGGTCGTTTCCGCATGAAGCTACTCGCAAGGACTTGGTTGCAGTTTCCACGGGCGGAGATTCTAACTCGGCCGCCTGGATGGTAGACGAGTCACTCCGAGGCTGTGAAAGAATTGGTAGCTGAACTCGCCAGAGTTCAGTTTTCTCTGCGAATGCTGAAGTCTGGCGACTTCAGCTACCAAAAAGTTCACAGGCTCTCCGTGACTCGTCTACTTTGCGGCTTCGCCGACCTGCAAACTTTATCGAATGGCCTTTTCCATGAACGCATCCCTGCCCAGCACGACCAGCCGCGAGTTGCACTTCGAGAACGGCACCGCCATCGGCATCAGCAATCGTTGGCATCAAGGCCAATACTGCTCGATCCTGACGACCGCCGGGATCGTCGGCTGCGGCATCTACGATTTGAAAACGCCCGCCGAGTTCGGCCAAGCCATCGCCATCAGCAAAGGAACGCCGGCGCACCCGCTCACCGAGCCGGAAGATTTGTTCGACTCCAAAATTGTCGGTCTCACGCCGAAGGCGGAATCGTTTGGGATTCGCATTGGCATGACCGGGCGCGAGGCTGTGGAATTCCTGTTGAAGGCCGGTTCGCAACTTCCGGGGTGAGTACCATCAAGACAGAGTGCCCGACGAATCGAAGGAGACGACGAATGTTCTGATCGCAAGTTGTCGGACCATTCGTCGTCTCCTTCGATTCGTCGGGCTCCTCCATGACTTAAACCATGATCCAGTTCCAATACCCCGAACTCTTCCTATTGGCGATTCCGTTGGCGTTCGCCTATCGGCGCTGGGGGGGCGCGCGCGGCTTCACCGGCGTCTTGCGTGTGACGTTGTTGACGCTCTTGCTGCTGGCGTTGACGGGGCCACGTTGGAATCTCGGCGGCGAAGGAATCGATATCGTCGTGGTCGCGGATCGCTCGCGGTCGCTGCCGGCCAAGGCGGATGAGTCGATTCGCGCATTGGTGCGCGATCTCGAAAAGAATCGGAAGAGCGGCGATCGCATCGGGCTGGTGACCTTCGGCAGCCGAGCGGAGGTCGAGCACACGTTGTCGCGCAACAGCGAACTCGGCGCGTACACGCGCGATGTGTTGCCGGACGGGTCAGACTTGAACGACGCGATCGCGGCCGCGTTGAATCTGATTGAGCCGACTCGGCCGGGGCGAGTGCTGGTGATGTCGGACGGCGAGGCAAACGGAGCGTCGCCGCTGTCGGCGGCACGGCGTGCTCGCGAAGTCGGAGTGCCGGTCGATTTTCGGTTGTTCGAGCGGAATCGAATCGGTGACCTCGCGATTGAATCGCTGACACTGCCGGACACGGTCTCGCCGCGCGAGCCGTTTCAATTCGCGGTCTGGGTTCATGCCAGCCGCGAGGCTCACGGGGCCGTGCGCGTGCTGCGCGATGGAACCGAGATTGCGAAGCTCGAACGAGACTTCGTCACCGGCCTGAACCGCGTGTTGTTCCGCGATCTGTTGGAAGAGGGCGGGCTGACGAATTACTCGGCGGAGTTGCTGGTCGAGGGCGATCCACTGGAAGAGAACAATCGCGGTGCCGGGGTCGTTCGCGTCGAGACGGCTCCGCGCGTGTTGGTGCTGAACTCGGACGGCAACGAGGACAACCTCGTCCGTGCGTTGCTGGCGGCGCGGCTGCCGGTCGATGTCGCGAGCAGCAAGTCGCATCCGCTGACGCAGGACTCGCTCGACAAGTATCGCGCGGCGATTGTCGAGAATGTGCCGGCGGCGGACTTCGGACGGCTGAAGATGGAGCGACTGGCGCAATGGGTCGAAGACCTCGGCGGCGGCTTGCTGGTAACGGGCGGCGAACGGAGCTTCGGCGTTGGGGGCTACTTCAAGAGTCCGCTGGACGAAGTCTTGCCCGTCTCGATGGAGTTGCGCGAGGAGCATCGCAAGAACCGCGTCGCGATTGCCGTCGCGCTCGATCGTTCCGGCAGCATGTCGATGCCGGTCAAAGGCGGAAAAGTGAAGATGGACCTCGCCAATCTCGGTACGGCGGAGTGCATCCGGCTGCTGTCGTCACAAGACAAAGTCGCCGTGCTCGCGGTGGATAGTTCGCCGCACGTCGTTCAGTCGCTGCGAAATGTGGATGACCCGGAAGCGATCGTCTCGCAAGTGCTGCGGATTCAAAGCATGGGAGGCGGCATCTTCGTGTACGAGGCGCTCGTTGCGGCCGGTAACGAACTGATGAAGGCGGGCGAGTACTCGACGCGGCACATCATTCTGTTTTCGGATGCTCAGGACAGCGAAGAGCCGGGGAACTATGCCAGCCTGTTGAAGAGATACTCCGAAGCGGGGATCACCGTGAGCGTGATCGGACTCGGCACCGAGCACGACGTGCATGCTCCGCTGCTGAAGGACATCGCGAAATTGGGTGGCGGCAACATCATGTTCAGCGACGACCCGGTCGAACTGCCGCGGCTCTTCACGCAGGACACGATGAGTATCGCTCGGAACACGTTCATCAAGCATGACAAAGACGTGCATCCGCCCGACGGCATTCACGGCAAGCTGCTGCCCGACGCGCGGCTGATGGGCGAGTTGGGCCGTGGACCGTTCCCGCCGACGCTGGGCTACAACCTCAGCTATTTGAAGCCGGATGCGACCGGCGCGGTGATCTCGACCGACGAGTACAACGCACCTTGGCTGGCGTTCTGGTATCGCGGCCTGGGTCGAGTCGCCGCGCTGTCGATCGAGGTGGATGGCCCGCACACCGGTCCGTTCAAAGATTGGGACAACTACGCCGACTTCCTGGTGACGCAGACGCGCTGGCTGCTCAACAGTGCGTCGCCGGACGACGTGTTCGTCACGATGCAGCAAGAGGGCCAAGAGGCGGTCGTCAACGTGGAACTCGATCCCGATCGCGGCGAGAAGCACCGCTCCGCCGCGCCGACATTGTTCGTTGTCCCGCCCGGCGACGAACGGACGCAGCCGACGACTCCCGACTTCGTGTGGACGGGGCCGAACTCGTTGCAGGCACGGTTTCGATTGGAGCAAACCGGGACGTATCGCACACTCGTTCGCTCGGCCGGCAAGAACTCACGCGAGTTCTTGCGTGGGCCGACAGTCACGCTGCCCTACTCGCCAGAATTCGCGCCGCGACAAGGCTTGCCTTCCGGTCGCGAGTTGTTGAGCGATGTCGCCAAGTTGTCGAACGGCCGCGAGCGGACCGACATCTTGTCCGTCCTCGCCGATCCGCCACGCAGTGTACAGACGCGCTCGCTGCTGCCGTGGCTGTTCGCGCTGAGCCTGGCGGTCCTGATGTTGGAGATCGCCGGCCGTCGGCTGAGTTGGTGGGACTCGTTCCCGTGGTGGCGACGGGCGCAAGCCGCGACCGAAGCCGTTGCTGAAATCAAACTCGCTCCCGCGCGAAGCCCGACCTGGTGGGAAAGCTTCCGCCCCGCCCGCGCTCGTCGCCAAGTCACGCCCGGTCCAGTGACCGCCGCTACGCCGACAACGCCGACTCCCACCAGCACGACTCCTTCGACAACCGCGCCGAAACCGATCTCAGCCGGCGAGCTATTCGATCAAGCCAAACGCCGTGCATCGAACCGGCTGAAGTAAGCAGGGGGTTCGCACCTGACCCCAGCTCGTGGCTCGTGTGGGCTGCCAACGAAATTCGCATCGCCTTGCTGCCCGAAGTTTGCCATATTGCTCACATGCGTTGCCCAAGCATCCATTCTCGACGTTGGTTCGCCCGTGCGGCGGCTCTGATTCTGCTGGCTGCGTTCGCGTGGGCAGGCTGGGAATCGGCGGCGGCGTTTGCCTCATCGCCGAAGACCACTAAGACTGAACGCGCTCTTGCCAATTTGCAGACGCAGCATCGCGAAGCGCACCGGTTATTCGCGGAGGATCTGGAACGGATCGCTCAGACTTGCGAAGTGAACGGGTTGAAGGGGATCGCGCCGCGCATTCGGCAACTCGCCGAACCAGTCGATCCCGACGCGTTGCGGTTCGAGCCGTTGCCTCGGCAAGTGCAGCCGGCGATTTCGGCTCCGGTGGAGGGGGAGTTCTCTTGGCAGACGGAGCTGCGGGCACATCGCAAAGAATACGCCGCCGAGTTGGACCGGTTCGCCAGTCAGGCGGTGAAGGCTGGACTCCCCAGTTATGCGTATCAACTGGTTCGCGAGACCGCGTTCCACGACTCCGATCATGTGAGGGCGCGACGGTTGTTGGGCTTCGTCCGTCATAAGGAAGAATGGCTGTCGCCGTTCGAGGCGGGGAAGCTCAAGAAGAACGAAGTCTGGACCGAGCAATGGGGCTGGCTGCCGGGGACGCATGTCGCTCGGTATCAAAAAGGGGAACGGCTCAACGGCATCCGGTGGGTCTCGGCGGAGAAGGATGCCGAACTGCGTCGCGAATTCCCAAAGGGCTGGGAGATTCGGACTGAGCACTATTTGCTCAAGACAAACCTCAGCTTGGAGCACGGCGTGGCGTTGGCCTCATCGCTGGAAGAGTTTCAGCGGTTCTTCGAGCAAACGTTCGCCGGGTTCTTCAACGACACGAAGCGGATGCAACTGCTGTTCGACAACCCGGCCGCCGCCGCGCGAGCCGTGTCGAAGCCGTTCCACATTCACTTCTTTCGATCGAAAGACGAGTACGTCGCTCGGCTGCGAGGCAAGTACGGCGAACGAATCACGATTACGAACGGCCTCTATGACACGGACGATCTGACGGTTTACAGTTTTCACAATCCGCAAACTCCCGCTGAGCCGACGCTGTATCACGAGGCAACGCATCAGTTGCTCGCGGCGAATCTCAAGCCCAGTCCGGTGATCGCGAAGGACGAAAACTTTTGGCTGATCGAAGGGATCGCGTGTTACATCGAGTCGTTCCGCGTGAAGGACGGCGAAGTGAGCCTGGGCGATCCCCGCTGCGAGCGATTCGTGGCCGCGCGGTATCGAAAAACAGTGGATCGCTATTACTTGCCGATGGAGAAATTCATGTCGATGGGGAAGGATGCTTTCCAGGCCCATCCGCAGATCGAGAACAACTACAGCCAGGCGTCCGGGCTGGCTCACTTCTTCATGCACTACGACGGCGGCCGCTATCGCGACGATCTGATCGAACACCTCCGCCAGCTTTACCAACAAGCGGAAACGGGGCGTCGGCCCAAGTCGCTGGAAGATCTGACCGGTGTCGATTTTGCCGACCTCGATCAGCAATATGGCGAATACGTTTTCAAGGTATCGAAGTCGCTGGAAGAAGATTTCGCGAAGCAGCCGTAGCCAAAGTCTCAGGCGAGCGGGGCGGCGTCAGCCCCCCGGTTGTTCGCCGACATCGTGATCACCGGGGGGCTGACGCCGCCCCGCTCGCCAGTTTTTTTGAGAGTCAGGCTACGAGGCGACCGCGTTCTTGAGGTAAGCCAGCGCCCGTTCGGCATCGCGAGTCGCGTCATCACTGTGCGAGCGATCGACGGTCAGCCAGCCGCGATAGTCCGCCTCGGTCAGCAGCGCGAGCAGTTCGGGCCAATCAACGTCTCCACGTCCGAGCACGACCTCTTGGCCGGAGCCGTCGATGTCTCGCACGCCGTCGCGAGCCGTGATGTGTAGGACGTGTTTGTGCAACTCGCGAAACGCGGCAACAGCATCTCGGCCGCACATCGCGAAGACGGCCGGATCAAAGTTGATGCCGACCAGCCCGTCTTTGACTCGGTCGAGCATATCTTTCAAGTCGGCGGCGGACTCGCGTGTGGGGGTGATCGCCAGTGTCGCTCCGACTCGGTTGGCATACCGAGCGACTTCGTTGAGCACTTCGATCAACGACTTGAACTCTTCGGATTCCTTGTCCTGTGGGATTGCTCCGACGCGGGCGACGACGATCGGCACGCGCAATTGGTAGGCAAAGTCCAACGTTTGCTTCAGTCCGGAGATGCGGGCTTCGAGTTGTTCGGGATCGTACAGGCTGCGTCGGGTTGGGAAGCTGAGTGACGAAATGGTCAGCCCCTCGATCTCCAAATCGTGCCGCAATTGACGCCGGCCGCTGTCGGATAAATCAGCGGGCCGGAGTTCTTTGCGGACGTCGAACTGAATGCCGACCGCCCCAATCTCGATCGCGGTCCGGATGGACTGGCGAATTGGCGAGGGCAAACAGCGACAGGCGACGGCTCGGCGTAGTGGTTCCATGCGGGGCTCCAGAACTGAAAAGCATGGGCGAAACGCCCGTGCGGCGGCGTTTATACCCCATCTCCCGCGCGGCCACGAACCAGACAGGCGAACGGGGCGGCGTCAGTCCCCCCCGGTTGTGGGGCGAATTCACCGGTTCCGTCGCGAAACCACCTGGGGCTGACGACGCCACGCTCGCCTCAGCCTGTTGAAAAACGTGGGGCACGTTTCCAACGTGCCCAATTTCTTCGGAGAATGAGCACGATGAAATCGTGCTCCACGACTTTTTCAACAGGCTCGCCTGGTTGGTCAACGCCCCGCTCGTCCGAATGGTTTCTGGCTTCGTCGAAGGGAAATACCCAAGTGGGGGATTGCAAAATTCGAGGGGGGGTTGATTTAATCTCGCCCCGTTGATGAATGGCGTTGACAGCATGGTGGCTGACAACGTTTTTCCTGCCGAACCTCACAGCATTGACGCGGTGAGATTGGCTTCGAAAGGTCTCGTCCCGCCCGAGCTTTTGCTCGTCCCATGACCTCCCTCCGCGAGTCCGACCGGAACTCGCAGCTTCCCTCCAAACTCTTCCCTCGGCTGGAAACTCGCGAACTCGGTTGGGCTGATTAGCCTGTGAGACCTCTGTCTTTCTGCTGATTGCCGCTCCGGCAGGTCGCCCACGACGAAAAAGGCTCGACCGAAAGGAGTCGCCCCCGAACGGATTCGTCTTTGAATTCTCGCTGCCTCCGCGCAAGGTGGTGCAGGATTTCGCCAGTGAATTGCAGTGCTCCCACAACGCGATCCCAACAAGCTTTGTGATTGGCCTGCCGATACAGAGTTGTTGCTTTTCAAACCTGCCCTTCCGCCTTCCCGCTTTCCCGCCGTTTCGTATTCTCAACAAGATTGGCCTCATTGATGGGGCCGAGCGTAGGCATCATGGAATTCAGAAAAGTTCAGGCACTGCGTGGTCCGAACGTTTGGGCAAATTTTCAAGTCTTGGAAGTCTGGGTCGACCTGGGCGAGTACAAGGACAAATCCTCGGAAGAAATCCCCGGCTTCAACGAACGGTTGATGACCTGGCTGCCAACGATGATCGAGCATCGGTGCAGCGTCGGTGAGCGGGGCGGATTCTTCCAGCGGCTGCGACGCGGGACGTATCTCGCGCACACTCTGGAGCACGTCTCCATCGAGTTGCAGACTCTGGCCGGTCACACGGTTGGCTTTGGCCGTGCTCGCGAGACCAATGAAGAGGGCGTCTACAAAGTCGCCATCGAGTACATCGAAGAGGATGTCTGCCGCGAGACGATCAAGATCGCTCGCGAACTGATCCTGGCCGCCGCTCAAGGTCGTGACTTCGATGTCCACGGCGCGGTCGAAAAGCTCAAGGAATTGGCTCAAGACATCGGCCTCGGCCCCAGCACGAAGGCAATTGTCCAAGCCGCTCTGAAGCGCGGCATTCCGTACCGACGGCTCAATAAGGGCAGCCTGATTCAATTTGGCTTCGGCTCGAAGCAACGGCGCATTCTGGCGTCAGAGACCGATCGCACGATGGCGATCGCCGAGTCGATCGCTCAAGACAAGAACTTGACTCGCGACCTGCTGTCGGGGATCGGCGTACCGGTTCCCGAAGGCCGCCCGGTCGAATCCGCGGACGACGCTTGGGAAGCGGCCGAAGAGATCGGTGTCCCGGTCGTCGTCAAACCGCAAGATGGCAACCAAGGCCGCGGCGTCACGACGAACCTTTCGACGAAAGAACAAGTCGTCCGCGCCTACGAGATCGCCTACGAAGAAAGCTCGTCGGTCATCGTCGAGAAATATATTCCGGGCTGCGATTACCGGCTGTTGGTGATCGGCGGCCAGTTGATCGCGGCCGCTCGGCGCGAACCGGCGCATGTGATCGGCGACGGCGTTCACACGATCCAGCAACTCATCGACATCATCAATCAAGACCCGCGCCGCGGTGAGCATCACGGCACGGTGCTCAGCAAGATTCACATCAACGACGCCGCGCAGGTCGTGCTCAAGGAACAAGGCGTCACGGCGGATTCCGTCCCAGCCTCCAATCAGCGAATCCTGATTCGTCGCAACGCAAACCTCAGCACTGGTGGCACGGCGGTTGATGTGACCGACAAAGTCCACCCAGAATGGCGCTCACGCGCGATCGAAGCGGCTCGCATGATCGGGCTGGACGTGGCGGGCATCGACGTGGTTGCCATCGACATCAGCGAACCGTGCGAACCGGGAACCGGCGCGATTGTCGAAGTCAACGCCGCTCCCGGATTGCGGATGCACCTCGCACCAAGCTCCGGCCAGCCACGCCCTGTCGGCGATGCGATCATCAGCACGCTGTTTCCGGAAGGTGACAACGGCCGCATCCCGATCGTCGCCGTCACCGGCGTGAACGGCAAAACGACGACTACGCGATTCACCGCTCACATCCTGAAAGGGACCGGAGCAACCGTCGCCCACACTTGCACTGACGGCATCTACATCGACGACCGGCGCATCGACAACGGCGATTGCAGCGGCCCGCTCAGCGCTCGTAACGTGTTGATGAATCCGGAAGTTGAAATGGCCGTACTGGAGACCGCTCGCGGCGGCATCCTGCGCGCCGGACTCGGCTTCGACAAATGCGATGTGGCGATCGTCACGAACATCGGCGAGGGAGATCATCTCGGACTGTCCGACATCGAAACTCTGGAAAAACTAGCTCAGGTCAAACGGGTCATCGTCGATGTCGTGCCACCGAACGGCCACGCCGTGCTCAATGCCACCGACCCGCACACCGTCGCGATGGCTCCCAAGTGCAAAGGCAAAGTCATCTTCTTCGCGATTGATGGCCAACACCCGGTCATCCTCGAACACCGGGCCAAAGGTGGCCAGGCGATCTTCGTCAAAGAGAATCACGTTGTGCTGGCAGAGGGCCTGCGCGAAGAACCACTCATCTCGCTCGACCGCATCCCGCTGACGCACAACGGCAAGATCGGCTTCCAAGTCGAGAATTCACTGTGCGCGATCGCCGCCGCCTGGGCTTTGAAGATTCCGAACGAGGTCATCGCCGCTCGCGTGGATACCTTCGCGGCCAACCTCGAAGCATCCCCTGGCCGATTCAACGTGCTGAAGATTCGTGGCGGCACGGTCATCGTCGATTACGGCCACAACAGCTCCGCGCTGTTGGCATTGATCGACGCCCTCAAGAACTACCCCCACACGCAACGCACTTGCGTGTACTCGACCGCCGGAGACCGCCGCGACGCCGACATGCGCCGCCAAGGCCAACTCCTCGGCGAGTCGTTCGACCGTGTCATCCTCTACGAAGACCACTACCTCCGCGGCCGAGCCCCCGGCGAAATCATCCGCCTCTTCCGCGAAGGCATTGAGTCCGTCGAAGCTCCGAACCGCCGCACGCAGAACATTGAGGAGATCAACGGAGCCGTCAACGCGGTCGAACGAGCCCTCTCCACGCAGCGTCCTGGCGAGCTGATGCTCATTCAAGCCGACACGGTCGATGAGACCGTGAACTATCTGCGCGAGTATCTCGACAAGCTGGCCGCCGAGAGTGCCGATCCGAATGACGCCATGGCCGAAGAGGTCAACGGCGCGGACAAGTGCGCGATGCGATCACTCGCCCGCTGATACATCGCTTTGCCAACCGAGGGGTCAATTCAGTTCGAGTAAACGAACTCGTTCAGATTCAAAATGACTCGGCAAAGTTGCTCCAAAGCCAGGCGACGATCTTCCCCCGCCGCATCCACCAAGAAGCGTTGCATCGTCGCCGTCTCTGGCTGAGACGGCGGCCGGCACAGCGTCAGCCGATAGGCGAGTTCGATTTGCCGTGCCGAGTCATCGCCCGCTTCGCGCATCAACCGCTCGGCGAGATGTCGAGCTTGGCGATTCGCGAAATCGCCGTTGAACAACGTCAGCGCTTGCGGAGCAATCGTCGTGCGGTTGCGCAGCTCCGTCGAACGAGTCGTATCGCAGACGTCGAGCACTTCCAGGAACGGCACGACCAACGCTCGCTTCACGAAGGCGTAAACCGTGCGGCGCGACGACGCGGCCTCGTCGAACTTCGGCCAGACAACGTTCGGGTCGCTGTTGCCGGCGAGCACTTCCGGCGGAATCTCCAAATACACACCCGGCCCGCCCATCGAGCGTCGCAATTGACCGCTGACGGCGAGCATCGAATCGCGAATCGCTTCGACTTCCAATCGCCGATACGGGAATCGCCACATCGTGACGTTGCGTGGGTCTTGTTCGCCGTAGATCGGATGATCGGCTTTGCTCATTTGGTACGTGCTGCTCGACAGGATCAGCCGATGCAGCTTCTTGATCGACCAATTCGCGTCGCGTGCGAACCAATCCGCCAGCCAATCAAGTAACTCGGGATGTGTCGGCGATTCGCCGATGATGCCGAAGTCACTGGGCGTGCGGACCAGTCCCTCGCCGAAGTGATACTGCCAGACGCGATTGACGATCACCCGCGCCGTCAGCGGGTTCTCAGCGTTTGCCATCCAGCGTGCGAACGCCAGACGCTGGCCGCTCGTGCCATGCGTGCTGGGCGGACTGACAAACTTGGCACCGTTCTTGGCCAGCACGACAGGCACCGCCGGCTGAACCTCCGGCCCGCGAGCGGACGCTTGACCGCGAAACAGCAAAAACGATTTCGGCGGCGGCTCGGTTGATTCGGTCATGAAGTAACCGCGTGGTAAATCGGGAGTCGCCTCTCGCAGCACCATGATTTGGCGATCAAGCTCCGCGATCCGTTGCCGCTTCTCGTTCGGCAACGCCGCCAACAATTCCGCTTCCAACTGTGGAGCGTGCCGTGCCACCAAATCCTTCTGCGGCTGAGTGCGTTTGTCTGCCGCGGCCACGAACGCGACCACAACGTCTGCCGGCAAAGCGCTCTTGCCGGACGACAGGAACTCGGCGCGAATCGAGTCGCGGACCTCAGCGATTTGCTTTCGCACTTCGTCGATGCGGCGATCGCGTTCCATCAACGCGGCTCGTTGCGCGAGCGTGCCCGCCGGCAGATCGAGTTCGGTGCGACCATTCAACGGACGCTTCAGCGGATTGAGCACGGCTCCCAGCCGGTAGTAATCGTGATTCGACAGCGGATCGAACTTGTGGTTGTGGCAGCGAGCACATCCCAGCGTGATACCGAGAAACGCCTGCGACGTCGTGCGAATGATGTCGTCGAGCTGATCGCAACGGTCTTGATCGAAATCAGCCGGCTCGTCGTCAAACGGTCCGAGCCGATGAAATCCGGTCGCGATGACGGTCTCGGTTGAAGCATCCGGCAATTCGTCGCCAGCAAACTGCTCGACGATGAACCGGTCATACGGCTTGTCGGTATTGAAGGCGTCGATGACGTAATCGCGATACCGCCACACGCTCGGCTTGTTTCCATCCCGCTCGTAGCCGTTGGTCTCAGCATACCGCACGACGTCCAACCAATGCCGCCCCCACCGCTCACCGTGGCTCGGCCGGCTGAGCAAATCGTCAATCAACCGTTCAAACGCGGCGGGCGATTCATCCGCGAGAAATTGATCCTGCTCTGCAATCGTCGTCGGCAAGCCGATCAGATCAAGAAACGCTCGCCGCAGCAGATCGCGTTTCTCGGCCGGAGGATTCGGTTGCCGACCTGCCTGCTCAAGCTTCGCGAGAACGAAAGCATCAATCGGCGTGCGAACCCAACTGGAGTTTGTTACCTGCGGCACACTCGGTCGAACCACGGCATGGAACGACCAGTGTTCGCGGTCGGAATCTGTGATGACCAACTCCTCGCCTTCATCGCCAACGACCGTGACCGTTAGAGTGATCAACCAGACGACCAGCCCCACGCAGACTCGAAAAAGAATAGTCATTTCACTGGTCTCCTACCTGATTGCCACTGCCCGCCACAATGCAGGTCAACTCGATTCCGCGAGTGCCTCAACTCTTCATGCTGCGTTAGCGACTCACAGTGAGAGGTTGGCATGTCGGTGACATGCTACCCCGCGCGCCGCAGAGATTGAAACGTGACGGAACCAGCCACCGGCTCGTTGCTCCGAATCCTCCGGGGGCCGCAATAGGCCGGGCAGCGTTGGCTTCGATCGGCACGCGAAACATCAGAAACTTGCGTTTCGTGATTGAGGCTCGTGTTGAATGGACGAGGAAACTGGGCTAGTGCCGCGTCACGACTAAAACTTCGGGTTGGAGTTTATCGAGAATTCGACGACTCTGCGTGTACCACAAGGAGGTGGTCTATGCACAAGAAATATGTAGTTCGATTGACGGACGAGGAACGGGGAGAGCTTCAGCTTGTGATC
>CAMDPX010000091.1 GCA_945905295.1 Planctomyces sp. SH-PL62 | reverse complement strand
GCCGACGCTCGGCCTGCATCTGGTGGATGAGGTCGTCGAGTACTTCGTCCTGTTCTTGCAGGGCCTGCAACACGGCCCAGACTTCGTCGAACTCGGCCCGCGCGACGGCGGCGTCCAACGATTCGCCCGCCGCCTGTTCCACGTACAGCGGGACCAGGATGTCGCCGGTCGTCTTGCCCGGTGCGTTCCGCATCGCTCGGCCGACGGCCTGCACGATGTCCACCTTGCTCCGCTTGGGAGTCAGGAAGGCGACCATGTCCACCGTCGGCACGTCGATCCCTTCCGTCAGGCAGCGCGCGTTCGACAGGACCGCCTGCCGAGCCGCTTTGAACTCGGTCATCAAGCCGTCGCGAGCCGCCGTGGACATGGCTCCGTTGACATGCAACGCGGCGAAATCGGGAAGGTGAGTGTCAATCCCTTCGCTGGAATTCCGCCGTGAGCCGCCCGTCAGGCTGAGATAGCCGCAGGCGGGACGGCCGATACAATCCGAGCCGATCGCTCGCCCCGGCTGGGGAACGCCGGGACTGCGAGTAGCCAAGATGGAGTCGATCATGTCTCAAGAAGCTAAGTGGCTCCCGTCCGAAATCGCGGATCAATTGACCGAGTTGAAGTCCTGGGTCCGCTGGCAATGGCTCCTGCGAGGGGCTGGCCGTGTCGGCCTGATTGCGTCGCTCGGTTTGGCCGGAGCGTTCTTCGCCGACTATCGGTACGACTTGGCTCCGACGACGCGCATTGCCGTGTTGTCGAGCGTCGTGGGTGTGACGTTGCTGGGCTTCTTGGCTTGGGTGGTTGTGCCGCTCTGCCGGCGGATCGGTTGGGCGGAGCTTGCCGCGATGGCGGACAAGGCGAATCCGCGTTGGGAAGGTGCGCTGACGTCGGCGGTGGAATTGTTTGATCCGAGTCAGCCGGATGGTTTCAAAGGCTCGCCGGTGATGCGCGAGATGTTGCTCAAGCAAACGCGGCAGCGCATTGACGAGCTGGATCTTGAGGAAGTCGTCTCGTCGCGCAAGGCGTGGTCGTCGGTGCGATGGGGACTCGCGTCATGTTTGCTGCTGGCGATTCCGGTGTTCGTCGCTCCGAGCATGTATCGCCAACTCTGGCAGCGATTCCTGATGCCGTGGGGCAACTGGGGCACGGCCGGTGCGTGGGTCGTCAACGTTGAGAATGGCGATCGGATCATTGCTCGCGGCAGCGACGTCGAACTGCTGGCAACGGCCGAACGCAATGGGCAAGCCGAGCCGCTGAAGTCGCTGACACTCGAATGGCGAGACTCGGCCGGTACGACGGATCGCCGAGCGATGACGTTCGACGAAGCTCGCAAGAGTTATGTCGCGCTGGTGCCGCATGTCATGCGAGATTTCGATTTCCGCATCGCGGTCGAGCGACAGAAAACGCGCGACTACAAAGTCCAAGTTGTCGAGCCGCCTGTCGTCACGAAGATCCGGCTCGATGTCGAGCCGCCCGCCTACGCTGGCTGGCCCGCGCAGTCGCTGGATGGTGCGATCGGTTCGATCAAGGTCTTCGAGAAGAGCCGGCTGAAGTTCACGCTCGAATTCAACAAGCCGGTCGAGACTGCTCAGCTTGTCTGGCGGCAACACGGCGACGCGAACAAGAAACTCGAACTCGCTGGATTGAAGCAGACCGCAACGCTCGAAGTGACCGCTGATCCCGCCGTCGCTGGGCCGTTCCTGTTCACGCTCGAAGACATTCACAAGCTGCCGAACAACGACACCGTGCCGCGCGAGTTGGTCGTCGTCACCGATGATGCTCCGAAGCTGACGGTCAAAGGGGACCACAGTTCCGAAGCTCGGCCGGACGACGTCTTGCTGATCGACGTGACCGCGTCCGACGACGTCGGCCTGGGCACGTTGGAACTGCACTTCACGATCGAAAACAATCCGCGCGAGCCGATCTCCGTCGAAGCGGTTCGCGGACAGAAGAGCTGCGAGCATCGCTTCACGCTCGACCTGAGCCAGCTCAAGGTCGAGCACAATCAGTGGCTGAACTATCGGGTGCGCATCACCGACGAACGTCCCGAACCTGGCCCGCACGAAGTCTGGTCCGAACCGCGAGTCCTTCGCATTAGCAAGAAGGCCGCGCCGCCAGGTGCCAATGAACTCGCCAAGTCGCACGAGCAACTGCGCGACGAACTCAGCAATCTGCGCCGCGACGTCGCCGCCAAAGCGAACGAGATTCAAGAACTTTCCAAAGAGGCCACCCAAGAGAATCGCAAGCCGGATGATCCTCGTGATGCCGAACGGGTCGCTCAGCTTCAAAAGCAACTCCGTCAACTCACCGAGCGAGCTGAACAACTCGCCCAGCAGTTGTCGCAAGACCCGCTGTTTCACGAACTCGGCCAGAAGGCCGAGCAGGTTGCTCAGAATGAACTGAAGACTGCTGAAGCCGAAGTCCAACAATCGAAGGGCGAAGCCGATCAGCCGCTCAACCGCGAACAACTCGATCATCTGAATCAAGCCGAGAAGCAACTCGACAGCGCCGCCAAGCAACTCGCCCAACTCGAAAAGCCGTTCGAGCAACTCGCCGACTTGCAGAAAGATTTACTCGAACTCCGCCGCCTCGCCCGCCAGGCCGAACAACTCGCCAACCGCGCCGATGAACTCGCCAAGAACGATGCCGCCAAACCGGCGGAAGCGGCGAAAGCGGCAGACCAACCCGATGCGCCAGCGAGGGACGGAAGTGACAAAAAGGACGAAAAGAAAGACGCCGCCGAAGCTGCTAAGACCGAACAGAAAAAACAAAAACTTGCCGATCAACAAAAGCAACTCGCCGACTCGCTCAACGACCTCTTGAAGCGCCGCCCCGAACTTCTCGCCGCCGCACAAAGCGATCAACTTGATCAACTCGGTGAACTCGCCAAAGAAGCTCGCGAACTTGCTGAGCAACAGAAAGAACTCGCCGACGCGCTCCGTCAACAACAAGCTGCCGTCGCCGAACGCAACGCTGAACTCGCCGAGAAGCAACAAGACCTTCAACAGCGAGCCGAAGCCCAAGTAGACCGGTCACTCCGTGACCGGAAAGCTGACGAGCCGAAGGCCGACAAGCCCGCGACTCCCGACGCACTGAAGGACGCCGTCGCCGCGCTGAAGCAGGGCGACCTCGCCGAAGCTCAGAAGCAACAGCAACTCGCCGCCAACGAACTCGACCGCCTCGCCGCCGAGTTGGAGAAGGCCAAAGCCGAGAGCGCGAAAGCGGATCAATCGCCGCTCGCCAAATCCGCACGTGAGTTGGCCGACGAGCAGAAGAAGCTCGCGGACAAAGCGGCTGACGCGCAAAAGAACGACGATGCCGGACAACGTCAACAAGCCGCCGAACAATTACAACGCGATCAAGCAGTGCTCAACGAACGCATCGACAACCTTCCGCAACAGAAGCCGGCCGATGCGGCCAAGAACAAGCCTGCCGACACAAACAGTGAGAAGCCCAACGGCGACGCGAATGCCGCTCAGCCCGAAGACAAACCAAATCCCGTTCAAGCCGCACGCGAGAAAGTGGAACAACGCGCCGAGCAGGCTCAACAGGCTCTCGCGGACGGCGACCTCGCCAAAGCGGCGCAAGAACAGCGTCGCGCCGAACAAGCTCTGCGAGACCTCGCCAAGCAAGCCGACGCACAAGCGGTTTCCGAAAAACAGAATGCCAATCAACCGCTCGCACAAGCCGCGAAGGAACTGGCCAACGAGCAGAAAAAACTCGCCGATCAAGCGGCTGACGCGCAGAAGTCCGACGACGCCCAACAGCGTCAACAAGCTGCGGCGCAGTTGCGACGCGACCAAGCCGCGCTCAACGAACGCATTGAGAATCTGCCGGCGAACAAAGACAACAAACAGGCTGACGCGGTGAAAGCCAATCCCGCCGATCCAAAGGCCGATCAACCGAATGGTGATGCGAAGCCTGGCGATGCCGATGCGAAACCGAATCCCGCTCAAGCCGCGCGGCAAGAAGCCGAGAAGCGTGGCGAGCAAGCCGAACAGGCTCTGGCTGACGGCAATCTCGAAAAGGCCGCACAAGAACAACGTCGCGCCGAGCAAGCGCTGCAAGACCTCGCCAAGCAAGCGGCTCAACCGATGCCGGAGGGGCAAGCCAAGCGCGGCGACGAAGCTCCGATGCCGAACGGCGAGGCACCGCAGGAGAACGCGAAGCCCGATGAAGCGAAACGCGATCCCGCTGCACAGCAAGTTGCACAGCTTGCCGAAGAACAACGTCAACTCGCCAAAGAGGTCACGCAAGCTCTGAACGAGCAGCGCGGAGAACAGCCGCAGCCCAAAGCCGCTCAACCTCCCGCCGCGAACGAGCAGGCCAATGCGAAGAACCCCAACGAGCAACCGAAAGCCAGCGAACAACCAAAAGCCGGTGAGCAACCAAACGCTGGTGAGCAACCAAACGCTGGTGAGCAACCGAACGCTGGTGAGCAACCGAAAGCCGGTGAGCAACCGCAGGTGGCTCAGCAAGTTCGTGAAGCGCAGCAGGCTCAGAAGCAACTTGCACAACAAGCTCAAGAACTTCAGAAGCAAGTCGAGCAGGAGTTGGGCAAAGATTCCGCCGAGGCGAAGCAGTCGCAGCAGACCGCTCGACTGTGCGAGTCCTGAAGGGGGAAAGGATCTTCTGGCCAGTTTGGCCAGGCTTCACAATCCGGACAACAAGCCGCTCAATCCGCTCAGCAATTGGCCGAGCAATTGCAGAACAACCCGCGTGCGAACCCAGAACTCGCGCAGCAAGCGAAAGACCTCGCGCAGAAACAAGAGCAAGTCGCGCAGCAGATGCAGCAACTCGGCCAACAACCGGGAGCCGCCAATGCCGCGCAGCAACAACGTCAGCAAGAATTGAATGACGCTGCCGGACAACTCGGTCAGCAATTGGCCGAGTCTCAGAACAAGCTCGGCCAGCAACCGCTCAACCTGCCGCAACCGGCCGAAGGAGCGAAGCAGGCCGGAGAACAAACGGCGAACAGTCAGCAGAAAATGGAGGCCGCGAAGCAAGCGTCGCAACAAGGTAACGCGAGCCAAGCGGCTCAAGCCGCCGAGCAAGCGGCCGAGAATTTGCAGAAGGCGGCGGAGCAAGCTCAAGCCGCGGCTGAGAAGAATCGGCCTGCGCCATCGCCGGTCCCGCGCGGTGTCGGTGAAGAAGTTGCCGGCGCGGCCCAACGCTTGAATCAAGCGGCTGAAGCTCAGGCCAACACGCCCAGCAAGGACGGTCAACCGATGCCGGACGCGCAACCGGGGCCGCCCGGCAAACCGGGTGAGGAAGGATCGAAAGAGGGACAGACTCCCGGTTCTCCGTTCGCAAAATTGGCTCAGCGTCTGCGGGAAGCGGCTCGCGAGCTGTCGGACGCGGCGAATCAAGCGGCTCCGCTCCCCTCGCCAGCGGGACAACCGCAGCCGGATCAGCCAGCGAATGAGCCGAATGACAAGCCGCAACTGGCTCAAGGTGGTGGTGCCAATGGTCAGGGCAATGGCGAACAAGATCGCGGCGAGAACCTTGGCGACTTGCAAACGCAGCTCAAGAAGATGACCGGCCGCAACTGGGGCCAGTTGTCGAGCAAGCTCAAGACCGAGCTTTCGCAGCAGGCCAAGCATCAAGCTCATGGTGATTACAGCAAACTCATCAAGCTGTACTTCCAGGAGATCGCCAAGACGCAGCCGGAACCGGAGGCGAAGCGATGAACTCTCTGCTTTCGTCTGTTTCGGCCGAATGCCGAATGCCGATCGCCGATTGCCGTGTTACCGTTTTTTTGAGCATCGGCCCAGAAAAATGGTATTACGGCGATCGGCGATCGGCGATCGGCATTCGGCCGGTCAGGTTGTTGCGAACGCTGTTGGCAGTCGTCGTTGTTTTTGTCGGTGCGGTGGCTGCTTGTGCTGACGAGCGCACCGAACGAGACAAGCAGATTGACGTGGCGATCTCGAAGGCGCTGGGTCATCTCGCGAAGAAGCAGCTTCCCAGTGGTGCGTGGGCACTCGATCAATTCGGCGAATCGACCTCTTCGACCTCTCTGGCGGTGATGGCGTTTCTCGCGGCGGGGCATGTGCCGGGTGAGGGACCGTATGACCTGCACATTCAACGTGGCGTGCGTTGGGTGCTCGATCAGCAGCAGGCCAACGGGATGCTCGTCCGCGAACGCGGACATGGGCCGATGTATTCGCATGGCATCAGCACGCTGATGCTGGCCGAGGTCGCCGGCATGACCGACGACGCGCTCTCCGAACGTTGCCGCGAGGCGCTGAAGAAAGCGGTGCGGCTGATTCTGTCGGCTCAGTCGGTTCGTAAAGACCGCAGCAACGCCGGTGGATGGCGCTATGCTCCGACCAGTCCAGACAGCGACTTGAGCGTCACCGGCTGGCAACTGCTGGCGCTGCGAGCGGCCAAGAATCTGGGCTGCGATGTTCCGGCTGAGCAGATCGACGATGCGGTCGAATACGTCAAACGATGCTCATTCCGCAATCGTGGCTTCGGCTATACGCCCGGCAGCGGTTCCTCGCCGACCCGCGCCGGAACCGGCATCCTCTGCCTGGAAATCTGCGGAGTGCATCACTCGCCCGAAGCGCTCGGTGCTGCCGACTCCCTGCTGCAAGACCCGCTGCGAGCCGATCAAGAATGGTTTTTCTACGGCGTCTATTACTGCACGATCGGCATGTTCCAGGTCGGAGGCAAGCCGTGGGAGCAAAGCAAAGGTCACTTGATCCCGCTGTTGCTCAATCTGCAGGCCGAAGACGGCAGTTGGTCCGGCCGCCAAGGTCAGGAACGCGGTCTCGGCACGGTCTACGCCACAAGCCTCGCGGTGCTGGGGCTGTCGGTCGAGTATCAATACCTACCGATCTATCAGCGATAGACGAGCATTCGCATGGGATGCAAACTGCGATTGAAGGGATTCAGTACGAGGCCCAACTCTTCGAGCGTCACCGCTCCGAGCAAGGCTTCGTCCCCCTCTTCGCCCAGAACGACGGGAGTGTGGCACTCGCCCAGTTCGAGTTGCACCAGGCACTCTCCGATGTGCCGTTCAATCTTTGTTCCATCGGCGAGTACGAATTGAGCCACTCGTTTCGGCTTGAGTTTCAAACTCTTCCAAACCGACTTGGGCAAAACGGTGTAGTTGGCCCCGCTGTCGACCAAGAATTCCAACTCGGCCTCACGGCCCTTCCCAGCCGACACTTTCCCGGTAACGTAGGTGATGCCCATTTCTTTGACCCTTTCGACGAGCGGATAACAACGGTTCTCAGCATAACAAGCCGCCAAGAACGGAAGAATCCCGCATGAACCTGCGTAGCACCCGGTGGTTTGCCGATCGTGAAGAGTTGGCCTTTCAGAATCGTTCCGCATTGCGGTCGATGGGACTCAACCCCGATGACTTCGCCGGCAAGCCGGTGATTGGGATCGCGAACAGTTGGAGTGATCTCAACAACTGCAACGCGAACCTGCGTGATCTGGCCGAGGCGGTGAAGCGAGGCGTGCTGCTCGAAGGGGGACTGCCACTGGAGTTCCCGACGATCTCGCTGGGCGAGGAGTTCATGAAGCCGTCGGCGATGCTGTATCGCAACTTGATGGCGATGGATGTGGAAGAAACTTTGCGAGCCAATCCGATCGACGGTGTTGTGCTGTTGTGCAACTGTGACAAGACGACTCCGGCGCAGTTGATGGCGGCGGCGAGCGCGGACTTGCCGGCGATTCAACTCAACGGCGGCCCGCGCGCGATCAGTCACTTTCATGGTGAGCCGATTGGATCGGGGACAGACCTGTGGCGGTACTCGGACGAACGCAGGGCAGGGCGGTTGTCGGATGCGGATTGGCGAGAACTCGAAGCGTGTTACGGCTGCGGGGTCGGTGCGTGCAACACGATGGGGACCGCCTCGACGATGACGTCGCTGTCGGAAGCGCTGGGCATGATGCTGCCGGGGACGGCCAGCATTCCGGCGACGGATGCCAGACGAATGCAGGCCGCGACGGCAACCGGCCGTCGGATTGTGCAGATGGTTCACGAAGACTTGCGGCCGTCAAAAATTCTCACGTCGGCGGCATTCGAAAATGCGATCCGAGCGTTGCTGGCGCTGGGGGGTTCGACCAACGCGGTCGTGCATCTGATTGCGATGGCCGGTCGGCGCAACATCCGGTTGCCGTTGTCGCGGTTTGACGAACTCGCGCGAACGACGCCGTTCCTCGTGAACCTGATGCCGTCGGGGCAGCACTTGATGGATCGGTTTTACGCGGCGGGTGGATTGCCGGCCGTGTTGGCGGAGATTCGCGATCTGCTGAATCTCGACAGCCTGACCGTCACCGGTCGGACGCTGGGCGAGAACATTGCTCGCGCTCGAAGCTTCGATCGGGAGGTAATCTGTTCGCGCGAGAACCCTCTGGCAGAGAACGGCGCGCTGGCGGTGTTGACGGGGAATCTCGCGCCGCGCGGGGCGGTCATCAAAGTCTCGGCCGCGTCACCCAAGCTGATGCAGCATCGCGGCCGAGCGGTTGTGTTTCACGATTACGAAGACTTGCTCGCGCGCATCAATGATTCAGCGTTGCCGGTCGATGCCGATAGCGTGCTCGTGTTGCAGAACGCCGGGCCGAAGGGCGTGCCCGGATTCCCGGAGTGGGGGAGTATTCCGATCCCGACGAAGCTCTTGCAGGCCGGTGTCACCGATGTCGTGCGGATTAGTGATTCGCGCATGAGCGGTACGGCGTTCGGAACGGTCGTACTGCACGTCGCTCCCGAAGCGGCGGGCGGCGGGCTGATCGGTTTGGTGCAAGATGGCGATGTGATTGAGTTGGATGTCGCGTCGCGTCGTCTGCAACTGCTGGTGGACGATGCCGAGCTGTCTCGTCGTAGAGCGGCTTGGCTGCCTCGGCCGATCAAACATCTGCGCGGGTATCCTCGGCTTTACATTGATCATGTGCTGCAAGCGGACGAAGGCTGCGATTTCGATTTCCTGCGGCCAGCGAGCGAGGATGAATTGGAATTCGTGCAGCCAGTAGTGGGGCGGTCGTAGCGCTTGTAGTGACCCGATTTATCGGGTCTTCATTGGGGCTCGACCCCATAAATGGGGTCACTACGAGCGCGGTCAGCCGCGTTCGTGCAGTGGCACGAATGCTCGCGGTGGCGGGCCAGTGTAGGTGGCTCGTGGCGCGATCAGGCGGTTGTCACGCTGCTGTTCGAGGATGTGGGACGACCAGCCGGCGACGCGAGCGACGACGAACAATGGCGTGAAGAGTTCCGCATCGAAGCCGAGCATCCGATACAGCCGCGCGATTGGCCAGTCGACGTTCGGACGGAGTTGCTTGTGCGACCACATGGCCGCTTCGATCGCTGCGGCGATCTCTTCGAGACGGTGTTGCTCGTCGGTCGTGGCGAGTTCACAGCAGATGTCTTTGAGCACAACGGCTCGCGGATCGGGGCGGTCGCGATAGACGCGATGGCCGAACCCGGCAAGGCGGCGTTTCTTGGCGACAGCGTCACGCACGAACTTGTCCGCTCGTGCCGGCGAATCAACGGCCAGCAGCACGTCGAGGACATCTTCGTTGGCTCCACCATGCAGCGGGCCTTTGAGTGCTCCGACGGCGGCGGTCACGGCGGAATGCAAATCCGATCCGGTCGAGGCGACGATTCGCGCAGTGAAAGTCGACGTGTTGAATTCGAGATCGGAGTAGCAGATCAACGATTGATCGAGTGCTAGCTCGTCGCGCGCGGTCGGGACGCGGCCCGTCAGCAGCGACAACAAGTTGCCGGAGAAACTCAGTTCCGGGTCGGACTCGATCAGTTCCAGTCCGCGAGTCAGCCGATGGCGAGCGGCAATCAAAACCGGAACTTGTCCGAGCAGGCGAATCGCTTTGCTGAGACTCGCGGTGTCATCGGTTTCGTTGGGCTGCTCGTCGAAGTGGGCCAGAGCGCTGATCGCGGTGCGCAGCGCATCCATCGGAGCGACGTGCAGCGGCAACTCCTCCAAGAGTTGCAGGATCGCAGGCGGGACTTCGGCGGCTTCGGCGAGGATCGCTCGGAAATCGGCAAGCAGTTCGTGGGTGGGAAGCTCGCCGTGCAGCAGCAGGTAGGCGACTTCGGAGTAGGACGCTTGCCGCACAAGGTCTTCAATCCCGAAACCGCGCAGGTGCAAGCCGTGGTCGAGTGTGCTGATGGCTGTCTCGCCGACGATGAGTCCGTCTAATCCTGCGGCTGGTTTCTTCATGGCGATCGTCGTCGCCACGTTCGCCAGAACGTGGGTTGGGTTGGCGATTCCCTCACGCCCTGGCGAGCGTGGCGACCTCCACGACGGCGATCAATAGTGCGGTGGCTTCTCGTCCTGCGGGTCACGGGCTTCCGGGTTGTCGGCGAGTGTGACGATTCGCGTGCTGAGTTTTGCGACTTCGGTTTTCAGAGCGTCAATCTCCGCCTGTTGCCGGAAGACGACTTGGCTGAGTTGCTCGAAATCGTGTTGCAGATGCGTCAGCAGGAGTTCGACGTTGGTCAGTCGGTCTTCGGTGGCGGGCATACGAATTTCAAATTTCAAATTTGAGATTTCAAATTGGAATAACAGCCATCAGCTTTCCGCCAACAGCCATCGGCCGGACAAGAACTGGATCGGCCAAGCATGGTAGGCGGCGCGGGTGGAAACTCAAGCAGCGGTTGCGATACGCTCGCGGTGTCGTTCTCACAAGGAGTTTGCTGATGCGTTGTTGTAGGCCGCTGGTTCGTGCGTGGTTGGTGTTGTTGCTGATCTGTGGCGGGGCTGCTGCGGATGACAAACTTCCGCATTGGCAGTTTCGAATGAGCTTTCCGAAAGAGGTCCGAGCCGAGTCGTACTCTGGCCGAGTCGTGTTGTATTTCAGTCAGACTCGACCGCAGCCGCGCGAGCGATTGAGCTGGTTCAAACCGGAGATCCTGGTCGGTCGGGATGTGACCGACTGGAAGCCGGGTGAGCCGCTCATCATCGACAGCCACAAGCCGGACGATGTGACGACGTGTCCGAAACCGGTCGATCAACTCAATCTGGCGGGTTGGAAGGTCCAAGCGGTCGCGCGGTTCAATTCTTGGGAGCGAAAGGTCGGCGACGGTGCGGGCAACGGATTCTCGCCGGTGGCGGTCGTGCCGAGCGCGGCGGGCACGATCGACTTGCCAATCACTCAGTTGATTCCGGAACGACAGTTCCCGGAGAACGACTGGTGCAAGCTGCTGCGCGTGCGATCGAAGTTGTTGAGCGAATTCCACAAACGGGACGTCTTCCTGCAAGCCGCCGTGTTGCTGCCGGCGAGTTATCACAAGCAGTCGGAACGAAAGTATCCGGTCATCTACACGATCCCCGGTTTTGGTGGCACGCACTTCGATGGCGTGCGGGCTGAGCCAATCAACGAGCAGAACGAAGGGGGCGTTGAGTTCATTCGGCTGATGCTCGATCCGAGTTGCCCGCTGGGGCATCACGTCTTCGCGGACTCG
Source organism: Planctomyces sp. SH-PL62 (assembly GCA_945905295.1). Lineage (GTDB taxonomy): Bacteria > Planctomycetota > Planctomycetia > Planctomycetales > Planctomycetaceae > SXKJ01. The sequence goes on along the minus strand of CAMDPX010000091.1, from coordinate 15,172 downwards.
GCGAACAACGGGCAGTGGGGGACGGCGCTGGTCAAGGAGTTGATTCCGGAACTCGACAAGGCGTTTCGGACAGATGCTCGTCCGCAAGGTAGGTTCCTCACGGGCCACTCGTCTGGCGGTTGGTCGAGCTTGTGGTTGATGGTCTCGCATCCTGACGACTTCGCCGGGACTTGGAGCACGTCGCCGGACCCGGTCACGTTCGAGGACTTTCAATACATCAACATGCATGCTTCCGGCGAGAACATGTACGCCGATCGAGCCGGCCAGCGTCGCCCGATCGCGCGGCGCGGACAACAGGTGCTCTTGTGGTATCGTGACTTCGACGTGATGGAAGAAGCCCTCGGCCCCGGCGGGCAGCTTCACAGCTTCGAGGCGGCCTTCAGTCCGCGCGGTCTCGACGGTAAACCGGTACGCGTTTGGGATCGCCAGACGGGAGTGATCAACACCGAGGCGGCGAAATCCTGGGAAGAGTACGACATTCGACTGATGCTCGAACGGAATTGGCCGACGCTTGGTCCCAAGCTGCACGGCAAGCTGCACGTCCACATGGGTGACCTCGACACGTTCTATCTCGAAGGTGCGACGCGGTTGCTTGGTGCGAGTTTGAAGAAGCTCGACAGTGACGCCGTCGTCGAGATGCACGCCGGTCACGATCACGGCAGTCTCTTGACTCCGCAGTTGATGAGTCGTCTGCGGGCCGAGATGGTCGCGAAGTATCTGTCGGCCAAGTGAAGCCGCTCTCGCAAGGAAACTTTATGTCTGATGTGTCACTGACTCCGCCGACCACCGATCCGACGCCGATCTTCGAGTTCTTTCGCGGAGCACATGCGACGGAGTTGCTCACGGCGGCCGTCGTCGAGTTTGATCTGTTTCGCCGGCTCGCCGAGCAACCGCTCTCCTTCGACGACCTGCGATCCGAGCTTGGTCTTCAACGCCGGCCGGCGGTGGTGTTGGTCACTGCTTTGCGAGCGATGGGGCTGATCACGACGGAAGCCAGCGGTCGGTTGACGCTGACTTCACTCAGCCGCGAGCACTTGCTGCCGCGCTCGGAGTTCGACGTTAGCGGGTACGTGGCCTTGGCCGGCAATAGTCCTGGCGTGCATGAAATGATCGAGCGGCTCAAAACAAATCGGCCGGCGGGATCGGCGGATAAGGAGCAGGGGACCGCGTTCATCTATCGCGAGGGAACCGAATCGGCGATGGAAGCGGAAGCCTCCGCGCGATTCCTGACATTGTCTCTGGCGGGCCGAGCGAAGAACGTCGCACCGGTATTGGCCGAGCGTGTCTCTTTGGAGGGCGTGCAGACGTTGCTGGATGTCGGTGGTGGTTCGGGGATCTACAGCATCGCGTGGCTTCGGCGACATCCGGCGTTGCGAGCGATCGTGTGGGATCGGCCGGAGGTTTTGAAGATCGCGCGTGAGATGGCCGAGCAGTATGGCGTCGCAGATCGACTGGACTGCGTTCCCGGCGACATGTTCGTCGATCCGGTGCCGCAGGCAGATGTCGTGCTCTTGTCGAACATCCTCCACGATTGGGACGAACCGGAATGCCGAGCGTTGGTGGCACGCTGTGCCGCCGCACTTTCGCCGGGTGGGCGATTGTTGATCCACGACGTGTTGCTCAACGACGATCACAGCGGTCCTCTGCCGATCGCGTTGTATTCGGCGTCGTTATTCTCGCTGACTGAAGGGCGAGCGTATGCGGCTTGCGAATTCCAAGCGTGGCTGGTCGAAGCGGGGCTGCAACTGCTGCCGATCACTCCCACGCTGGTCCATTGCGCGGTGATTGGCGGCAGAAAATGACTCAGTGGCGATTCGAAAAGCACCGTGACGGGGTCGGGAGTCTTTTTCATGCCGCAGGTCGAGAGTTTTCGGGTGTTTTGCTCGCGTTCTGCGGCATGAAAAGACTCCCGACCCCTTTCCGGCGATCAATCGTCGCGTGAGTTCATGGCTCCGCTGAATCGGAATAGGTAGTACGCCAGCGTGAGCATGGATTGCAGTGTCGCCGCGACGTAGGTCCAGCCGGCGGCGTTGAGCACGTTTCGCACGGCCAGCGCACCGTCGGCGTCAACGATGTTGAGTTGACCGAGCAGGCGTTTGGCGCGGTTGCTGGCATCGAATTCGACCGGCAGGTTGATGAGCTGAAACACGACGGTGAGCGCAAAGGCGGCAATCCCGATCAAAATGAGTTTCGGACTGCTCATGACGAACCCCAGGATGAGCAGAATCGAGAAGGCGGTCCCGCCGAACTGAGCGGCCGGAACGGCAGCATTTCTGATGATGAGCGGTGCGTAATGGTTCGCGTGCTGAATCGCGTGGCCGGCTTCGTGAGCGGCGATGCCGACAGCGGTGGCGGTGTGGCTTTCGTAGACCTCTGGGCTGAGCCGCAAGACTCGCGAGCTGGGGTCGTAGTGGTCCGACAACCAACCACTGGCGACTTCCACGCCGACTTCGTGGCAGCCGGAGTTATCGAGGATGTGTCGCGCGGCGGCAGCTCCGCTGAGCGGCGCGGAGACTTGCATGCCGTGGTGATAGGCGGATTTGACTCGCCATTGTGCCCACATCATCAAGACGATCGCGGGGGCGGCAAACACGAAGTAGAGCGGATCGAAAAACATGATTGTCCTCATTCATTGAAGAGTCACGTCCCGATCGCCCGGCTTCCGAAGGTGAGTCGATCGAGACGTGCGGCAGAGTCTACGCAAACGGCGGGTTGTTCGCTGAGTGATCTGAGTTCTTGTTCGGCTTGCCGTCGAAGTCGTCGTCAGGGGGACGACCGATGAAGCTCTTGGATGTCAGAGCGAATCGCGGTCTCGCGACAACGGCGGCGCGTCTCGTGCTTCTGTCTGATCCGTTTCGCGATTTCGAGCCGAAACTGCCGCTCATTGCGGAATGTTTCGGCATCGTTGAAAGAATTCACAGTCTTGGCACCGTGACTGCATATCGGGTTCTTTCGAGCAGACACAAACGAACGGACTTCCCGGAACACCCAAACCAATTCCCTCCGTCGTTCTGCAAATCCAAAGGAGTCTGGCCATGAAAAAGTTGATTCTTCTCGCGGTGTTGGCGGTCGGTGCGTTGATCCTGGGGACGACTTCGGAAGCGAAGGCGGACCACTGGAATAGCTGCGGTCAAAGCTACGGTGGGTACGGAGGCAGCTACGGCGGCTACGTTTACCAACCCAGCTACTACTCCCGCAGCTATTACGCTCCGGTCTACAGCTCTGGGTACGGCTATCCGTCGTCTGGTTTCTCTTACGGCAGCCCAGGCCTGAGCATTTCGATCGGTTCTGGCTACCGAGGCTACAGCTCTGGAAGCTATGGCGGCTACGGTCGTGGCCGGAGCAGTGGCCATCACCATCACCACCGCCATTAATCTGGCACGTTCGCAGTCGACATGGCTGACCGCGACGTGTTCACAACCAAAACAAAAACCCGGCCCAGAATTCTGGGCCGGGTTTTTTTGTTGGTTGTTAGTGCAGTCTCAGCGGCTTACAGCTTCGGCTTGCCACGCAGTTTGCGGCGAGTGTGACCGCTACAGGGGCGCTTACCGTGGTTCGCCTTCGTGATCTTGCGATTGTTCTTGGCCATGTTATTTCCTCAATTCAGAATTTGTGGTTGTTGAATGGGTGCGGGAATCTAGCCGGAACGCCCCTCGTTGCAAAGCGAGACGGCGACATCTCGTGGAGATTGCTCGTCACGTCGTCGTTGAGCCTGCCGGTGTGCGGAATCGAGCCGATCTCGCAGACGTCGCAGAACGTCGGCCTCGGCGTCTTTGGCGGCCGCGTTGGCCTGAGCCTGGTGGATGACGGCTTCGGCGGCAACCTGCTGACGGAGAAGATCAGTTCTCTGAGACCGCAAGTCATCGCGGTCTTGGCGAATCTGTCGCATGCGTTCCGAATCCAGCCGTTCGGCGTGGCCGCTTGGCGGCTGAGCTTGTCCCAGGCTTGCGATCATGGCCTCAACACGAATGGTCGTGTCTCGAATCTGCGTGGCCGCTTGCAGGCTTTGAGCAAGCGATTGCAGCGCGGCGTCACGACGATGCTCGCGAACGCGCTGCAACATAGCCAACCAATTCGGTGACGACGACATCACTCAGTTTCCGATCGGAGATTTCAAGAAAGTTGGCCAGCAAGCTGCCGCAGCCAAGCAAGTGTGTCTGGAAGCTTCGTCGGCTGGTCGAGTGGTTGCTGAAGAAACTCGGTCCAGCGAAGCCGCTCGCGGATGGCGGCATCGACCAGCGGGTGCGAACCCGATTGATAGGCTCCCACCGAGATCATGTCTTCGTGATGACGGTATGCGGCGAGGACTCGTTTCAACTGATCGGCGGTGGCTCGATGCTGCGGCGAAGTGACGTCGGGCATCACGCGGCTGATGCTGGCGAGTACGTCGAGTGCCGGCCAATGAGCTTGCTCGGCGAGCCGCCGCGACAAAACCCAGTGGCCGTCCAACAGTCCGCGAACCGCATCGGCGATCGGTTCATTGAAGTCGTCGCCGTCGACGAGGACCGTGTAGAGGCCGGTGATGCTGCCGGACTCTGAGTGGCCGGTCCGTTCGACGAGCTTCGGCAAAACACTGAAGACGCTGGGTGGAAAGCCGCGAGCGGCGGGAGGTTCCTCGGCGGCGAAGCCGACTTCTCGTTGCGCGTGCGCGAATCGAGTCAGCGAATCGACCAGCAGCAGGACATCGCGGCCTTGATCGCGGAAGAACTCGGCGACGGTCGTGCCGAAGTGGGCGGCACGCAGCCGGAGCGTTGGTGCTTCATCGCCGGTCGCGACGATGACCACGCTGCGACTCAGACCATCGGGGCCGAGAGACTTTTCGAGGAACTCGCGCACTTCACGGCCGCGTTCACCGACGAGCACGACGACGTTGACGTCCGCTTGGCTGCCGCGAGCGATCTGGCCGAGCAACGTGCTTTTGCCGACGCCGCTGCCGGCGAAGAGTCCGACTCGCTGACCTTTGCCGCAGGTCAGCAGAGCGTCGATCGCGCGAATACCGGTGCCGAGCGGTTTGGTGATTCGTGGCCGACTCATTGATGCGGGCGGTGCGCCGTACAACGAGCGGCGATGCGGCAGCGCGGGCTGATCGCCGTCATCAAGAGTGTCGCCGCGAGCGTTGAAGACTCGGCCGAGCATCTGCTCGCCGACGCGAACTTGTGGCGCGGAGTTGCGCAGCGAGACCGAATCGCCTCGTCGCAAGCCGGCAATGTCACCGAGCGGGAGGAGCAGTGTTTCTTGGTCGCGAAAGCCGACGACCTCCGCTTCAGCGAGTCGTTGTGGACCGCGATGGACTCGGCACAGCGCCCCGATCGGTACGGGAAGCCCTGCGGCGGCGATGGTCAGGCCGCTCAGCCGAGTCACTCGGCCGGTCAGTCCGACGGGGATGATTTCCGAGACTCGGTCAGCAAAAGCGAGCATTGATGGAATCATTCCTCTGGCTCCATTCGTCTGGCCAGAGGAACGGGGCCAGAGGAATGTAGACATGGCGATCATTGCATGAGGAGTTCGTCGGCGATGCGTTGTGTGAGAACTTCGCGTCGCGCGTCGATCTGTCCGTTCGGGGTTTCAACGATGCAGTCACCGCGTGTGAGAGATTCGTCGGCCACAAAATTGAGTGTCGCGCGGGCTTCGGTTTGCAGAGAGGCGGAGGCCGACGTGACGAGTTCGGCGTCGGCGGGGTGAAGGCGGACGCTCAGATGATCCGCGCCGACGGACCATTCGAGGGCGGAGCGAACCAAGTCGATTACGGCTTCGGGGTGAGTGGCCAATGTGCGCTGGAGGAGACGCTCGGCGATGGCCACGCCGAGGCGGACCGTCTCGGTCTGGCACTGGTCGAGCCATCGGTCGCGTTGGGCGTGCAATTGCTCGGTGGCGACGTGCAGAGCGGCGAGCGCAGTTTGCACGCGGGCATCGACTCGTGAGACAGCACGATGAGGCTCGCTGGCTGGCAATGACAGCGGCTCGAAATCAAACGCCGCGAATCGCGAGACGGGTCTATCGGACAAGTTGCAGAGGGTGACTCGGCTGTCGGAAGCGTTGGCGCGATCGGCTTTGAGAATTCGTGCGGAGGTGGTCATGCGAAGACCCTCGGCGTCGGTGTTTCGGGGAGCAGATGGGCGATGCGGTTGGTCGGTTCGTGGGGGATCGGCTCAGTCGCAGGAGTCAGGCGTTGGCAGACGGAGCGAACGATTTCCACAACGAGTTCGTCCGGGACTTCGCCGAGCGACTTGAGACGGCGAATCACGTCGGTCTGCAAGGCAGAGGTGAATCGCGACAGACAGGCGGAGGCGAGTCGCGTTGAAAAACGAGTCAGCAAGACGGCGATGGCTTGCGGACGCTCTTGCCGCAGCGCGTCCGCCAGCGTCTGTGGATCGAGTTGTTGCAGGCGAGCCAGGTCGGTGAGCGATTCGATCGGAGTTGGTGGTGCGATGAGTGTGTCGACGGGCTTCTGAGCGAGTGGCGTCTGTCCGCTCAGAGAGTCGGCATTCAAAGTTGAGTGTTCGACGGGACGATCGTTCGGAGGGCAGAAGCCTTCCGGTCGACGGCGACGTGTCGCGACGGTGAGGCACAGGACGGCGAGAAATCCGCAGATGGCGTGTGGCCAGGCGGCGAACGGTGTGGACAGCGGAGTCGCTGCCGTGGTGACGGCACGAGGTTCGATGGACAGTTCGGCGAGTGTGGCATCGGGCGGCAACTGGTTCCGCACGAGTTGTCGCAGACGAGCATATTCCGCATCGCAGAGTTCATCGAAGTGTTTGGTGCGATGTTCGGCGGAAAGCGATTGTTGGACGACGTGGGCCTCGAACGAGGTTTGGGGAATTTGAACGGTGATGTGCCACGCGCAGGAACTGGCGGCGTCTATCGTCGTCGGCTGTGGTGGTGCGTCGTCGTCGGTGAGCGGCGAGAATTCGACGAGGTTGTCGGGGGCGTCCGATGTCCAGACGACCGTTGAGCCGAAGGTTGGCTTGGCGACGACGTGTCGGGGGGAGGGTAGACGAGTCACTTCCACGAGCTTGGCCTGCACGGTCGCATCCGGGAAATGTGCGAGTGCGGCGGCGATTCGCGATTCGAGTTGTCGGGCGAGTCGCTCTTGTTGGCGGTGGCGTTGTTCGCCGATCAGTTGTTCGGAGTCGTTGGAGACCGTGAGGCCGGTCGATTGGTCGAGCACGACGATGTCCTCGGCACTGAGGTCCGGGATCATGCCGGCGACCGCGGTGCGGAGAGACTGTGCGAGTTCGGGGGTGAGGTCGTGTCCGTCTCGCGGCAGGACGTTGATGGTGGCGGTGACTTTGGAGCGGCTGGCGAAGGCGGAGCGACCTTTGCCGCGTGCCCAAATCACGTCGGCGTCGGCGATGGCCGGGATGGCCTTCAGGTGTCGCCGCAAAGTGGCGCGAAGGTCGTTGTCTTTGATTTGCTCGAGCTGCTCGTGGCTGGTGAAGAGGTTGGCCTTGGCGATGGTTGGACCTCGTTCGTCACCGGAGTCGCTGTCGTCTCGCTGCGATTTCGGAAGCGCGGCGGTATAGCGGGCCAGATCCGCCGACGGCACGAGCAATCGGCGAGCGTCGCGGCGAAACGATTTGAGGCCGGCTTGTCGCCAAGCGGATTGAATGGCGGCGAGTTCCGATGTGGAGAACTCGCGGCCATCGGCGATCGGCTGCCAGGTTTCAGCCGAGCGATTCAACAGAAAGAAGAACCCGGCCACGCTGGCGATGAGTACGGCAATCATCGCGATGCGTTGGCTGCGAGCGAGTCGCTGCCAACGATCGACGAGTGGGGCCGCGTGTCGTCGCAATTCGTCCATGGTGAAGTAGGGGCTAGGGGCTAGGGACTGGGGGCTAGAAATGAGGAAACAGGAGGCCAACGCGGTTCACTAACCCCTAGCCCCTAGCCCCTCTTCATCAGGCCGCTTTGAGATTCGAGCCTGGCCCGCCGCGCGGGGGGTAGCCGTATTCGCGCAGCTTGCCGGAGAGTGTGCGGAGGCCGATGTCCAACGAACTGGCGGTCTTCTCGCGGTTACCGCCGCAGCGTGTGAACGTGGTTTCGATGAGTTGTCGCTCCATGTCGGCGAGCGTCATGCGCGGGATCTCATTCCCTTCGATGATCTCGGACTTGGCGAGCCACGGCCGCAACATGTCGGCGGTGATGTCGTTCCCTTTGGCGAGGATCGCGGTGTTTCGCAAGACCGTGTAGAGCTCGCAGAGGTTGCCGGGCCAGAGGTGTTCTTTGAGAGCTTCCAGCGCGTTGCGGGTCAATCGCGGGCGGGGTTGATCTTCTTGCAGCGCCCAGCGGATGAAGAATTGTTCGGCCAGCGGAGCGATGTCTTCGGGGCGTTCGCGAACCGGCGGCACGAGCAGCCGTTCGGCGTTCAAACCGCGGACGAGGATTTCCAAGCCGAGCGTTTGCCGAGTCGGCAGATCAAAGTTCTGATGCGTCGACGCGATGATGCGGACGATCGAGCGATGCCGGCCTTGTGAGCCATCGGCCAGTTCTTGTTGCCGAGCGACGAATCGGCAGAGCGGCTTTTGCAACGCGACCGGAAACTCGTCGAACTCATCGAGGAACAGCGTTCCGCCCGCCGGACGAGTCGGCGTGTCGATCGAGAGCGTGGTGACTTCGGTGTCGCAGACATCAACGCAGAGCAGGTCGTTGAGTTGTTCCATTGTGAGCGAGCGGCTGTGAACTCGGACGAACGGCTGAGCCGATCGCGAACAGGCGTCGTGGATCGCGTTGGCCAGCAGGCTGGTTCCCGTACCGGGCTCGCCGCAGATCAGGACGGGGGTGTCGCACGCGGCGGCAGAGTCGATGGACTCGAACAACTTCAGCATGCGCGGGCTGCCGCCGAGCACTTCGCGTAGCGAATGCGTCTGCGACAGCGATTGCGGATGGGCAGCGTGTTGTTGCGATCGGTGTGATTCGGCGTGGCGAATCGCCATCGCGATGAGGGACTGCAATGCCGAGGTGGAGAACTCGTGATGGTCGAGCATGGTCAGCCGCGCGGCGATCTCTTCGGATCGCAGCCCGACCGGGAGCGAATGACTGTCGTTCGCGGCAGAGATCAACAGCAACTGCGTGCATCCGCTGTTGCCCAGCAGTGCGGCGGAGAAGTCGCGGATCGGTCGCGAGCCGGCGTCGGAATTCGCGGCGGCGTGCAACGTCTCGTCATCCATGATGACCAGAGACGTTGGCTCGCGGAGCAGCAGATTGGCGGCCTGATCCAATGGGCGGTTCGATTCGGCGGAGAGAATCGTTCCTGCCGCCTGTTCGATCGCAGTCCGGACCGTTGGGTTGGAGACGCACAGCAACACGCGGGGAGTGGCGGGGAGTCGGCCGGCGACTGCTGCCGTCGAGGAAAAGTCGGGACGGAGGGGGCTGGAGTACATGGCATGGTCCCTGAAAAAATGGACGAAGGTTTCGACGGACGAAGGCCGTCACGAAGGGAGTGCAGGGAGGCGGACTCGAGTGGGAAGGGTGATGGGGAGAGGCGGTCGCGCGACAAAATGATTTTCGGCACACAACTGGGAGGGAAGCCCGGAACGGGCGGAAGGGAGGGGCAGATGGGACGCTGAATTGAGCAGAGCCAAATCAACGGGCGAGTGATAGACCGAAACGCAAAATCGTGTCAATTCGATTTCGGCAATTTTCGCGTGGTCACAAATGCGTCAGGCGAGCGGGGCGGCGTCAGCCCCTCGGTTCCGTGAAGAACGTACCGGGGGGCTGACGCCGCCCCGCTCGCCAATTTGTTTTTTACTACAGCAGATCTAACTTCTTCAGCAGATCATTCGAGAGCACGAAGTTCTCGTTGATTATGTCGGTGGGGAGGCTGAAGATCGAATCGTTGCCTTGGCCGCCTGCCAGGATATTGGTTCCGCCGTTGCCATTGATGGTGTCGTCGCCATCGTCTCCGAGCACGATGTCGCTGCCGCCGCCTCCGGCAAGGTTGTCATTTCCGTCGCCGCCGGTGAGCGTGTCGTTGCCCGCCGCGCCATTCACGATGTCGTTGCCATCGGCTCCGGTGAGCAGATCGTTGCCGTCGCCTCCGGTGATGGCGTCATTGCCGTCGCCACCGCTGACCGTGTCGTTCCCCGTTCCGGCGTCGATCAAATCAACGCCGTGATTACCGCGGATCGTGTCCGCTCCGGCATCTCCGAAGATCGTGTCGTCGTTGCGGCCACCGTCGAGCGTATCGTCGCCGTTGCCACCCGTGAGAAAGTCCTTGCCGTCACCGGCATCGAGCGAGTCGTTGCCCTCACCCCCCAGAAGAGTGTCGCGTCCTTCGTTCCCTTCGATGGTGTCCGCCCCGGCCTGGCCGTTGAGAGAATCGTTGCCGAGTCCACCTCGCAGCGTGTCGTTGCCGTCTCCGCCGGCGAGCGTGTCGTTCCCGTCGTCGCCGGTCATTGAGTCGTCGCCGCTGCCGCCGTTGAGCGCATCGTTGTCCGCGCCGCCGAAGAGAGTGTCGTGGCCGCTTCCACCGAGCAGCGTGTCTTTGCCCGCTCCGCCATCGATCGTGTCGTCGTTGACGCTGCCGATGATCCGGTCGTTGCCGGCATCTCCGTTGAGTCGCAGTCGCACATCACCCAACACGCCGGCACTCGCGTCGAGAGTGTCGTTGCCGTCGCCGCCGTTGATGGTCAGCACGGTCAGCGAAACTCCCGCGAGATCGCCCACCGTGGCCAGGTCATCGCCGTTGCCCAAGTCAATCGTGATGACATGGATGTCCGCGTTGACGGTCAGCACGTTGCCGCCGGAGACGACTTGAATGCGCGGTCCGAGCTTCCTGATCGAGACGATATCGACGGCACCGGTTCCCGTGACTTGCATCTGATCGAAGCCGTTCAGGCTGCTGACAACGTCGTCGCCATCGCCGATGTTCCATTGGAAGGTGTCGTTCCCTTCGCCGCCGATCAAGGTGTCTGGGCCACCTTGGCCACTCAAGGTGTCGTCTCCGGCACTGCCATCCAAGAGATCGCTGCCGGCTCCGCCGGTGATGGAGTCGTTGCCACCGCCGCCAACGATCGAGTCATTGCCGCCGCTGCCGTTGATGAGGTCGTCTCCTTCAGACCCCAGCAGCGTGTCATTGCCGTCTCCACCCGTCAGCGTGTCACCAGCGAGGGCCACGACCGGTGGTGGCGGTGGCGGTGGCGGAGCCATTGGGGTCACGATCAATTGCGTGATTTGAACGCCCCAAGTCACGTTGTCGACGGCGAACTCTTGAAAGGTCCAGAACGAGGTCGGATTGCTGGGGTCCACGACCGTCGCGCTGTAGTCACCCCAGCGATTGCGGCCTGAGCCAAAGTCCTGGAAGTAAACGTCGTTGCCCGCCTGCAGCAAGATGCGTGGTCCGTAGGTGGTGACACCCGCCGTCGTTTGTCCGACGAACGCGTAGGTGCTGGCAAACTCGCCGGGACCGGTCCCGGTGCCCGTCGTGCCAATGACCACGGTGCCGGCCGCGTTGACGGCAATCGACGGATCCAAGTAGTCCATTGTCGGATCGCCGAACTCGCCTTGCTGCAAAACGGCATTGGTGACTTCATCAATCTCGTACCAGCGAATCGCCGAGTTCCCGGTCGCGTTGTCCAAGACGGTGTGGGCTCCCCACAGGCTATTTCCGACTTCCACCACGTTGCCGGTGAAGCGCGGAGTGACGTTCTCAATCTGAGGCGAACCGACGCCTGGTTGATCGCCATCGGGCGCTGGCTGAAAGGGATTGACCGCGATGGGTGTGGGCGCTTGCAGAGTGGCTCCCGCCCCACCCGCGCCGAGGATGTTGGTGCGGACCAGATTGCCATTGCCGACCGACAACAGTGCGGCTTGTCCATCGGAGGGTCCGAAATCCAGCGCGGCTTGGATCGAATCGCCAAACAGATTGGGATTCAGATTCTCGAATCGGCTGATGTTCGCCACCGAAGGGATTGGCAACAGCAGATCCGCTTTGGGGATCGAGAAGATCGAGACATCGAACGAAGCCGCTCCGAAATTGTTGGTGGCCAGATACATGCCGTCCGCGTCAATGGACATCGTGGGATAGTCATTAAACGCTTGCCCGGAAGAGTCGGCGACAAACCGAGTGGCACGGAAGCCGGCCGTCGGGTCTGAAGTCATCGAAACGCCCACGAAGATGGAGTTGCCGCCGCCGTTGGGGCCAGGGCCGACATTCTCGGCGATCGCGAAATATCGCTGCGATGTGGGGTCGAAGACAATTCGCGAATCAAACGTGCCGAACGGACCGGCCACGCCGGTGCTTATCCAGAATTGATCCAAGGTCGTCCGTTGCAAGACTGCGCCGGTTGTCTTGTTGTAGATCGAAAACGCACCGTTGAGCATTTCGACGATGTGATTCGGTCCCACGGTGCCCATCGTGTCGGGCGGAATGAAACCGCTGTTGTTGGCGGTGGAGCCCGTGAAGTTCAAACCGATGCTGACGTCTGGGCCGGGATTGTCGTCGTCCAGAATGGTCCCTTGCCCCAGCCCGTCGAAGATCGACACGTTGATCGCATTGGACAGATTGACGAAGAACGTTTCGTCCGGTTCGATCACGTTGTCCGTGGTGATGGGAATGGAGACCGTTTGAGTGGTCACGCCGGGCGCGAACGTCACGGGCACGTTCGCCAGCGCACCGTAGTCGCTGCCCTGGGTGGCCGTGCCATCCGACGTGGAGACTGACACCGTCACGGGCAACTGACTGGCGAAACTGAGCGTGAGCGTGAACACCGCGTTGGTGATCCCACCGGTTCCTTCGGTGACGACGACGTCGTCAATCGAAACCTGGGGATCACCACCGCTGATCAGATCTTGGCCAGCGTCGCCATTGAGTTCATCGGCTCCGCCACCTCCGAAGATTGTGTCGTTTCCGGCTTGCCCGCGAACGGTATCGTTTCCAGCACCACCGAAGATGGAGTCATTTCCCGCGCCGCCCAGGATGGAATCATCGCCATTCTTACCGTCGAGCACGTCCTCGCCCGCACCACTGTTGAGCGAATCGTTGCCGTCGGCTCCGTTGAGCGTGTCGTTGCCAGCGCCTCCCAGCAACGTGTCGTTAGAGACGGCGGTCGTGATGATTGGAATCCCGTTGAGGATCACCTCGAAATTGTCGATGCCCCAGGACTCGCTGTCGCTTCCTTCGTAGCCAGGTCCGTCGGCAAACAAGTCGATCGTCAATGTGCTGGCGGTATGAGGGATGTTGTCAAACAGCGGGTCCAAACCGAGATCCCACGCGCTATCGAAAATGGTGCTGGGTGACGGGAACCCCAGGTCCGTGAGCGGACGGGGCGTGATTTGTACGCCGGGCGGAGCGACATAACCTTGATCGATACCCGCCGCGCTGACGTTGTCGAAGCTCTCATGGAAAAGCAGCGTCCCATCCACACGCACGTTGAAGAAGTCCATGCCAAAGTTGGCGGCGTTGAGACCATTCCAACTGTTGATGATCGCCAGCAGAAAGTTGATGTCGATGCTGGTATGCGTGGGTAAATTCGTGAGTGTCACAGTCGTGGGACTGGTCGGGATCGAGCCAGGAGCCCCGCGTGTTCCTCCGCTGTCATTTTGCAGCAGGTTCATTGCGAAAACATTCGGTGCCGTACCGAGTCCCGCATAGCCCTGGACGGCGGCGGTGGTCGTGATCCCTGAAAATTGCGGCGGTACGCCCGTGTCAAAGTTCGTGGACAAGACGGTCGAGGACGTGAGCGTGGTGCTGATCGTGGCTTGACCAGCAACCGCTTCGGCGAACACCAAATCATTGCCCCCCTGACCATCGACCGAGTCCGTACCAGAGCCACCCAGCAACGTGTCATTTCCCGAACCGCCGAAGATCGAGTCGCCATCGTTCTGACCGTCGATCGAATCGTTGCCTTGTCCGCCGTTGATGATGTCGATGCCGTCGCCGCCGAGTAGTGTGTCTCCGCCGTCATCGCCATTGATGCTGTCCGTGCCAGCGGAGCCATCGACCGAGTCTTGGCCGCTGCCGGCATTGATCGTGTCGTTGTCCAAGCCACCATCGACGACGTCTTGTCCGTCGCCGGCGTTGATGCTGTCGTCGCCGTCTCCGCCGTTGATCGTGTCGTCGCCGTCATCCCCCAGCAGCGTGTCGTTGAGGCCATTGCCATCAATCGAATCAGCACCGTGTCCGCCATCCAGGCTGTCGGCGAGACTGTCGCTGCCCAACAGCGTGTCCGCTCCGTTGCCGCCGTGAGCCTCGATGCTTAATGCGGGGTGATTGAAGACCGCCGCCGTGATGCCGGTCAGGTCGATCCGATTCGCATCGTCGCCGCCGGTGATCAACACCTTCGTGACCGCGCTGGCGGAGACGACTGGGAACGATGTGGCCGGAGTGCCGTTGATCAGAATCTGCACGGTGCCGGGAACCACCGGGTTTTGTGACACGGCGACGCTGTCGGTCGGGCCGAGCACGACGTCGATCTCACCGTTCGAGAAGAATGCCTGGGCGGACAGCAGCGACCGCTCCTCCAGCCGTTCCCCGGCCAGGGCGATGTCTCGTCGCTGATCGGTCTTTCGCCGAGAACTGCGTGTGAGTGACTGACCAATACGCTCAATCCATGAGGTAATTTTCACAGCCGAGAATCCTTTCGCGGATCTGAGTAGGCTCGCAGAGAAATTGAGGTAGCCGCGTTAGCCAGAACGCGGGGCTTTTGGCTGACACCCCGCACTCTGGCGAGTGCGGCTACCCAGAGATCAATACGGGACTACTAGGAATTGTCGTCATGACCGTGCGAGGCGCTACCACCTCGAAAATCCGTACTGGTCATATTCGACAACTCTTCGGCAAAACCGTTTCAATCCTCACTCGGCCGTTGCGATGCCTACGTTCGGCAATACCGGAGCAACGCGATCAATCGTTGCCACCGCGAAGACATGCAGTCTCAACGCGATGTGAAGAGTTGCAGCGACCGGCTCGATCGGCACAGTCGGCAAAGTCAGACCCACGAAACTCCGCGTGACCGTCAAAGTCCAACGCGAGATCGGACAGGGGTCAGGCACCTGAGCCCAATGTAGGGTGGGACAAGCTCGCTTCGAGCGACGGCCCACCTGAGCCCAATGTAGGGTGGGACAAACTTGCTTCGAGCGCCGGCCCACCAGAACCCAATGTAGGGTGGGACAAGCTCGCTTCGAGCGCCGGCCCACCAGAACCCGGCATACGAGTCTGCGGTGGGCCGGCGCT
>CAMDPX010000090.1 GCA_945905295.1 Planctomyces sp. SH-PL62 | reverse complement strand
CGGTTTAATCGGAAAGAAGCCCTGTTCAGTACATTTACACTAATTTGAATTTGGCACTTTAAGCGTCCGAATGACATTTTTTTGAAGTGACCTGCAATTTGGACGCTTATACGCGAACACGCTTCGATTAAACCGACAGGCCCCTTGCCCGGATGGTGAAGACGATGGAGAGCTAACAAGCAAGTACCCACCAATGCCCCCAACTCTCCCGTTCCTCCGCCTTCGGCGGAGGAACGGGAGAGTTGGGGGGAATTGGAACGACATCAACTAGCTCACCATCTGTTTCACCAACGGCACGAGGCCGTTGGGGTCAAAAGTCAGACAGTCGAAGTAGGAGCTTGATCGGAGTGCTCGATGCGATTCGCGTATTCTCACTCGCGGTTTTGTCGTGGTCGTGTCGAAAGCCGAGGAATTGAGTAACCTGTTTCTGGTCAGCGGATTGAAAATCCAATTCATCGGCGTCGTGGAGTGCTCTTTTTGAAAACCGGATTCGGTGAGACGAATTCATGAATGAGTCTGATGACAAACCGCCACCGAAGCTCGAAAGGTTCCCCCCCGTGGCGACCGGTTCGCCGTTGGCACCGAGGGGACGATCCGCGGACGAGACCGACGCCTACACATTCGTGGAAAAGACGGTCACGGAATCCGGTGAGGAGGCTTTCGAGGAGAATGTGAGAAGCCTGACCCAGATCACAATCGGCTCGAAGCTGGGGCCTTATTTGCTGGTTCGCAAATTGGGACAAGGAGGGATGGGAGCGGTCTACGAGGCTCGGCATACCAAGCTCGACAAGACCTTTGCCTTGAAGGTACTGCCGCCGGGATTCGCGTCGAATGCCGCCGCGTTGTCCCGATTCGGACAGGAGATGAAGGCGGTCGGCAAGCTCGATCACCCGCACATCATCAAAGCGACGAACGCGGACGAGTGGAATGGGACGCATTACCTCGTCATGGAGTATCTCGATGGCTCCGACCTGTCGGTCTTGGTCAAAGACCGCGGCGTGCTGGGGGTGCGTGATGCGTGCAAGGTGATTCGTCAGGCGGCTCAAGGCTTGCAGCACGCTCACGAGCATGGCTTGGTGCATCGCGACATCAAGCCGTCGAATCTGTTTATCACGACGAGCGGTCAAGTGAAGTTGCTCGACCTGGGTCTGGCGCGGCTGGGGGGCGATGGCAATGACGGCGGCGGGCTGACCGCTTCGGGCCAGTTGTTCGGAACGCCCGACTATATGGCTCCGGAACAGTGGGACGATCCACGCTCGGTCGATGCGCGAGCGGACTTGTACTCCTTGGG
The DNA here is from genome assembly GCA_945905295.1 of Planctomyces sp. SH-PL62. Lineage (GTDB taxonomy): Bacteria > Planctomycetota > Planctomycetia > Planctomycetales > Planctomycetaceae > SXKJ01. Next base: position 25,320 of record CAMDPX010000090.1, on the reverse strand, counting down.
CTGCACACTCGGTTATTTGCTGACGGGCAAGGCCCCGTTCGACAGGGGGCTCCATCGCTCACATCTGCAGATCATGAAGCAGCACTCGGAGACGGCACCGCCCGATCTGACGACGCTTCGCCACAGCGTCCCCGCCGAGCTCAATGTCCTCTTCCAACGACTGCTGGCGAAGAAACCCGAAGACCGGTTTGCGAGCGCCGCCGAACTCATCACCGCGCTGGAACCATTCACCCGTCGCACCGAAGCCTCGCGTGACGAGGCAACGGCGACCGACGTCCGGACTCCGACCGCGTCATTCTCGAAGTCCAGTTCCAGCGTCACGGAAGTCATGCCGGCACCTCCCGCGAAGCCGCCGAAACGCAAGATCGGCCTGCTGCTCGGCGGACTGGCGGCGTTGATTCTGTTCGGCGTGATCATCATCAAGATCACGAGCAAGGACGGCACCGTCACCGAGATCAAAGTCCCGGAAGGGTCGAAGATTGAGATCACTCAAACGAATGAGCCGCCTCCAACAAGGCCGCAGCCGCCAGAGTTCGTCCCGCTGTTCAATGGCCAGGATCTCACTGGTTGGTCGGTCGCGAATGGCGGCGTCGGAAATTGGCGAGTCGTCGATGGCGCGCTGACCTGTGGTGGAGTCACCGATTATCTCTACAGCCAGCGAGACGACTACGAGAACTTCCATTTGCGGGCGGAGTGCCGGATCAACGCCACCGGGAACAGCGGGCTTTACTTCCGCGCGGCGAAGCCCGTTGTGGGGATCGGTGATTATGAGGCTCAGATTACGTTCCGCCCTGAGCAACAAAGGTTGGGTAGCCTCTACGGACTGGCTCAACCCAGTTCTGTGACGGCAACTCCCGATGCTTGGCTCACGTTGGAGATCATCGCGCAGGCGTCGGAACTGCGTGTCTTGGTCAACGGCGAGCAAACAGCGCTCTATTCGGAGAAGCGATCGGATCGACGTCTGAAGGGCCACTTGGTGCTTCAGCATCATGACAACCAGACGTTGGTTCAATTTCGGAAAATCGAGATCAAAGAGTTCCCGTCGGCGACCTCGACACCAGCCCCCTCAACACTGGCCTCCGGCAAACCGCTGCCGCCGTTGCCGCCACTCAATCTGGATGAAAGCGATCCTCTGCCGAAGTGGGAGTTGCCAGCCGGTGCTCCGCCGCCAGTGGTCGCGCCGTGTGAACCGCAGCAAGCCACCGACCGGCAAAAGCTCTGGGCCGATTACCTGAAGCGGCCGGTCATCGAAGAGTCGGCTCGCAAAGAGTTGGGATTGACGTTCGCGCTGGTCCCGCCGGGTGAGTTCCGCAAAGTCTTCACGCGCCCCGATGATCCCGCCATCGAACCGGACATGCCGGTGCGCCGCTTCCGCATCGCGAAGCCTTTCGCCATGAGCACGACCGAAGTGACGTGGGATCAATTCCGCCAGTTCGTGGAAGCCACGGGCTACAAGACCGATGCCGAGACCAGCGGAGTTGGAGGCGTCGGCCTCAACAGCCAACACGATCCCAAGATCAATTGGCGCAATCCTCCCTGGAAGCCCGACCCCAATGAGGCGGTCACGCAGGTGACGCATCGTGATGCGGCGGCGTTTTGTGTGTGGCTGACCGAAAGCGCTCGTAGTGACCGCATTCATACGGTCGATGGGAAGCCGACGCCCGACGGGAAACAACCCAGCGCTGCGAAACGACCCGATAAATCGGGGCACTACGAGCATTATCGCCTGCCGAACGAAGCTGAGTGGCTGCACGCTTGCCGCGCGGGCAGCGTTCACAAGCACGTCTTCGGCCCCTTGCCGCAAGACATCGCCGACTATGCCTGGACCATCGAACTACAGGATCCATCAGGCCGCGCTGGTCTCGTGCGTCCGGTTGGTACAAAAAAGCCCAATGCGTTTGGCTTGCATGACATGCTGGGGAATGTCTGCGAGCATGTGCAGGGAGCGTTGTTGCCAGAACTCATGCACCCGCTCGCCTTCAACGATTCCAATGCCTACGGCGCACGCGTCATCAAGGGTCAAGGTTGGGGCTCAACGCGCGCGAGCGCGCATCCCGATTGGGGCCATTTTGATTACTCGTCGTTCAAGCCAACTGTTTACACCGGCTTTCGTGTGCTCCAGGAAATCAATCCGACTCACGCGACGGGACCGTTGGATCAACCGCTCCTTGTCAGACGCGGCGATCCCCTCTGGGCAAGAGCTTTGGTGTCACGACCGGAAAGCATCCCCGGTCTTCGCAGTTGGTCAGTCGAGCTAGCCGGGATCCATACCTACTACCGGAACAGTTCCATTGCCGTGAATCCGCAGGGTGACGTGATCGCGGTCGGAAACGGACATGGCCGCATCAGCTTGTGGAACGGACAGGGCCACTTTCAACGCATCTTGTCCGGCTGCAATGGTCATATTCGGTCGCTCGATTTCTCGCCGGATGGTCACTGGCTGGCGGCTTGCGACCATGTGATGCAAGACCGATCCACGGCCCGAGTGTGGAACGTCGAAACGGGCGCGTTGGTCTCGGTCATCCCGATTTTCTCATCCGTGTCCAGGCGAGTGAAGTTCTCACCGGACAGCAAGCAATTAGCGATCAGTTACAATTCCGCTCCCGGTTGGATGATCGTTGACCTCATGACGGGAACGACCCGGTCGCCGTTCACAGACAATTTCGGAGCCGGAATGGCGTGGTCTCCGAGCGGCGGCGAACTGGCTTGCCTGCACCGGACACATCTGCGGGTGTGGGACACGCAGACGTTGCGTCTGCTGCGCGAGGTCGATATGGCCAACACCGAATCGCTGGAGTGGTCACCCAATGGTCGTTGGTTGGCAATGCGCATGGCCTCTGGGGATTTGGTCATTCGCGATGCGCAAACGCTCGCCGTGCAACACACCGTTCCCTCGGTGAAAGTGGTGGCGGATTCCGCTCAAGGCTTGGCTTGGCTCCCCGACAGCCAACGTCTCTTGGTCGCTCAAGACGGCACCGAACCGTCGTGTGTGGTGGATGCCATCGCTGGCAAAGTGCTGGTTCGGTTTGATCAGGATTTTCGGCCTCACCACGAGCGAGAACGCGCGATCGCGTCGTTCGCTTCCGGTCGGGAAGCGGTGGTCGCCTACGACAGCCGCTTGCACTTCTTTGACACCACGACCGGCAAGAAGCTCCGCGAAGGACCGGAACGAGCCAATTACAGGCATGACGATCTGCACGCCGCACTCTCGGCAGATGGACGCGAAGTTTTTCAGACGGGACCGGTCGGTCATGTGGTTGTGTCCGACGCACAAACGGGAGCTCACCTGCGTCAGATGCAGATGCCGTTCTTTGCGGGAGTATCAGGGAGTCTCTATTGGCTGTTCCCTTCTCCCGACGCCAAATCGCTGGCCGTCATGATGAACTATCCAGCACCAGCGATGGCGATCGTGGACCCACAAACGGGATTGTTGCGTCATGAACTGTCCCACGGACCAAGTAAAGTCATGCACACCGCGTGGTCCGCTGATGGAAAATGGTTGGCCACGGGAGCGACTGACAAATGTGTTCGCCTTTGGAACACAGTGACCGGTCGCCTCGAACACCAACTGGCCGAACACCCTGGTTCCATCGGAGCGATTGCGTGGGCACCCCATGGAACGCGCTTGGCCACGTTGGCCGAGGACAAACAGGTTCGCCTGTGGGATCCAGCAACGGGAAAACTGGTCGCCACGCATAAGCTCCGCGAACCGTTCAGCGTGTTTCGTGGTGGTCCTGAAGTGCGACTCGCTTGGACGGCGGACAGTCGCCGCCTCTGGGTAGGACTCAGCGGGCAAATCGCGCTGCTAGACATCGAAACGGGACTGCTGGGACCGGACGAGAAGTTTGGATATGAATCCTATTTCCTCAACACGTCACCCGACGGGCAGCGATTGCTCGTGCGAGAGTTTATGGGTTCGACGTTTGTCCGAGGCCATGATGCGCAGGACCGGCGGTTACTGGGCCAATACCTGGGACGCTCCGCGCAATGGCATCCCGACAACCGCCGCTTCTTGGGACATGACGGCCACTACGGCCTGGTCGGCTTTGACGTGGACACGAACCGCCGTCTGGGAATCCTGTTGCCGTGGCTGACGAGCGGCCATCGGCTCTGCATCGGCCCGACCGGCCACTACCAAGTCAACGCCGGCATCGAAGAGCACATCGTCTACGTCGCCCTGCACGACGACGGTTCCCAACACACCTACTCCCCCGCCGAATTCGCCACCAAGTTCGGTTGGAAGAACAACCCCGAGAAGGCGATGTTGCTCGGCAAGTAGCACGACACACAAGCTTCGGACCTGACACATGCAGGCCCGAAGGGCCGAGCGATTCAGGCCCGGAGGGCCGGCAGGAAATAGCCCGGCCCGTCAGGGCCGGGGAACGAGGGCCATCCAATTGGTTTGAGGCCCGGAGGGCCGGCACATTCACATGTCACACGGTCAGGGCGTGCGTCATCGAACGGACCATGAAATTGAATCAACGTACCAGCCCAGGTGCCGGTCCTTCGGACCTCAACGTGCGCGGTGGTTGACCGTGGGCCATCCCGCCCTGACGGGCGGGGCTATTTCCTGCCGGTCCTTCGGACCTGACACGCACCGGTCCGAAGGGCCGGATGATTCAGGCCCGGAGGGCCGGCAGGAAATAGCCCGGCCCGTCAGGGCCGGGGAAGGAGGGCCATTCAATTCGTTTGAGGCCCGGAGGGCCGGCACATTCGCGTGCCGACCGTCGTTGGTTGGACGCGTTGGTATTGAATCAACACGCCGGACGGTGTGCCGGTCCTTCGGACCTCAACGCGCGCGGTGGTTGACCGTTTCCCGGCCCTGACGGGCGGGGCTATTTCCTGCCGGTCCTTCGGACCTCAATTCGCCGGTCCTTCGGACCTCAACTCGTCGGTTCTTCGGCCCCTCAATTCGTCGGTTCTTCGGACCCTCGTGGCGTGGCGGGCGTGTGATACGATCTTGCTTGTTGATAATTTCGAACCCCCTTTTGCAACGGAGACGCTTCTCATGTCGAGCTACATCTCGAACCAGGTGCATTTCGTGTGGGCTACGAAACATCGCGAGCCGGTCATCCAACCGGATTGGCAGGATCGGTTGTATGGTTATCTGGGCGGAATCCTCGACAACAAGAAATGCAAACTGCTCGCGGCCGGTGGAATCGAAGATCATGTGCATGTTCTGGCGTCGCTCAACGCGACCGTGACGTTGGCCGAGATGGCAGGAACGCTCAAGGCCAACTCCAGCCGTTGGATTCACGAAAGCTTTCCCGGCGCGAAACATTTTCAATGGCAGGAAGGCTACGGAGCTTTCAGCGTCAGTAAGTCGGTCGAGCCGCGCGTGATCAATTACATTCAGACCCAAAATGAACATCACGGCCGCCAAGCCTTCCAAGACGAATTCGTCGCATTGCTCGACAAACATGGCATTGCCTACGACGACCGATATTTGTGGGTGTAGCCGAGCAGACAAAGGAAGCCACTTTGTTGAATGACGTCTCGTCCGTCAAAGTTGTCGGTCGGCTTGCTCCCTCGCCAACCGGAGTACAGCATGTTGGCAACGCGCGAACTTACTTGCTGGCGTGGTTGTCGATTCGTTCGCGAGGCGGCCGGTTGATTCTGCGGATCGAAGACATCGACTCGCCGCGAGTGAAAGCCGGTGCGGCTCAACAAGCGATTGACGATCTGCGTTGGCTGGGGCTTGATTGGGATGAAGGCCCGGACGTTGGCGGCTCGCACGCCCCGTATGTGCAGACCGAACGCATCGAGTCGTACCGCGAGGCGTTGTTGCGTTTGCAACGTACCGAGCGAGTTTATCCCTGCACCTGTACTCGATCGGATATTGAAGCCGCTGCCAGCGCGCCGCATATCGAGCACGAGGGAGCGATCTATCCGGGGACGTGCGAGAATCGATCAGCGCTGGATGCGGTCACGTTGGGAGATCGGCCGTTTGCATGGCGGTTTCGCACGACCGACCGAGATGTCGAATTCGACGACCGAATGGTTGGGCCGCAACGAACCAACGTGCGACGTGATCTCGGAGATTTTGTCGTCGGCAAGATGGATGGCTCGGTGGCGTATCAGCTCGCGGTGGTCTGTGACGATCACGCGATGGGAGTCACCGAAGTCCTGCGCGGCGATGATCTCTTGCCGAGCAAGTTTCGACAGCTCGAACTTTATTCGACCTTCGGTTGGACTCCGCCGGCGTTCGCTCACGTCCCGTTGGTCGTCGGACCGGATGGGCGGCGATTGGCGAAGCGGCACGGCGATACGCGGCTCGCGACGCTGAGGCAACAGGGGGTGTCCGCCGAACAACTGATCGGCCTGCTGGCCTGGTCGTGCGGTTTGCGACCGACTCGCGAACCGGTCACCGCGCGCGAACTGCTTGTCGATTTCGATCTCTGTCGCGTTTCGCGTGAGCGATTCGTGTTCACGGAACCGCATCCGTGGTGACTGTCCGGCCGATGGCTGATGGCCGAAAGCCGATGGCCGTTATCCCAGCCACGGTGGCTTTCGATTTTGAAATGACAGCCATCAGCCGAGCCATTGCTGGCAGTGGCGATTGTTTCGTGGGTCGCCTAAGTTTCGTGCCCCGATTGAGCCCCCTCTTCAAGGAGCAGACCCGTGCGGCTGACTTTTTCTTTCTGTCTGTGGTTATTGATTGGTCTTTCGGCGTCGGCTGCCGAGCCGCGCGTGTCGAGTGCTTTGAAGCCGTTCGTTGAAAGCGGCTCGCTGGCCGGTGCGGTCACGGTCGTGGCCAACAAAGACAGGGTGCTTGACCTGGACGCCGTCGGGTTCATGGATGTTGGCGCGAAGCAGGCGATGAAACCGGATTCGTTGTTCTGGATCGCGTCGATGAGCAAACCGATCACCGGGACGGCGCTGATGCTGCTGGTCGATGAGGGCAAAGTGAAGCTCGATGATCCGATCGAGAAGTATTTGCCAGAGTTCAAAGCGTTGCAGGTGGCGGGCGCGAATGGTGCCGAGATCAAGAAGCCGTCGCGGTTGGTGACGGTTCGCGATGTGATGTCGCACACCAGCGGCATGCCGTTCAAGTCAGCGAAGGAGAACCCAACGCTCGACAGTCTGCCGCTCAAAGAGGCTGTCGCCAGCTACGCGGTCACGCCGCTGACGCACGAGCCGGGCACGAAATACCAATATTCGAATGCCGGCATCAACACGGGAGCGCGGATCATCGAAGTCGTCAGCGGCATGAGCTACGAGGACTTCATGGATCAGCGGCTGTTCAAACCGCTCGGCATGACGGACACGACGTTCTGGCCCAATGAGGAACAAGTCTTGCGGCTCGCGAAGCCGTACAAGCCGAGTGCCGATAAGACGAAGCTGGAGGAGACGACGATCTCGCAGCTCATCTATCCGTTGAACAAGCGAGACAATCGCTATCCGATGCCGGCGGGAGGATTGTTCTCGACCGGTGCTGACGTCGCGATTTTCTGTCGCATGTTGCTCAACGGGGGCGAACTGAATGGCAAGCGATATCTCTCCGCCGAGGCGCTCAAAGTGATGACCAGCAAGCAAACGGGCGACGCGGTCAAAGATGGCTACGGCATCGGCTGGTCGACCAACGGCGCGACCTACGGCCACGGCGGAGCACTCGCCACGAACATGACGATCGATCCGCAGCGTGGGTTGATCACGATCTTCCTGGTGCAACACGCCGGCTTCCCCGGCGAAGGGGGCAAGAGTCACGGCGCGTTCGTCAACGCGGCCAATGCAGCCTTCGGGAAATAACCCCACTTGTCCGGCCGAAAGCCGTGAGCCGATCGCCGTCAGCCGTGATACCGTTTTTCTTGATCTTTTAAAACGGTATCACGGCTGTCGGCTGACGGTGATCGGCCAACAGCCGAATGAATTTCGATTGGAGTTCTCTCATGCGGTGCGTGCGAATCTTACGCTTATTCGTAGTGTCTGTTTTGTTTGTCGGCTCGATGCCGGTGCATTCTGAGGAACCTGGCTCGATTGAAGTGCAGCCCAACGATCCCAAGCTGGCGAAGATCGTGTTGGTGGCTGGCTCAAATGCCTTCAAGCCGGGGGAACATGAATACGTCGCGGGCTGTGCCGTGTTGCGTGATTTGCTCCAGCAAACGCCGGGGGTCTTTCCGGTGCTCGCGCTGGATTGGCCGAAGAAGCCTGAGACGTTGACTGGGGCGAAGTCGGTCGTGTTTCTGTTCGACGGCGGCGACAAGCACCAGTTGCTCGCGGCGGATCGCATGGCTCAAGTGCGCAAGCTGGCGGATGAAGGAGTTGGACTGGTTGGTCTGCATCAGTTCGTGGATGTGCCGAAGGATCTCGGCGAACGCATGCGCGACTTGATGGGGGCCGCCTGGGAGAAGGGACACTCACAACGAGCCCACTGGGTCCACAAGTATGCGACGTTTGCCGAGCATCCCACTAGCCGAGGCATCACGCCATTTGAGATCGACGACGGCTATCTCTTCAAGCTGCGCTTCGTCCCGGAGATGAAGGGGGTGACTCCGCTGCTCCGCACGGTCTCGCCGAAAGCGGCCAAACAGGAATTGAATGACGATGCGATCGTCGCTTGGCTCTACTCGCGGCCGAACGGTGGCCGATCCTTTACGTTTACCGGAACTCACCTGCACGTCAGCCTGGCCGAGGAGGGCTATCGGCGATTCCTGGTCAACAGCATTCTGTGGACGGCAGGTGTTGAGATCCCGAAAAGCGGAGCGCCGGTGTCGCTGTCTTCCGAGGGATTGAATAAGTACCTCAAGAGCGCACCGAAGGTATCCAAATGAAACTGAAAAGAGCCCGACGAATCGAAGGAGACGACGAATAGGTGCATCCCATTCGTCGTCTCCTTCGATTCGTCGGGCTCTTCCCACCCCCCCCCAACATCGCAGAGGAGTCCGTTATGTCCGCCTTCACGCGTCGTCAGTTTTTGTCCGCATCGGCAGCGGCCGCTTGCAGTCCGATGATTCTGTCGTCTCCAGCACGGGGCTTCGCCGCTCCGAGCGAACGCATTCGGTTGGGCTTCATCGGCATCGGCATTCAATCGCGCGGGCACTTGCGGAGTTTCGTCGGCAAGAACGACGTGCAGGTCATCGCCGTCTGCGATGTGGTCAAAGAGCGTCTCGAAAACTCGAAGCAGATCGTCGAAGAGGGCTACGCCAAGCAGAAGGACATGGCTTCGTACAAAGGTTGTGCGACATACAACGACTTCCGCGAATTGTTGGCTCGCGACGACATCGACGCGGTCGTGATCGGCACTCCGGACCACTGGCACGCGATCCCCGCCGTGATGGCCTGCCGAGCGGGCAAGGACGTCTATTGCGAGAAGCCATTGTCGCTGACGATCAGCGAAGGCCGAGCGATGGTCGAAGCGGCTCGCAAACATGACCGCGTGTTTCAAACCGGCAGCCAACAGCGCAGCGAGTTCGGCGGCTTGTTCCGTCGCGCGGTGGAATTGATCCGCAACGGATACATCGGCGAGGTCAAGACAGTCCGAGTCGGCGTCGGCGGTCCCGCGGTGACGTGTGATCTACCGACCGAAGAATGTCCCACCGGCACCGATTGGAATTTCTGGAACGGCCCGTCGCCGGAGCGAGGTTACAACCAGATCCTCTGCCCGAAGGGAATCCACAATCACTTCCCGGCGTTTCGCATGTACCGCGAATACGCTGGCGGCGGGATGGCCGACATGGGCGCGCATCACTTCGACATCGCGCAATGGGCGCTGGGCATGGACAACTCCGGCCCGGTGAAGATCGAGCCGCCAGAAGGCAAAGCGGGAACCGGCCTGAAATACACCTACGCCAACGGCATCGTCATGTATCACGGCGGCCCCAGCGGCTGCACGTTTGAAGGAACCAAGGGGACGCTCTAAGTCGATCGCGGCAAGCTGACTGCCGACCCTGCCAACATTCTCGAAGCGAAGATCGGCGAGAACGAATTCCATGTCGAACCGTCCGACAATCATCACCGCAACTGGATCGACGCGATTCGCTCGCGCAAGAAACCAATCTGCGATGTCGAGATCGGACATCGTTCCGCGACAGTCTGCGAACTCGGCCAGATCGGTTATGACCTGCGCCGCCCGTTGAATTGGGATCCCGTCAAAGAACGATTCGTCAACGACGATGACGCAAACAAGCTGCTCAGCCGACCGATGCGTGATCCGTGGAAGTTGTAGTTTTCGATCGGGTCAACAGATGAAAAGTCCCCGACGAATGTAAGGAGACGACGAATGCTTCGCGGAGTCATTCGTCGTCTCCCTTGATTCGTCGGGCTCAGATTTCTTTCCCCAGCAGCCGGGCGACTTCATAGACGTCTTTGTCGCCTCGGCCGGAGAGGCAGATCACGACGATGTCATCCTTACTGCGTTGGCCAGCGGTCTTGAGCGCTTGTGCGATTGCGTGCGAACTTTCGATCGCGGGCAGGATGCCTTCGAGCTTCGCCAGCGTTTGGAATGCGGCGAGCGCTTCGTCGTCGCGGATGTTGACGTAATTCACGCGGCCAGAGTCTTTCCAATAGCTGTGCTCCGGGCCGACGCCGGGATAGTCGAGGCCGGCGGAGATCGAATGCACGTCCATCGTCTGGCCGTCGACGTCTTGCAGGACGTAGCTGTAGCTGCCGTGCAGCACCCCTTTGTTTCCGTAGGTCAGCGTGCTGGCGTGATCGCCAGGCTTGGGGCCTCGGCCGCCCGCTTCGACGCCGGTCAGCGCGACTGAGTCATCCTCGACGAACGGATAAAACATTCCGGCCGAGTTCGATCCGCCACCCACGCAGGCGATGACTTCGGTCGGCAAGCGGCCTTCAATTTCCAGGCACTGCTGCCGAGCTTCCTTGCCGATCACCGATTGAAAGTCGCGGACCATCATCGGAAACGGGTGCGGGCCGACGACGCTGCCGATGATGTAGTGCGTCGTCTCGACCGAACCCATCCAGTCGCGCATCGCCTCGTTGATGGCATCGCGCAGCGTGCGCGAACCGCTCGTCACCGGCCGCACTTCGGCTCCCATCATTTTCATGTTGAAGACGTTCAGGTTTTGTCGGCGGATGTCTTCTTCACCCATGTAGACGACGCAATCGAAGCCGAATCGCGCGCAGGCGACGGCGGTCGCGACTCCGTGCTGGCCGGCTCCGGTTTCCGCGATGACTCGCTGCTTGCCCATCCGCCGAGTCAGCAGGCCCTGGCCCATCGTGTTGTTGATCTTGTGAGCGCCGGAGTGATTCAGATCCTCACGCTTGAGATAGACCTTCGCTCCGCCCAGGTGCTTGGTCAGCCGTTCGGCGAAGTAGAGTGGATTGGGGCGGCCGACGAAGTTTTTCATCAGACCATCGAGTTCGCGATGAAACTCTGGATCGCTTTGAGCCTTTGCGTACTCGACGGTCAGTTCATCGAGCGCCTGCATCAGCGTTTCGGGGACGAACCGCCGGCCGAACTCACCGAAGCGGCCGCTGGCATCCGGGACATGCGAAGTCGCCGAATGTGGTCGAGAAACAGGAGCACCAGAGGTCACGGTTGCGGTCATCAATCATCAATCCTTGCGGTCTAGTGAGACAGGCGAGCGGGGCGGCGTCAGCCCCCCGGTCGTGCGGTTAAAGTCACCGGGTGGCTGACGCCACCCCGCTCGCCAGGAATGGGGGGCGCGGGTCGCCGTGCGACGATTATCCGCCGGCGCGACGATCAGGGCCCGAATGCGGCTGATCAGACACGTTGGATTCTAAGAAGCGAGCCAGTTTGTAGAAGTCGCTCTCCTTGCGAATAAAGCGGACCAGCGTTTTGAGCGTGGCCTGATCGACTAGTTGCTCGAACGGCACATACTTCAGATCGAACTGGCCTTCGACCGAGACCATCACGCCGTTGAGACCTTCCTCAACCAGGGCGCGATACGCTCCGACGCCGAGCTGGCTGCCGAGAATGACGTCGTACGCTTGTGGGCGTGCGCAACGAGTCTCGTAGCCCAGTTGCACACCGTTGATCTTCCGTTTTTTGCCGGTCTGATCCTGATACATCTTCGACGCATGATTGGCGATGCGTTTGCCGAGATCGACCGACGACGACGAAATGTGGCCGAAGGGATCGCGTTCGATTTCGATGCCTCCCAACAGGCTTTCGGGGTAGAACTCGGCCAAGCCTTCGGCGATGACGATGACGCCAAATTCCTTTCCCTCGTGTTCCTCGCGGTGGCGCATCAGTGCGACCAGCCTCTCGACGAAAGCATCCACCTTCATGACCTTCCGGGTCTCCTTCTGACCGGAGACTTTGTTGACGGTTTCTTCGGTGGTCAGCATGTCTTCGGTGAGGTCTTCCATGCTGATGACGAGACTGGCTTCGCCGGCGATCGCCGCCCCGTAAGCCAACCAGCCGGCACCGCGGCCCATCGACTCGACGATGTAATACGCGCGAACGGCTTCGGCATCGGCCAGCAAGTTGCGAATCTCTGCCGCCATCGTTTCGACGGCGCTGAAGTAGCCGAAGGTGAAGTCGATGCCGAAGTAATCGTTGTCGATCGTCTTGGGGACATGCACGACCGGAATTCTTTTGCTGCCGGCGGGCAAGGTGTCTTGAAACAGCTTCATTTTGTTGGCGGTTCGCATGGTGTCGTCGCCACCAATCGAAATCAGAGCGTCGGCGTCAATCGAACAGAGCGCCTCGTACACGGTCTTGAGTTTCGCGGTCTTCTTGGCGTCTTTCAGATCGTCGGGGTGATCGACCCCTTTGCCGGGATTCGCGCGGGCCGTGCCGATCAAGATGCCGCCCGTGTTCCGTGTGCGGCGCAGCGTGGCCGAATCGAGTTTGAGATAGTCGCGGCCCACTTTCAGGGGCTGAGCCGGATCGAAGTCCACCAAGTGGGAATAGCCATTCTTCATGCCGATGGCTTCGATGCCGTTCTTATTGAACGCCGCCGCACACGTCGAGATGACTGCATTAGCGGCCGGAGCTGGTCCACCGGAAAACAACATGGCGACTTTGCGGATGGAAGACTTCGAGGTATTGGACATCGTGTAACTCCTAAGCCGAAAGGTGACTGGGTGAGAGGTGTTGGAGGCCGTTCGCGATCGAGCACGGCGGAGGGATTGTGGTCAGGCTCAATCGCGTGAGCAAGTTCCGCACACAGAACGGCCACACCCGGATTGACCTGATTTCAACGGAGCGCGTATCAATCCTGTCTACGAGCCGCTTCCTGGATTCATTCCCCGGTCGTTTCTTTCTCGCCACTTTTCGGCTCACGAAATTGTGCATGGACGCTTCCACGACGATCGCCCGACGCCCGCGACTCTCCTTCGGCAAACGCTGTGTGTTCGCCGTTGTGCCTGTGTTCGTGCTGCTGATGCTGGTGGAATTCGCGGTTCGCTGTTTCGTCTCGGAATCGACCGTCGCTAAACGCTTCGAGCAAATTGAGCAGATCATCGTGTTTCTCGGCAACGAGCCGGGGCAGAGCCTCTTCGATCCAGACCCCGCCTGTTTTTGGCGGCTGAAGCCGAACGTCGTTGCACCGGCCGAGCGTGGCAACTGGTGGGGCGGCGTGATGTCCAACAGCCAGCGGATGCGCAGCCGTGAGGTCTCGGTCAGCGAAGCTCACGACCATCTTCGAGTCTTGTGCATGGGAGACAGCACGACGTTCGCGTTTGGTGTGGACTTCGCCGACGCTTGGCCGAATCAGTTGCAGGCGATGCTCGACGACGTGGGGCACGTTTCCAACGTGCCCGTCCGGTCCGGGCACGTTGAAAACGTGCCCCACGTGGAAGTGCTCAACGCCGGCATCCCCGGCCATACGAGCTATCAAGGACGACAACGGCTCGCGGCCGATTTGGAGAAGTGGCATCCGCATCTGACGGTCATCACGTTCGGCAACAACGACGGCTGGAGATGGGACGGCCTCGCCGACAAAGAACACGCGCTGCCGACAGTCCACCGAGCGACCGCATGGCTGAATCACAGTCGCACGTTGTCCTGGCTGCGCTCAAGCCGGATGCAGTCAGCTCGAAACCAGGAGACGCAAGACGAATCCCGCTGGGCCGAACAGGCGACCTGGAATTACTTCGATCCGAATACGAACTGGACTCCGCGAGTCAGCCTCGACGACTTCGCCGACAACCTGCACGCAATGATCGACCAGTGCCGGCAGCACGACAGCGAAGTGGTCCTCATCGTTTGGCCCGATCAACGACAGTTGTTGCATCAACCGACTTGGCGACTCCCCTATCAAGCGGCAACTCGGCAAGTCGCCGAGGAAGCCGGCGTCGCCTGCGTTGATCTCGTCCCGCCGTTCGAGTCCTCTGGCCGCTGGGGTGTGGATCGCTTCCTGCCTCGCGACGTGATTCACGTCGATCGCGCCGGCAATCGATTGGTCGCGAATGCGATCGCTCCGCATGTGTGCCGCCTGAGTCGCTCGATCTCTCGCCTGGCAGCGCCACTCGCCGACTGATCGCCATTTGGAAGTCGCTGCCACCACCGATAGACTCGCGGTGACTTGTGGAGGAACGTGACATGTTGACGACAGCACTTCGATTCGGTCCGAAAGATCACGGCCGAGCCGTCACCGACGAAGAATTGGAACTCGCCGACTACCGGCTCGGCTACGACTATGAAGTCATATTCGGGAGGTTGTACGTGTCCCCCGCGCCAAATCCTGAGCACGACATTGTTGAGAAGCACATTTTGCGACAACTATTTGCTTATCAAGAAGCCAATCCGGACATCGTCGGCTACGTCACCAATCGCGCTCGCGTGTTCGTCGCGTCCGAGGAAAAGACGACCGCTCCGGAACCGGACTTGGCGGTGTATGTCGACGGACCAGATGACGACTGGCGAGCCGTAGGACCGTTCATCGTTGGCGAGGTGCTGCGCGGTGAGGACATCGACAAAGATTTGTTTCGCAACGTGAAACTCTACCTGCGAGTGCCGTCGATTCAGGAGTATTGGGTGTTTGACATCCGCGAGAATCCACGACGGCCAACGCTGTTGGTACATCGGCGAACTCGCAGCGGTTGGGATATTCATGAAGTCGCTGCGCTGGACACGTATGAGACGCCGCTCTTGCCGGGTTTGAAATTGGTGGTCTCACCGCCGGTTCGTCCGGTGACGAAGCGACCGCGACGCCGTCGCTCGTGAGCCGCAAAGTAGACGAGTCGCTCCGTGACTCGATTCGAGTCACGGAGTAACTCGTTTACTTTTGCTCGCGCCCCAGCGAAGTTTGCGACGATAACGTGAGAGGACGAATCAACGTGGGATTGCTGATCGGCATGGACGAAGCTGGATACGGCCCGAACCTCGGCCCGCTGGTTGTGACGGTCACGGTCTGGGAGGTGCCCGGTTCGCCGCGAGACTTCGATCTGTGGGCCGCGATGGCCGATGTCGCTCAGCAATCTCCGAGCAAAGAACCTCTCAAATTGCAGATCGCTGACTCGAAGCAGGTTTACGCGCCGGGCAAGGGCTTGGCGGCGTTGGAGAAGTCGGTGCTCAGCGCGCTGCGGCTGTTAGGGAACTCGCCAGCAACGCTCGGTGAGTTAAGTGACGGTTTGAAATCCCAAATTTCAAATTTCAAATTTCAAAGTCCTCCGTGGCTTGTTGGCCGAAACCTGCCGTTGCCGACGGAAGTCGACACGTCGCTGATTGGCGACATCGCGACGAAGTGGCGTGAATGCTGTCGCCGCGGTGGCGTCACGCTGAAGGCGATCCGCAGCGAGATCGTTCAGCCAGAACGATTCAACGCCCTCGTGCGTGAGTACGACAACAAAGCGCTCGCACTGTCGCGGACCAGTTTGAATCTGTTGCGTTCCGTCTGGAACCCGGACGACGAGCAGCCGACGCTCGTGATCTGCGACAAGCACGGAGGCCGGAACCGGTACGACGATCTCTTGGCTGAAGTGCTCGACGACCGCATGGTTTTTTCTGTTGGCGAATCGCGTGAGCGGAGCGTGTATCGAGTCGGCTCGACCGAACTGCGGTTTCAAATGAAGGCCGAAGCCAATTTTCCCGTCGCGTTGGCGTCGCTGTTCTGCAAGTACGTTCGCGAATTGTCGATGCAGGTCTTCAACGAGTTTTGGGCCGAGCATGTCCCGGGACTCAAGCCGACGGCCGGCTACCCGTTGGACGCGGTGCGGTTCAAGCGGGACATTGCTGGAACTCAGGCGCGGCTTGCCATCACGGACGACGTTTTGTGGCGAGAGCGATAACGTCGCCGTCACGCTCCGCGTGACGAGCGGAACGTGTCTCGGCGTGGTCGAAGATCGGGGCGTTGGAATGTCCACCAGATGCCGTGAGAACGCTCGGCTCGTCACGCGGGAGCGTGACGGCTACGTTAATGGGCATGGGCGACTCATCGGCAACTCGACGTGACTTCCTCGCTGGCCGCGTTCTGCGCGATGAGATCGTCGCTGTCGGGGAAGCGGCGGGCGACGCGATTCTTGGAGAGGCCGACAAGCCTCGTCGCGAGCCGACCAGCGGTGCGACGGTCCGACTGGCGACGTCGGCGATGGCGACGGACTTCGCGGTGATCCTCAATGAGGCTCTGCCTGACGATCCTCGGCAGCCGCTGCGGTGGGCGAGCGAGGCGCTCGACCTCGTGCATTTGCTCGAAGATCAGATGAGCGTCTATCGGCCGCACACCGAACTGTCGCAACTCAACCGAGTCGCCGCGTCGCGGCCGGTGACCGTCGAAGAGCGGCTGTTTGAGTTACTCTGCCGCGCTCGTGAGATTTGGCGTGAGACCGACGGCTGCTTCGAACCCACGTCCGGCCCGCTGATCGCGCTGTGGCGACAATGTCGAAAAGAAGTTCGCTTGCCAACGGAATTGGAATTGGCCGAGCGGCTCGTGCTGGTCGGGATGCAGCATGTCGATTTTCGTAGCCTGACTCTCCGAGTCGGGTCGAACGAGAGGAGTCCTGACTCGGAGAGTCAGGCTACGGACGTGACCTTCGATCGAGCCGGCGTCGAACTGAATCTCGGCAGCATCGGCAAGGGGTATGCCCTCGACCGAGCGGCGGAGGTCTTGCTCGAACACGAACTGACCGAGTGGCTGATTCAAGGCGGGCACAGCAGCGTGATCGCGCGAGGTGGACACAACGGGCTCGCCGGCTGGCCGGTCGGGTTGCGAAATCCGCTGCTTCCGCAGCGGCGACTTGGCACGATTCTGCTTCGCGACCAAGCGCTGGCGACGAGCGGCACGGCAGTCCAACATTTCCGGTTCGAGGGGAAGCGATACGGCCACATCATCGACCCGCGCACCGGCTGGCCGACGGACGACATGCTGTCTGTAACGGTTCTCGCACCGACCGCTGCCGAGGCCGACGCCCTTTCGACCGCCTTCTTCGTCGGGGGAGTCGAATTGGCCAAGCGATATTGCTCTAATCACCGATCCGTTTCGGCTCTCTTGATCCCGCCGCCAACCGGTGGGCAACGGTTGGAGCCGATCAACATCGGCGTCCCCAATGACATCCTGTTCTGGAATGACGAATGACCGAATCTGCCGGCGACGTGATCGAAGAGCAGGACAGCGACTACGACGGTGCGTGGAAGGAGGCGCTGGTCGAGCAGCTTCCTGATTTCGTGCGCGAGTATTTCCCATCCATGTTTGAAGCCATTGATTGGACGCAGCCGGTCGAGTGGCTCGACAAAGAGATCAGCCAGGTCGTCAGCTTGATTGGACATCGCAACCGCGTCGTCGATTTGCTGGCGAAGTTGCTGCTCCGCAGCGGCGACGAACAATGGATCTTGCTGCACTTGGAGATCCAGACATCCTCGGAAGAAGGCTTTGAGTTTCGGCTGGCATGCTACAACGGCAGCCTGCTCGGATTGCATCAGCGGCGAGTCGTCACGTTGGCGGTGCTCGCGGACTTGCGTGAGAACTGGCTACCGCACGAAGACTCGTTCGAATTGGGCGGTTTCTCCAGCCGCCTGCGATTCCCTGTCTGCAAACTGATCCATCGCCTGCGAAATGATTGGCAAGACAATAAGTCGCTGCCCGTGCAACTCGCGAGGGCTCAAATCGCGGCGTTACAAACGGCCGGCAACCCTGATGGCCGCTATCATGCCAAGTGGAAACTGGTGAAAGAACTCTACGAAGCTGGCTACACTGCCGAGACGTTGCGAAAGGTGCTCCGGCTGATCGACTGGATTGTCCGCTTGCGACGTGACTTCGACCTGCGATTTGAAATGGAACTGACTGAATTCGAAAAGGAGCAAAAAATGCCATACGTCACCTCCTGGGAACGCATCGCCGAGGAACGTGGTGAGGCGCGTGGTGAGGCGCGTGGTGAAACGCGTGGAATCTTACGAGTCTTGTTGCGTGTGCTCGCTGCGAGTTGTGGCACTCTTCCCGATGACGTGCAGACGCAGATTCGCACTTTGTCTGCCGACACGCTCGACGAACTTACGGAAGCCGCAGCCCAGCTTCACTCGCTGGATCAACTGCATGCTTGGCTCGACCAACACGCCGCCACCGCTGAATGAACCGGTCCCTTTTGTTGGCCCATTGTCACTTGTGATCCAACCGACGAAGAAATCTCTATGCAATCTGAATCCAAGAAATGCTGTTGTTTTGCCATCACGCTCATCGTGCTGTTGCGACTCTCGATCGGTTGGCAATTCCTGTACGAGGGGATGTGGAAGATCCACACACTCAGCACGCCGACGCCGTGGTCGGCCGAGGGATATCTCAAGAACGCTCAGGGGCCGTTTCGGGATACGTTCCGCAACATGACCGGCGATCCGAACGATTTGGATTGGCTCGACAAGGACAAGGTCGCGGCCAAGTGGGACGACTGGTCGTCGCGGTTCGCGGCTCACTACCAGATGGACGACAAGCAACAAGCCGATCTGTCGAAGTTGTTGAACGGAGCAGCGGACTATCGAGTGCAACTCGACGCTCTTCCGGAAGGAGTCACGATCTCCAAGGAATTGGCGAAGGCCGCGAAGTTCGACGCGAAGGCCAAGCGTCTGATCTGTCCCGGCGACTGGCGAATGCTCGCGAAGGAGCGTGAAGGGTTGCTCGCGCTGGCGAAGGTTGACGAGGACGCATCCGAAGCCCAGCAGAAGTCGGTCAAAGCATACCGCGACGCCGTGCTCGCGTTGTACAGCCGCGCGACCGATCCCAAGTCGATGAGCCTCAAAGACCGGCTGGCCGTGGCGATCGTCGGCAACAACGCCGCGACCGATCCCTCCGTCACCGAGCGGACCTTCGCTCTGTTTGGCAACCCGCCGCGCGACGTGAAGGTCTATCACGAGAAGATCGCCGAGTACGACGCCAACCTCGCGAAAGCCAAGAAGCAATCGGCGATGCACTTCCCGCAGGAGCACCTGCAAAAACAATGGACCGAACTGCAACAACTCCGAGGCAAACTGGTCGGCCCGGTGAAGGCGTTGGAAGCAGAACTAAAAGTCTCCGCTCAGAAGTTGCTGACGCCTGACCAACTTGCTCGTGGCCCGGTGCGTCTGCCGTCCACACCGGTGGACCGCATCAACCAGCAAACCATCTGGGGTCTGACGATCCTCGGCACGCTGCTGCTGATCGGCCTCGGCACGCGCTTCGCCGCGATTGGCGGAGCAGTCATGTTGACGATGTTCTACCTCGCGATGCCCCCGTGGCCCGGAGTCCCAGAAGCCCCTGGCCCAGATCACAGCTTCATCGTCAACAAGAATTTCATAGAGGTCATGGCTCTCCTCGCGATCGCCGCGCTGCCGACCGGCCAATGGTTCGGCCTCGACCGCCTGTGCTCAAAGCTCTGCTGCCGGAAGAAGTGTTGCAACGGATCGGGGTGCTCGACGGCAACGACTTCGGCTGAGGTTGCCAAGTCTTGAACTCATGCGGTCGCAATTTGCGACCGCTTCAAACTGACCGATATGCCAACAGCCAAGGGGATGCGATCACAATTTGTGACCGCATCGTTTAAGGTCACAAATTGTGACCTTAAAGCAAATATACAGTTCGAGAATTTCCTCATGCCGAGCAACTCGAAGCTGATCGTACTCGAACAAATCGAACCGCTCATCAAAACGATTCGCGGCCAGAAAGTCATTTTGGACAATGACTTGGCTCGGTTGTACGGAGTCACGACGAAGCGGCTCAACCAACAGGCTCGACGTAATATCCACCGCTTCCCCGAGGACTTTTTGTTTCAACTCAACCAGGACGAATCGGATTCTTTAA
This sequence comes from Planctomyces sp. SH-PL62, assembly GCA_945905295.1. Taxonomy (GTDB): domain Bacteria; phylum Planctomycetota; class Planctomycetia; order Planctomycetales; family Planctomycetaceae; genus SXKJ01. Next base: position 5,191 of record CAMDPX010000090.1, on the reverse strand, counting down.
GGTTGCAAATTGCAACCTTAAAGAATCAACGCGGTCAGCATCGCAAATACGCCCCCTTGGCTTTCACCGAGCACGGAGCGTTCATGGCGGCGACGGTGTTGAACTCGCCGCAGGCGATCGAGATGAGCCTGTTCGTGGTGCGGACGTTCGTCAAACTGCGGCACTTGGTGCTGGGGCATCAGGAGTTGGCGGCCAAGTTGGATCAACTCGAACGGAAAGTCGCTGGCCATGACGAGTCCATCCAGCAGATCGTGGCCGCGATCCGGCAACTCATGGCCGCGCCCGAACCGAAACCGCGACGCATGGGTTTTCACACGATTCGCAAACAGCCGAAGAGCAAGAATTGAGCGAAGGCGCGTGGTACGATTCCAATCGGAGCCATCTTGGAACACTGGAGGCAATTTCATGGCTAAGAAGACGACGAGCGCCAAGACTGTCCGGTGGGGTCAGTTCCTCCTGACCGAAGCGGAAATCACACGGCAAATCACCGAGGCAACTCGGCGCGGCGAGGAAGAACTGCTGACCGAACCCTTGGCAACTTCGGCTCGCTTTGATCGACGGTCCCGATGTGTCGTGATCGAGATGAATAAAGGCAGCACGTTCTATGTCCCAGTTGATCTGCTGCAAGGCCTGACCGGATCTTCGCTCAAAGATCTTTCGCGAATTGAAATTCCCAACCCCGGGTGCGAGATCGAATGGCCTGCACTCGATCAGCAATTCACGATCCAAGGTTTGCTCGCCGGACGTTTCGGAACGCGACGTTGGATGGAGGAACTTGCCAGGGGCGGCCAATTGACCAAATCGAATCCCTTACCGAAAATTCGTGCCGTCCGACCCGCCGAAAAGAAGGGGCGACGAATTCGCAAAACGACTGCCGCTGCGAACGTCTGAAGTGACTCTTTTGCCACGGCACACTCAATAAATTTAACTCAACTGACAAAGGACAAATCATGCAATTCACTCCAGAACAAAAACAGCTCGGCAAGGACAACTTCAATGAGGCGGTTGGGTACAGCCGGCGTGATTGGCTCAAGGGGGCGGCAGCGGCCGGAACGGGACTCGGCGCGTTTTACTTCGGCTATGAAAAGCTGAAGGGAGAACGTGTGCGAGTCGGCTTTATCGGCAGCGGTGACGAAGGGTCGGTGCTGCTGACTCAGCATCCGCCGGAATACATGGAGATCGTCGCAGTCGCCGACATCCGCCCGACGAACCTGGAGCGGGCGAAGCACGGCGATGGGAACGATGACCGCGTGGGCTTGATCAAAAAGCTCGGCGAGAAGACCGCTTTGACGACGATCAAGTACTACAGTGACTACCGTGAGTTGCTGGCTCGCAAAGACATTGAGGCAGTGGTTATCGCGACGCCGCTGATCTCGCATCACACGCTGGCCATTGAGGCCATGAAGGCGGGCAAGCACGTTCTGTGCGAGAAGTTGATGGCCAAGACCGTCACCGACTGCAAGTCGATGATCAAAGCCGCGAAGGACACCGGCAAGCTGTTGGCCGTCGGGCATCAGCGGCACTACAGCGTGCTGTACGACAACGCTTACAGCATCATCAAGATGGGATTGCTCGGCGATATCAAGCATATCCGCGCTCAGTGGCATCGCAACAACAGTTTTCCTGGCCGCGACTCGTGGAACAAAAAGGTCGATCCGAAAGACTTGGCGGCGCTCAAGGACAAGAACGCCTATCTCAAGGAATTCGGCTTCGATGACGTCGAGCACCTCGTCAACTGGCGCGTCTACAACGCGACCGGCGGCGGCTTGATGGCGGAACTCGGCAGCCATCAGCTTGATGCCAGCAGCATCTTTCTCGGCAAGGTCAAAGCGCTCGCGTGTAGCGGCTACGGCGGGAAGAATTTCTACGGAGTGAAGGGAGTCGGCTCGAAGGACAAGCAAGAGGACAAGCGCGAGATCGACGACCACGTTTACGTCACCTTCGAGTTCCCCGGCCAGCACTACGAAGAGGACCACAACGACGTCGCGATCGTGACGTACTCATCGCTGAGCACGAACCGCCTCGAACCGTACGGCGAACAAGTCATGGGGAGCCGCGGCACGCTCGTCGTACAGACCGAGCAGCAAGCGTTGCTCTTCAAAGAGGCCAGTCCGGAAACCGGTGGCGGCGGCGTCGAGCAGCGGCTGTATGTCATCAACGGCAACGACAGCGGCCCGGTCCTCTCCGCCAGCGCGAGCCTCGCTCCCACCGCCGGAGCCGCCGCGGCCGGTGCCACCGTCGAAAAGATCAGCCGCGGCTACACCGAGGAGATGGAGCATTTCTGTCATTGCATCCGCAACAACATCAACGCTCCGCCGAAAGACGGCGGCCTGCGCTGCAACGGCACCGTCGCGATGGCCGACGCGATCATGGCTTTGACCTCGAACCTCGCGATGAAGCACAAGAAGCGGATCGCCTTCAAACCCGAATGGTTTGATCCGGAGAACCCGGCTGCCCCAGAGACCGACAAGGACGTGATTGGCTAGGCGAATTGAACCCACTATGAAGAAGCCGACCGTCTATCTCGATACCAATGTCATCTCGATGCTGCATTACGGCGGATCGGATATCGACGTAATGTCGGCCCGCATGGTGACGCGCGATTGGTGGGAGTCGGAACGCCGTCACTTTGAAGTCTTTGCTTCCGTGTTGACCGAGCGGGAATTGGCGGATGGAGTCTACCGGTTTCAGTCCGACTGCCTGAAGTTTGTTCGTCGGTTGAGCTACGTTCCGCGCAATGCGATTTCGCGGCGCTTGGCGCAGGCACTGCTTGATGCCAAGGTCATTCCGGTGAATAAACCTGTTGATGCGGCGCAATTGGCTTTGGCAGCATCGCACGAAATGGACTACCTTCTGACTTGGAATTACTCGCATTTGGCGAACCCGATCACTCAAGCGAGAGGCGAGAAACTGGTCACTCAGTTTGGACTGCGGATGCCACTGCTCGTTTCTCCGGAGTCGATCCCACAAGTTCGCTACGGACACGTCGTGAGGAGGCCAAGACATGATTAATCCGGTTGTGCAACATTGCTGGGATGTTCGCGAAAAGCTTGTCAAGCAGTACGGCGGCTTGGATGGGTTGTTCGACGAAATTGAGCGACTCGATCGCAAACGCTTGGCGGCCGAAGCAGCTAAGAAGAAAGCGAAGCGTGCGACCGCAGCAGCTAAGAAAGGTTCGGCAGCAAAGATGTTGACGGCGGAAGCGGCCAAGAAAAGGACCAATCGAGCGGCATCCACGGCCAAGAAACGCGCCCAGTCAAAGCGATCCAAATCCAACTGACGAGACGGGGGCGACGATGAATCGGATTTATGTTTGTGGGCTACTCGTCGTTCTTATTCTGAAGTTTGTGATTCCTGACTCTGATGCGATCGCCGCCGATACGGTCGTCCGCATCGAGACTCCAATGTCGCCTCCGACATGGGCGTTGCTCGAACGAGAGTTATTCAAGGCCAACGCGATCGCGTGTCAGGAGTTCTTTCAGCGGTACTTCGATGATCGCGGCTACCTCGAATGCGTTGAGCGTTGGGGTGGGGACGACGGGCCGGATGATGCGATTGAAAACTTGCAGGACTGGCCGACGCTGCACATGCTCGGCGGGCCGGATGTCGTGCGGGATATGGTGGCCAAGGCGTGGGAGGGGCATCTCCGACAGTTCACGGCGGCGAAGACGAAGGAGGTCGAGTTTGCTCGCGACGGGATGTACTACCGCGAGTTCCCCGTGATGATGGACTGGCTGCATAACGGCGAAGGTTTGTGTGTCTTCAACCTGATGGGGCTGTCGGCTCCGCATGCTCCGAAGTTTGCCGATCGAGTCCGCCGCTTCGCCGACTTCTATGTGCCGGCGGAGGACAACCCGCTCAATCAAACGGCGTCGGCGAATTACGACGCTAAGCTGAAACTGATCCGCAGCATGTTCAACGGCAGCCGAGGGCCGTTGCTCCGCAAGGCGACGGCCCTGGATTGGGCGGGCGATCCGATTGAGATTGAAGGCCGTTTCAAGCCGGGACACGGTGAGCGGACGTTTGCGGAGATGCTCAAGCATTTCGAGGAGTACACCGACACGCTCGGCGATCATCCGCAGAACCTGTTGGCGACGGCGCTGGCGTTTAATGCGTTCGCGCTGACTCACGAGGAGAAGTACAAACGCTGGGTGCTGGAGTACGTCGATGCGTGGTCCGAACGTGCGGCCGCGAACAACGGCATTCTCCCGTCGAACATCGGCCGCGATGGGAAGATCGGGGGCGAGGTCGGCGGCAAGTGGTATGGTGGCACCTACGGCTGGGGGTTCACGGTGACTGATCCGGTTACCGGCAAGAAGGCGCATCGCAGCACGGTGCGGCTGAGCCTGACCGGCTTCGGCAACGCCTTGCTGCTCAGCGGCAATCAGAAATACGTCGATGTCTGGCGGCGGCAGATCGACGCGGTGAACTCGAATGCGAAGGTTGTGGACGGCAAGAAGCTGTATCCGCAGATGTTCGGCGACCAGGGTTGGTACGACTTCCAATCCGCACCGTGGGAGCCGGGCCTTCTCGAAATCGCGTACTGGTCGATGCGCGACGATGACCTCGCGCGAGTCGCCAGCAATCCGTGGGTCGCTTACCTACAAGGGCGAGCACCGGCCTACGCCGAATCCGCAATGCGAGCCGACTTGAATCGCATTCGCCAACGAGTCTCAGACATGCGGAAGGATACGACGACTCCCGACACGCGTTTGTCCGACGACCCGATGAAGTTCAATCCCTGCTCGGTCGATAGCCTGATTCACCTGGTGTTGGGCGGGATCAATCCCGGCAAGATCGGTTCCCCGTTGCACGCACGGCTGAGGTATTTCGATCCCCAGCATGGCCGCCCCGGATTGCCTGCCGACGTCGCGGCGCTCGTTGATCGTCTGACGGCCGATGAAGCCCGTGTCACGCTGGTCAACGTGCATCAGACCGAACCGCGAGCGGTGCTCGTGCAAGCCGGAGCCTACGGTGAGCATCAGATCGAATCGTTGACGCTCGATGGTGAATCGCGTCCCGTCAACGATCGTCGAGTGGTCGTTCATCTGCCTCCCGGCTGCGGCGGGACGCTGACGCTCCGGATGAAGCGTTATCAAAACATGGTCCGATTCGATTGAGTTCCCCAACGGATGTCAGACATCTCCGATCATTCGTCGTCTCCTTCGATTCGTCGGGCTCTTGGACTTTT
>CAMDPX010000089.1 GCA_945905295.1 Planctomyces sp. SH-PL62 | reverse complement strand
TCCCGCTGAGCTTGCCTCAGTGGCTCGCGGGTTTCTGCGCTACCGAGACGTCCCTCGAATTCCTTCCGCCCGTAGCGCAGAAACCCGTCAACCGCTGACGCAAGGTCAGCGGGGGCCACCGTTGGGCTTGTCCCAACGGAGCCGTGACTGACAGCTACAACACCGAGGCCACTTTGACTTCGCCCCCGTTTGGGCTTGTCCCAACGGAGCGAATGACTGAGCAGCTTCTCAGTCGTTGCTCCCGTGGGGACAAGCCCCACGGAGAGCGGAGGTCAATGAACGATTCGCTGTAGCTGCTCAGTCATGCCTCCGCCGGGGCAAGCCCGACGGTGGGTAATCCGCACTGGTAGTGAACGGCGTCAATTGGGATGGTCGATTTCGCGGCCGCTTGGATACCATCATTGCCAAATCCTGGGAGACCAAGATGCCTAAGAAAACTCTCGAGCGCCGCGTCGCGGAATTGGAAGCCAAGGTGGCGGAATTGATCCCCTCCGCGAAACCGGACACGTCGTTTGTTGACAGTGTGTGGGGCGTCTTCCGTGGCGATCCGGCGTTTCTCGAAGCCATGAAGCTGGGACGGCAATACCGCGAATCATTGCGGCCCAAAGCAAAAACGAGTTCGACTCGAAAGCGCAACAATGCTCGTGCTCGACACTGACCACATGAGCGTTTTGGAGTGGGCGGACGGATCAGCCGCCGAGCGACTCCGGCAGCGACTCAATGAGGCTCTCGAACCGAAGACCACGACCATCGTGACCTACGAAGAGCAGTCGCGCGGTTGGCTGGCCTACATCGCGCGAGCGAAGTCGCGAACCGAACAACTGGATGCGTACCAACGATTGTCCGGACACTTGCAAATGTATCGCCGTCCGGCCGTGACCGTTTTGGACTTCGACGCCTGGGCGGAAGCGGAATATCGCCGCCAACGAAAATCCGGCGTGCGGATCGGCACGCTCGATCTACGCATCGCCTCCATCGTCTTGGTCCAGAACGCGACACTGCTGACGGCGAACGCCAAGGACTTCTCCCAAGTTCCAGGACTGCGGTTCGAAGACTGGCTAACTTCATAACGAATGTTCGTCCGCATCTTGACGGGAAATGAGCGTTTGCAGTGCGATGACCTTGGATGCGAATCTGAAGCTCTGCACGCTGTCGTTTGCGGAGTGGCAGGCCACGACGAATCGTTGTGCTTTGGATTCACGCTTCCGACACATCTCGCAAGCCGGACGTGCCTGATTCCGCCGTCGATTCCGCGCCCGTCTGCGCCGACGTGCCGGGCACGAGTTGCGGGCCGGTTTTGTGTTCGTCGAGGATGCGTTTGAGGTGGGCGGCGTCCATGACCTCGATTTCCAGCAGTTCCTTGGTCATGTGTTCGAGCACTTCGCGGCGTTCGTTGAGGATGTCGAGGGAGATGGTGGCGGACTCGTCGATCAGGCGGCGGACTTCCAGGTCGATCTCGCGGATCGTGTCTTCGCTATGAACCGCGTCGCCGGGAGCGGGCGTGCCGAGGAACGGTGAGCGGCGCGCCTCGCTGTAATAAACGCGGCCGAGCTTCTGGCTCATGCCGAACTCGGTGACCATGCGGCGGGCGATGTCGGTTGCGCGTTGCAGATCGTTTTGTGCTCCGGTCGAAGTTTCCTTGAAGACGATTTGCTCGGCGGCGATGCCTCCCAGCAGGACGCAGATGCGGTGATGCAGTTCGGATTGTGTCGCCAGCGAACGGTCGTCTTCCGGGCGCTGCATCGTGTAGCCGAGTGCTCCGAGGCCGCGGGGGATGATCGAGATTTTGTGGACCGGATCAGTGTGCGGCAGGCTGCACGCGACGAGTGCGTGACCGCATTCGTGATAGGCCACGCGAATCTTTTCATCCTCGGGGATGATGCGCGTTTGCTTTTCGAGTCCGGCGACGACGCGGTCGATCCCTTCCTCGAACTCGTGCATCGTGACGAACTTTTTGTCGGCGCGAGCCGCCAGCAGCGCGGCTTCGTTGACGAGGTTCGCTAAGTCGGCTCCGACGAAGCCGGGCGAAATCCTCGCCAGGCGCGGGACGTCGACGCTGTCGTCGACTTTCACCTTCTTCATATGCACTTTGAGAATCGCCTCGCGTCCGCGGATGTCCGGCCGATCGACGAGCACATGCCGATCGAAACGTCCGGGGCGGAGCAGGGCGGGGTCGAGCGTTTCCGGACGGTTCGTCGCAGCCATCACGATCACGCTTTGATCGGAGCCGAAACCGTCCATCTCGACCAGCAGCGCGTTGAGCGTTTGATCCCGTTCGTCGTGCCCGCCGGGCATTCCGCTGCCGCGCACTTTGCCGATGGCGTCGAGTTCGTCGATGAAGATGATCGCGGGCGAACGTGTGGCCGCCTGTTGGAACATGTCGCGAACGCGCGCCGCGCCGACGCCGACGAACATCTCGACGAAGTCCGATCCGCTCAGGCTGAAGAACGGCACGCCCGCTTCACCGGCGACCGCCTTGGCCAGCAACGTCTTGCCCGTGCCCGGTGGCCCGACCAGCAACACGCCGCGCGGAATCCGTCCGCCGAGGGCCTGATATTTTTGCGGTGTCTTGAGGAACTCGACGACTTCTTTCAGCTCCTCGACCGCTTCGTCGATGCCCGCCGCGTCGGCGAACGTGACTTTGACATCTTCTTGCGCGAACAGCTTGCCGCGACTACGGCTGAACGACATCGCCGCTCCCGGCCCGCCGAGCCGCCGCAACATAAACAGGAAGAACACCAGGAACAGCACCATGAAGAGCATGTAGGGGATGACTTCGAGCCAAACCGATGCGGACTTCGCCGAGCCGCGCGGGATGCCGGCTTGTTCCAGCAAGTCAACCAGCAGCTTCTGATCCGGTTCCCACAAATTGGTGGTGGGCACCGAGTACAGCTTGGTCTCCTTTTGCGAAAGAGCGTCCTTCTCGGCGGACTGCGATTGAAACGTGATATAGCCACGTTCAAAGACCAGTTCGTGGACGTTGCCTTTGTGGAATTTCGGTCCGTCGGGTTTGGCCGGATCGATCTTCAGGCCCTCCATGAACTCGCTGAACGTGAGCGTGATTGGGGTGCGCGGCCGGCCGAGAAACGAGGTGGCCAGCGCGGCCAGCACCAGGCCGAGCATCAAATACCAAAACAAGTTCCCCGACGACGGACTCTTCTCCGGCCGTTTGGAGGGATTGGAATTCGAGCCGGACGGAGGTGGCGCGGCGGGAGGCGGAGCATCGGAATTCGACATGGTGAGCAATGCGGCAGGCCGAGTCGGCACAATAGGAATCAAAGCAGTTGGTCGGAATGTGCTCCTCGCGCTTGTAGTGACCCCATTGATGGGGTCGAAAGCGCGACTTCGACCCACCAATAATTTGACCCGATAAATCGGGTCACTACGAGCGGGCCGGTCGGAATGTACGGCCCTGCGCGCAAACCGGTCAACCAGGTGTTGAGCGGACGAAGCCACCCGGAAAACGGTCTTTTGCGGATCTGACCCGGTCGCTACATTCCGCCCCGCTTCGCAGAGCCAGGACGCGGAAATTGCCGGTCGATTCGATTGACGATCGCGTCAGGCTCACGAATCTCAGACAGGAACGCGGCATGGATGCCGCACTGAAATTGTTTTCGGCGGAAGGGAGTCTGCCATGCCGTATGAGACGTTGCGGTTCATTCATGCGGCGCGTCTGTCAGTCGAGCATCCGTTAAGCGACACCGGAACGATCGCTCCGGAATTGCGCGGGCTGACACGGGGCGCGACCACTCAGGCGTTGCGAAACCTCGTGGCGGCGAGCCTCGAGCACGACATTGATTTCTTACTGCTCACCGGCGACACGCTGCACCGGTCCGATTTCAGTATTAAAGCTCGCGTCGAGTTGCGGCGCGGCTTTGAGCAACTCGCCGACGCTGGTATTCAAGTCTTTCTGGTTCCCGGCGCGAACGATCCCGCATCGTTGTGGGACGAGTTCCCGGAACTCCCCAGCAACGTCACCGTCTTTCGGCCGGAATCTGACGATCCTGTGGCCGTATTGCGTGATGGCTCGGTGATCGCCTCGATCCGTGCGTTGAGCTGGCGGCAATCGTGGTTTGCCTGGGACGACGAAGAGCCTCACGCCGACCGCACACAACGCCGTGCGAAAGAAGCGGACGATGCCGAGAACTCTTTCGATCACATCGAGCCGAAAACCAGTACGCTGATTGATGAGAACGACGATCCCGAACACGAAGGCAGCGAGTCGCTGGCGGACCGCGAAGCCACGGATGCCGCACAACCTGCGCGGCGTGAGATTCGTCGAGTGCATTCTCCCGCCGATTTGCGGCCGAATCATTTCGCGATCGCCATCGTGCGCGACGGAGTCGATCAGCCGGGCCCGGATCCGCAGGCCGATTACTTGGCAGTCGTTGGTGGCCGTGAGCGTACCACTTCAAAAGGTTCCGACTGGCTGATGCACTTTCCCGGTGGCGTGCAAGGATTGTCTCCCAACGAGTCGGGGTTGCACGGCTGCTCGCTCGTGGATCTCGACAGCGACGGCGTGATCCGTTGTCGCTTCCTGCCGACCGCGCCGGTGCGCTGGGAGAACTTCGAACTCCTGGTTGATGCGGAGACGACGTTTCAACAGTTGGTGTCCCGTGCTCAAGCTGCCTGCCGTGACCTGTGCGGTGTCACCTCGAAACCAGTCGAGCAGGGGCGGTTGGTCGCGGAGCACGGTGATGCGGCGGATGGCGACGACTCGACTGCTGACGCGGTGACTCAAGAGCCGTCTGCGATTTCGGAAACTCTGCACGCTCAAGCCTGTTTCCTGCGTTGGACGATTTGCGGTCACGGTCCCTTGTTCGAGGCACTGTTTCGGGAGCCCATGCAGGCGGAACTGATCGAGTGGCTCGACGAAGACGTGCATTGGCCGCTGGAGATCCCGCGACAACATCTCTTCCGCCTGGTGGCCTCGGAATTGGCCGTCATGCGCGCGGAGTCGGATGAAGACGAACAACTCGACGTCCCCACCGAATACTTTTGGCGAGTCGATCAAGCTCAAACTGTCGGATCATCCGCTTGGAGCGATCTGGGGGGCGATTCGGCGATTGAACGAGAACTCTTCACTCGCATTCAAGGGGCCAATCCAAGCTGTGATGCGTCGGTCGTGTTCAGCCTGGCTCGGCGGCGCGGATGGAAATGGTTCCGTGGAGCACACACTTAAGACTTTGCCAGTTGACTGGTAGCTGCGTTCGCCAGAACGCGGGCAACCCGCACTCTGGCGAGTGCGGCTACGAATCACGAGAAATCCGCGAGTCGCACAAGGATGAGCACTCGATGAAGATCACTGGTCTGGAAATCGAACAATTTGGTCCCTGGAGCGAGCTGTCGTTGCCGATCGCGCAGGACGGTTTGACGGTCATCTCCGGCGCGAACGAGTCCGGCAAGTCGGCCTTGCGGCGGTTCATTCGCGGAGTGCTCTTCGGCTTTGCCGCCGAGGAAGCGCACGGCATTGAGCCGCGGTCGCGGCGACGGCCGAGCAGCGGCGCGTTGCGTGTGCGGCATCGCGGACGATTGCTGGAGATTCGCCGAGCCGCTCATGATGGCGGTCAGGGATCGATCTCGTCGCGCTGGCTCGCGCCTGCAAACGCACCGACCACGCATGGCAGCAGCTTGATTGAGCATTGCGATTGGGAGATCGAAGACGAAGACGAATCGGAGAGAATTCACGAAGACACCCCGACGACGCTGCCGCTGACCGACGCGTTGAGCGAGGTTCTCGGCGATTTGCCGGAAAAGCTATTCGACCAGGTTTTCTCGTTGGGACTGCGCGAACTGCACGAACTGTCAAATCTCGCGGACGATGAAGTCGCGCGAGCGATTCATGGCGAGACGCTTGGCCCCTTCGGACAAACGCTGCTCGGCGCGAGAGACGAAATGTCCGACGAAGCGGCACGGCTGTGGGACACCGCCAGGCAGAACGCGCTGCCGCAGTTGCTCACCCGGTACGAACAACTCAGCGACCAGATCGCGACTCAAGAACAACGACTGCTACGGTACGGCGAAGTCGTCCGGCAGCGTCGGCATCACGAGCAACGGCTGGCGGAACTGCAATCGCGGCGGTCGCAGGTTCAGGAATCCTTGCGCGGCTTCACGCACATCGAGCGCGTCTGGATGCCGTGGCAGCGACTCCGAAACTTGCAGGCCGAGTTGCTGCGCCTGCCGCGGATCGACGACTTCCCGGAAGGGGGCATCGCGCGATTTGATCTCATCGAACAGGAATTGCAGACGGCATTGAAGTGCCGCGAGGCGCTGATTGGTGAGGCGAAACAGTTCCATCGCGACGCAAAGAAGGTCGCCGTGCCGCGCGAACTGCGACGCTGCTCCGCCGCGATGCGCGGATTACTCGATCAGCGCGAACACACCGGCCGCGTGGAAGAACGGGCGCGGGCGGTGCATACGACCGCCAAGTCGAAGAAGGAAATCCTCGACGCGGCTGTGCAATCGCTTGGTGCGGACTGGACCGTCGTGAAACTGGAGGCGCTGGATACGTCGGTCGCGGCGCATTATCGCCTGGTCGAGAAGGCTCGACAGTTCCGCCGCGCGGTCTCGAAGCGAAACAAATGGAAACAGCGTCTGATTCACTTATCGCAGCTTTGCCAGCAGCAATCGGACGAACTGGACGCCGCCGCGAAGAAGTTGGACGGAATCAGTTTGGAAGGGGCGTTGCGCCGAGCACGTCAGCGGCGTGCCGCGCCGCTGGCGACTCCGATCGCGCGGGCCGTCTCCACGATCAGCACCGACGATCCGGAAATCGAGCATCTGCATTCGCGGATCATCGAACTCGAACAACGCCGCGTCAGCATCTCGCGGCAGCTCGAACGTTTGGAGCCGCGACTGATTCTGCCGAAGTGGGTGTTGGGAGTGCTCGGCTTCTTCGCGGTTGGCGGGATCGTGCTCGCGCTGTTGGGATTGGCGACCGGTTTCTCGTCGAACGCGATTGCCGGCGCGGCGTACGCACTGCTCGGCACCGTCTGCGGCGGACTCGCGTTGTCTTTGAAATTGCACTTCGAGCAACAGGTTCGCGACAGCCTCGACGCGATGAACGATGAGCTTCGCGAGAACGAAGCTCGCTTGCGTGAAACGCGTGAGTCGTGGCAAACGCTGACCGGACAACAACACAACAACCCGACAGGCGAGCGGGGCGGCGTCAGCCCCCCGGTCCTCTACGTCGAATCCACCGGGGGGCTGACGCCGCCCCGCTCGCCAGATGATCTCGCTTCTGGGTCAGGCGAGCAGTCCGTTGGTTTGAACGCCAACGGACTGCTTTCTCACTCGAACCGAGAGGACGAATTCTCCGTTGAGGAACTCGAACGTCTGATCGAGTTAAAGCGTGAGTTCGCCAGCAATCAACAGAAGCGTACTCCGCGGCGCGACCGGCACGAGGCGGCGGCTCGGGAGTTGACGAACGCGCGCCAAGCCTGGTGCGAAACGCTCAAACAACTTGGCTTGCCGGAAAGCGTCCGCGTTTCCGAGACGTTTGACCTGTGGCAGCGACTGGTCGCAGCGAATGAATTGCTCAAAACGTTTCAAACGGTCGAGGCCGACTTCAAACGGCATCTCGAAACCGTGCAGACGACGCGCAGCCGCATCGTCGAGGTTCTGCATCGGCTGAACCGCCGCGATCTCGAACAGCGAACGACGGCCGAGATCTTTCAGGTTTGGGATCAGGATCTCCAACAATTGACGGCGACATTGCAGGAACGGTTGCGCTTGCGCCGCGAGGAGCGCCGCCGCCGAGCCGAAGCGCAGGAGTACTCGGAGAAGATCGACGACTTGCGATTGCAACGGTCCGCGTTGCTGCGACAAGGCTGCGCGACCGACCGTGGCGACTACGCTCGCCGAGCCATCATCGTCGAACGCCACGAGCAACTGCTCGACCAGATGGACGCGACGAAGGAAGAACTCGCTGAAGTCGGACGCACCAATCCCGAACTGGCGATCGTCGAGGACGATCTCATGCGGTTTGATGCCAGTCAGCACGCTACCACGCTAACCAATCTGCGCCGCGAGGCTCAGGAGATTGATGACGAGATCGAACAGCTCCACGAAGAGCTGGGACGCGCGCGGCAGGAGATCGAACAACTCGAAGCGGATGACGAGCCGTCCGATTGGCTGCTGGACCGCGAGATCGTCCGCTCGCAAATCACCGCCGTCGCGGAAGAGTGGCTGGCCGACGAATGGACGGGCCAAGCGCTCGACGGCATTCGGACCCGCTACGAACGCATCTGTCAGCCGGGCATCTTGGCCGCTGCCTCGCGTTACTTCTCGCGGCTGACGTCCGGCAAGTACCGCACGCTGTGGACTCCGCTGCGGCATCGTTCGCTGCGAGTCGATGACGCGACCGGCACGACGTGGCGTTTGGATCAACTCAGCGGCAGCACGCGCGAACTGTTGTTGTTGGCGATTCGGCTGGCGCTGATTGACGACTTCAGCCGGCGTGGCGTCGACCTGCCGCTGCTGCTGGATGATGTGTTGCTGACGCTCGATCCCGCACGGGCCGCGGTCGCGGCTGGCGAACTGGTTGAGTTCGCTCAGCGTGGCCATCAAGTGCTGTTCTTTACCTGTCACCCGCACCTGACCAGCTTGTTCACGAACGCGGGCTGCTCGAATCTGCGGCTCAGTCAGTTCTCAACCGCGACCGAGCGGCTGGCGGGATAGAGCGTCATTGGCGAGCGGGGCGGCGTCAGCCCCCCGGTGCAACGCCGTTAAGGATTTTGTTCGAGCAATGTGCAATGCCTTAAGGCGATGACGTTTCGGAGTGCCCGGTCTTTAACCCGGAGGGTTTGCAGCCATTAGCCGGTGGATACGTCCGCCGCCGAAGACCGGGGCTGACGCCGCCCCGCTCGCCTGTCTTGTTTGCCGACCTCTGATTGGCCTTCCGCGCAGGGCGTGTTTAGGGCGGTTCCAGTTCAGATGTCGCGGCAATAGGTAGCTGAAGTCGTGAGACTTCAGGCCGGAACTCTCATGAGTTCCGCTACAGCCAGCTTGGAGCCGCTCTAACGAATTCCAGGTGCGGCCACCGTGGGGCTTGCCCCCACGGGGGCAGAACGTGCTGCGAGCGGCTCATGTAGCCGGTCAGTCATTGCTCCGCCGGGGCAAGCCCGACGGTGGCGAACACGCACCTGGAATCCGATAGGGCGGCGAAGCCGCAATGTGGCACGACGCTCCGAGGCTGTGAATAAATGACGTGGGGCACGTTTTCAACGTGCCCAATCAGCCTGTTTTCGAGCACGTTGAAAACGTGCTCCACGAAAACTTCACAGACTCTCCGCGTCGTGAATCGCGACGCGGAGCGTCGCGCCACAATCTTGCAGAAAAAACAACGCCTTCGGCCTTAACGATGTAGTGTCAGGAAATTTGAAGACCTGACTCCTGACTGATCCTGACCGCTGACTGGTCGCCGAATTCGCAAAGCGGTTCGTACGCCCCTCAATCATCGCCAGACGCGGCTCAATTCGCTTTGCGACGCGGCTCGTGGTTGGCAACGTCTCCATTCGTCGGCGCGAATTTGATGACGTGCGGCGGGTCGATGGCGGCAGAGGCTTCCACGTTAGAACCTGTGACAGGAGCGTTGAGGCGGACTTCGGCCAAGCTGTCGTCGCTACGGCCGGTGGTTTGAGCGCGATAGAGACGCTGATACGCCGGGCACGACTGCAACAGTTCCTCGTGCGAACCGGTGGCGAGAAGCTGTCCTTGCTCCATCACAACGACCCGAGTCGCAAATTCCAGAATCTGCGAGGTCACCGAGTGTGTGATCAGGAACACGGTCCGGCCTTTCACAAAATCGCCGAGGCACTGATGAATCAGCGACTCGCTTTGCGCATCCACGGCCGAGGTTGCCTCATCGAGAATCAAAATCGACGGATCGCGCAGCAGTGCCCGAGCCAGTGCGACGCGCTGCCGCTGACCGCCGGATAACCGGTTGCCTCGCGGGCCAACGCGCGTTTCGAAACCTTCGGGCAGTTGATCGAACAGTTGCGTGACGTGCGCCTTCTCCGCGGCGGCGTGGATCTCCGCATGAGTCGCGTCCGATTTGCCGTAGCGGATGTTGTCGTAGATCGTGTCGTCGAACAGCAGCGTTTCTTGAGTGACCAAGCCAATCTGACTGCGGAGATCTCGCAACCGCACATGGCGGATATCGATGCCGTCAATTTGGACGGAGCCACGTTCGGGGTCGTAATACCTCGGCAGCAAATTCACCAAAGTCGATTTGCCGCTGCCGTTCTCGCCGACCACGACGACCACTTCGCCGGCCGCGATCTTCAAGTTCACGTCGGTCAGCGCATCGGGCCGCTCGGTCACTTCCTCCGTCGAGGCGTACTTGAAGTAGACCTTTTTGAAAACGATCGACTGCGAGTGCCGTGGCAGCAGTTGGATGGGGAGCGCCTGTTTGAGTGCCGGTTTCCAATCCAGCACCTCAAACACCCGTTCGATCGCGGCGGAGGACCGTTTCAGCCTCGAATAGATGGACGACAGCTTCCGAATGGGATCGAGCGTGCCGGCCAGCAGCACATACAGCACCGACAAATCTTCAATTTGCAGCGGACCGGCGGCCAGCTTGACCCCCCAAATGGAATCCTCGTGCCGCAGCACCAAGAACGCGCCTGGCAGCAACGAAAAGCAGACCGCCACTGTCAGCAGCAATTCAATCGTGGGACTGGTCAGCGCGTCGATACGGACGACTTTCATCGACGTCCGATAGTAGTCTTTGTTTTCGTGATGGAACCGCAGCCGGTGCCGCCGCGCTCCGTTGAACGCGATCACGATCTTCATCCCGTCAAAGGTCTCTTCCAACGATTTATAGATCCGCGACATCCGCTCCATCGTGTGGTGGCTGGCCCGTTTCAGGAGTTGACCGTAGCGATGAAACGTGACCGCCATCAGCGGCACGCAGACCAACGACAATGCCGTCAACTGCCAGTTCACATAAAACGCCGCCAGGATGCAGGTCGCGGCCTTAAGCGGTTCCCGAACGATGCGGCCGCCCAGCAGATTCAGTCCATCCGACGCGATGTTGATGTCGTTCGTGAACCGCGACATCAGGGCCGCAGTGCCACGCAGCGACAGCGTCTGATAGTCCAGATCCAGGGAGTGCCGAAAGCAGTCCTTTCGCAACGCCATCACGGAAAGTTCCACGACGCTGCCCACCAGCATGTCTTGGATAAACATCGCCGTCCCTTTGATCGCCGTCGCGAGGACCAGCACACACAGAATCAGGGCGTAGGTGTTGAACTGATCCTCCGGAATCCAGCCGAGCATGCGTCGCTGAATCCATTGTCCGGCGACAAATCGGTGCGACGCGACGCTCAATTGGCGGCGTCTTTGGTCCTGCTGCTGGAGCAGTTTGACCTCCTTTTTCGATTTCGGCGCACCCGGAACCGCGTTGATCGACGCTTCACTGAAAGCCAATTCCGCCAACTCTTGATCCAGCTCTCGCAGCTCCTGTTCGCGCTTGATGATCTCCTGCTCGGCCGATTGGATTTCGCTATTCAGATACGACTGCAAGCTCTGGCCTTGCAGCAGCACCTTCACGACCAGGAAGGTCATGGAGAGGGTCGCGGCCCACAACAAGGCGACGACCAGCGCGAAAAACATCGACAGGTACACCTTCGAGCGGTGTCGCCAAACATACGGCAGCAGTCGAGCAAATTGATCCACGGCAGAACCATCCTTGGTACGACAATCTCGGCGCGCATCCGGGCGCATCCGGCGGCCGGTGAAGGGGGGGGATTACAGCCCGGCGGGCCTCGAAGTGTCCAGACGAATTCAGCGGGGCATGTCCGGGCAAGTGAGCGGTAAGGCGCTAGCCGCCGGTTTGTTTGCGTGGGAAATCGATTCCACGACACCGGTGGCTAGCGCCATTCCGCTCAAAGAATGCACCGGGAGGCTGACGCCAGCCCGCTCGCCAAATTGTCTTACGGTTGACCCTGCGAGGAATCACCGGCCGCTTCAAAGAAGACGTACGGCGCGATGAGGTTGGCGATGGATTGCTGGCGACAATAGTTCGGCCAACCATGTGCCTTGCCGATCAACGGCGTGACATCCACTTCCGAAACTTGCACCAGCCGCTCGCCGAGTTGGCGTTGATCCTTGGGTGTGAACCCCGTGCGAGCCAAGGCTCGGCTGGAGAACGGTCGCCGCAACGGATAGATCGACAACGCCAGATCGCATTCGTTCCGCAGATTCAGCAAACACTCGGCGCGAGTCAGCGCACAGCCGAAGCGTTCCTCTGGATTCAACCAATCGTGTTCGATGGCCGCCGCGGCCAGCACCACGCGGATGCGATGTCCGCCATCCGTCGGGTTCCAACGAGCTTTTCCACGCACGGTCCCGCCTCCCAACAGATGCAGTGCGGAGACGACCGCGCGGGCTCCCAAGCTATGTCCAATCAAGCTGACCCTGGTCGTCGGGGGCAACGCGCCGAGCAGGTCCGCCACATAGAATCCATTCAATTCCGCGCGATGCCCCAGAATGCCGAAGTCCAGGTTGGGCACCAGGGTCGTCAAGTAATTGTGAGGCAGAATGGCGAACGGTCCTTCGCTGGGCCACGTGTAGTAAATGAAGTTGATGGGCGTTTGCGGGCAGGCATTCCGCAGCCAGTTGTAGGTGCATTCCGCATCCGGCCAGACGTCTTGCATCCGCGTGAAGCTGCCGTGGACCAACACGCACGTCGGCGCGCCAGGGATTTGCGACGCCAGCATCTGCTCGTATTCCACCGGCAGGCTCTGGCAGTCTTCGGTGATCGCGTGACAGTCAAAGCGGCAATTGACTCCGCACTTGTGTTGTTTTTGGGGGCAACCGCGCGAGCTGACAATCCAATACTTCACCGCCGATCCGACCAGCGGTGCGGCACCCGGTGCAAAAGGCGCTGGATTCTGCGGAGCCGTCAGTCCCTCGGAGGGCAAAGCCTCAAGTTGCGGAATGATCCTCAGGGATGACTGCGGTCGCACCGGAGTGGGCTGACCAGGCAATGCCTCTTCAAGCGGCAGCAGTTCCACCGGCGTCAGCTTCAAATTCAGTCGCGGTGTCGGTTCATCCTCTCCCGAATCGGCATCCGTGGCGAGTGCTGGCGACCGCGCGGCATCGGGAGCCTCGACGTTCTTTTCGCGTTCTCCATCGAAAGGAATGAGCGCCTGCAACTCGCTGGGCGTGGAGACTTCCTGATGGATGACTTCCTCAGGCAGCGGCTGGATGTTGAGCAACACCGCGTGCGGACGATCCATCCGGCGCGGCTGGGGGACGGGATCAGCACCGAGCAATTTCGGCAGCCAGACCAACGTTGCCAGAGCCAAACAGAAGCAAGCGATCCAAGTGGTGATGCGGAATTGAGTGAGCGTCATGGGTGTGATGCAGACCGACGGAGAATGATCGCTGCAGCAGCCTTCTGGGTTCAAACGATGTTGTTTCATCGACGGAGTCACGCGGCAAACGGTGAGTTTCCCCGCGATTGCCGACCACAGCGCACGGGCATGTTTTGCCAGTCACGCCGACGAAATCAGCCACCCCAGAGAGCACTCCGCCCGCTCCGCTTCGGAATTCACCTTCCGAACCGTCACCGTCGGAACATAGCCCTCAAATCACGGAGCGTTTCCAAAAAGCCACACGCTGAGTGAGCAGTTCGGCGCGGTGGTGACGATCGCGCAGATCACTCCGAGGAATCGCGTCGCGCCGATCGCGGGAAATCGGAATTGCGACAAAACCGCCGACGTTTCTATACCTCGCGCATACTTTGTGGAGACCAGCGAGCGGGGCGGCGTCAGCCCCCGGTTCTTACTTTGAGCGGTCTGGCGCTAGCCACCGGTGGGACGGGGTCGATATCCCCCGCGAATTACCGGCGGCTAGCGCCCTGCCGCTCACCAAAGTCAGTGCCGTTGAGCGTCAGCCCCCCGGTTCTGTGGCGAATGCACCGGGGGGCTGACGCCGCCCCGCTCGCCACAGAGTTCTGCGGACGTCGGCGTCCGTTCTACTTACTAGGAAGCGAATCGCGTCGTGACGGAATCGAGTACCAGCGAACCAGCCGGTTGGCGGCGACATTGGACGTGGGCCAAGTGGCTCGTGGCGGCGACGTTGTTGGCGTTTGTGTTTTGGCGGCATCGAACTGGGTTGTCCGAGATGACTCAGCAGACGGTGCATTGGCCCAGCTTGCTGATGGCTCTCGCGTTGTGTGGCGGGTCGATCATCCTGACGTTCTTGCGTTGGTACTGTCTGGTGAAAGCGCAAGGACTGGTGTTCTCGGTGCGAGACGCACTGCGGCTGGGCTTTATCGGATACCTCTTCAACTTCGTGGCACCCGGCGCGGTCGGCGGCGATCTGGTCAAAGCGGTGCTGCTGGCAAAAGAACAACCGGGGCGACGCACGACTGCGGTTGCGACCGTATTGCTGGATCGGATTCTCGGAATGCTGGCGTTGTTCCTGATCGGAGCCTTGGCGGCTTGGCCGCAATGGGAGGAGATTCGCCAGCGGACGGGATTAAAAGCGGTGGTCGGGTTGTTGGTCTTCGGCAGCGTGGCGGGATTGGTCGGACTGACGTTGATGATGATCCCCGCGGTCACGAACTCGCGAGCGTGGCAACTGCTCGCGCGCTTGCCGGTCGTCGGGCACATGATCGCCGAATTGGTCGACGGCTTGCGGCTCTATCAATCGCAGCGTCGAGTACTCTTCACCGCGTTGGGGATCAGCCTCGTCGGACACTTCGGCACGATCTCGTCGTTCTATTTCAGCGCGCGAGCCATCAGCGGGACCAAGTTTGTGCCGCCGTATGCTCAGCACCTGTTCTTCATCCCGGCGGCGGAGTTGGCCGGGATCGTGCCGCTGACTCCGGGTGGCGTCGGGTTGTTGGAAGAGGCGGTCAATTCGCTCTACATCCTGAACGGAGCGGCGGACGGCACAGGCTTATTGACCGTTCTCGCCTACCGCGCGGTGACAATCATCATCGCGCTCATCGGCGCGGGCTATTACTTCAGCTCACGCCGCGAAATCGACCAGGCAATGCACGTCGAGCCAAATGGCCCCATCGATTCGGTGGCATCGACGTAGCCGGACCTTGTGTTTGTTCGTGGGGTAGACGGAGCATCGCAACTCACAAAGCGATTGTGCTGACTCTCCGTCGGAATGTGCGACGGCCGAGGTCGTCTCAAGGGAGACTTTTCTTTCGTCCGACGATCAAATCCACCAGATCGGCACGCGAGCCAATTCAAACAGCGTAATGTCTTCGTGAGCGGCAAGGCGCTAGCCGCCGGTCTGCATGAGACACCGGCGGCTAGCGCCTTGCCGCTCACGAGGAATCGCGAAAAGCAACGCGAGGCGAACTCTATGCACATCCAAGACGGCGTTCTCAGCCCGGTGGTCTGCGCTGCCACCGGTGCGATCGCGCTGGGAGCGGTCAGCTACAGCGTGCATCGGCTCAAGCAATCGGTCGGCGACCGCACGATCCCGTTGACGGGCATGATGGCCGCGCTGGTCTTTGCCGGGCAGATGGTCAACTTCCCGATCGGTGCTCCGGTGAGCGGCCACCTGCTCGGCGGAGTGCTTGCCGCAACGGTCGTTGGTCCATGGGCCGGGTGCGTCGCGATGACGCTGGTGCTGTTCGTGCAATGGGCGATGTTCTCCGACGGCGGCTTGTTTTCGCTCGGTGCGAACGTGCTGCACATGGCGGTCATCGGATCCTGGGGCGGCCACGCGGTGCGAATGTTTGTGCAACGCTTCATCGGAGACAGCCGCAAGGGGATCGTCATCGGTTCGGTGGTCGCCGCCTGGGCCAGCGTGATGGCGGCGGCGGCTCTGTTCTGCTTGGAGTTTCGGCTGTCTTGGCCTCCCAGCGAGATCGACTTCTCGAAAGTCTTCACGCTGATGGTCAGCTTTCATTCGCTGATCGGACTCGGAGAAGCGCTGATCACCGGCGTCGCCATCAGCTTCGTGCTCAATCAGCGGCCGGAACTGATTTGTAGGACGGACAATCCTGTCCGTCTGAAGAATAGGACGGACAGGATTGTCCGTCCTACAGTGGCGTCGATCACGAGCACACTCGTGGCCGGACTCGTCGTCGCTCTCGCCATCGCCGCGTTCCTGTCACCCTTCGCTTCAAGCTTCGACGACGGGCTGGAAACGGCACTCAGCCAAATCGGCATCACAGACTTCAATCTCACCGGCCGCGTGCCGGGACTGCTAGAAGACTATGACAAAGTCCCGGTCCCGGTCGCCGCCTGGCAGACGCTCGCCGTGTCGATCGCTGGGATCGGCGGAACACTCGCCGTGTTCGCCCTCGCGTGGTTGTTGGGCAGGGCATTGCCTGCCGCGACTCAGAATTTGAACAGCGAGGCGACCGGTGAGTGACTATCTCGACCGCTTCGGCCGAGGCCAGTCGATGTGTCATCGCTGGCCACCGCTTGCGAAGCTCTTGTCGGCGATCGCGATGATTCTCGCGGCGACGTGCGTGCCGATCGCTCATCCGCTGATTGGGATCGTGGCCTGTGTGATCTTCTTTGCGCATACGTTGGCAAGAATCCCGCTGGCCTACGTCGCTCGGCGATTGCTTTTCTTCTGGCCGCCGCTGTTTTTGATGGCAATCAGCTTGCCTCTCTCGCAGTCCGGTCAAACAGGTTGGCTGCTGTTCGCGACAATTCTCGTGCGCGGCACGCTGTCGTTCAGCACGGCCTTGTGGCTGGTCAACGTGATGCCGTTCGACCAACTGCTCGCGACGTTGCGCCGCCTGCGAGTCCCCGACGTGCTGCTGGCGATTCTCTCGCTGATGTATCGCTTCCTGTTCGTGCTGTGGGACGAGTTGGACCGCATGCGAACCGCTCGCGCCGCGCGCCTGTTTCGCAAGCCGTCGCTGTGGGCCACTTGGCGTTCCGCCGCGCATCTCCTCGGCCGCTTGCTGATCCGCGCGCTCGATCGTGCCGACCGAATCCACGGC
Organism: Planctomyces sp. SH-PL62; assembly: GCA_945905295.1. Lineage (GTDB taxonomy): Bacteria > Planctomycetota > Planctomycetia > Planctomycetales > Planctomycetaceae > SXKJ01. Next base: position 9,732 of record CAMDPX010000089.1, on the reverse strand, counting down.
GCGATGCTCGCGCGCGGTTGGGACGGCCGCTCACGCTGGATCGAGCAGCCACGGGAGGATCGCCCGTGACGGAATCGCAGGTCACTTCCGAATCTTCCGCCGTGCGTGTCGAACGTCTTTCGTTCCGCTATCCCGGCGGCCCCGACGTGCTCACCGACATCAGTTTCACGATCGCACCCGGCGAGATCATCGGACTCGTCGGCCCCAGCGGAGCCGGCAAGTCCACGCTGCTGCAACATCTCAACGGACTGTTACCAAGCCAACTCCCGAACTTCGTGGGGAACGTTTCTAACGTGCCCGGTCAGAGATTGACCGATCAAGTTTCGGGCGGGCACGTTGGAAACGTGCCCCACGTCGTCATCGACAACCTGCCCGTTGCCCGACAGTCCATCGCCGAAGTTCGCCGCCGAGTCGGCTTCCTGTTTCAAGACCCCGACGATCAACTCTTCTGCCCGACCGTCTTCGAAGACGTCGCCTTCGGCCCGCTCAATCTTGGCTTGTCGGAGGACGAAGCGCGACAGCGTGTGCGCGACAGCCTCGCCTCCGTCGGGCTCGCCGGCTACGAACCGCGCAGCACGCTGCGGTTGAGTCTCGGCGAACGAAAACGCGTCTGCCTCGCCGGAGTCTTCGCGTGTCAGCCGGGTGTATTGGCGCTCGACGAACCTTTCAGCAGTCTCGATCCGCGAGCGCGTCGCACACTGATCGGCATCCTCAAGAAGTTTCCGGGCAGCCAGATCATCGCAACGCACGACCTCGACGTCGTGGTTGATCTCTGCCACCGAGTCCTGTTGCTCGACGCCGGCCAACTCCGCGCCGCCGGCCCGACCGCCGACATCCTCGGCAATGCCGCCTTGATGGAACGCCACGGCCTCGAAGTCCCCTGGCGATTGCGGTGAAGTCACGAGCGGTCCAAACGAAAGAAGCCCGGCTTTTTCAAAAAGCCGGGCTTCTTTTCGCGGTTCCGCTGATTACTTCGAGCTCGCTGGCTTGCTGGGGGCAGCCTTGGCGTCCTTCTTTGGCTTCTTGTTTTTCTTGTCGTTCTTTTGGCTGTTGTTTCCTTTGCCCATGATTTTGTCCTCTTCGCAGAAAGTGAGGGGTGGCTCCGCATCGCAAGACACAGAACCGGTGAGTGAGTGGAGGCAGACATCCGCGCTCCACAACGTTTGAAACATAGCGGAATCAGGCGAAACCGGCCAACAGATTTATCGGACCAACAAGAAGTCTCGGCTGTTGAGCAGACTCCACATCAAGTCTTGTGTGGCGTCGGGGCGTTGTTGGTCGCCGTAAGACTGAAAATGTTTCTTAGCGACTTCGCTTTCCTTCGCGGTCGGACGGCGGGCGAGGGACCAGAGATAGAGGTCTTCGATCAGTTGGTCCTCGGTCGGGATCGGATTCTGTTTGAGCAGTTGCGCCACGCGGCCGTTGGGATCGGTGACACGGCGGAGGATCGACTGTCCGTTGATCAGGTGCAGGGCTTGGAGCATGTTGCTGTCGCCGTCTCGTTCGCATTCGCAGGCATCAGCTCGCTGAGGCTTTCCGAAGAGCGCCAGAAAATCGCTGTTGATCTCGGCATCGGGAAGTTGCGCGGCAGAGAATCCGGCAGGAGCGCCGCCGAAGTTCTCGCGCACTCCGGTGGCTTGAACCAGCGAATCGAGCAGCGCTTCAGCGGGGATGCGACGGGGCAGGGCGTGCGAGAAATTCAGCGTGTCGTGCCGATTGCTGTCGTTCGCGAGGCTGCTGCGTTGATACGTCTGCGAGGTGACGATGCGGCGCATCAAGTGCCGCACGTCGAAACGGTGCTCGATGAAATCTTTGGTCAGGGCGTCAAGCAGTTCGGGATTGATCGGAGGATTCGTCGTGCGCAGGTCATCGACCGGATCGACGATGCCACGCGAGAAGAAGTAGCTCCAGAAACGATTGGCGAGACTCCGCGCGAACATCGGGTTGTCGGAAGCGGCCAGCCACGTCGCGAATTGAACTCGGCGATCGGTACCGGTCGAGACGGGTGGTTGAATCCCGCCGAGGAATCGCGGCGGCTGAGCTTGGCCGGAGCGCGGGTTCGTGGCGAAACCGGCCGCGAGTTGCAGGCTCACCGATCGAGCGTTCGGGATGCCGACCATGCGCGGGTCGGCCTTCGCCGTCACTTGATTGAAGAAGCTGTTGAGGCCGTAGTAATCCTCTTGCGTCCAATTCTCGAACGGATGCGTGTGGCAGCGAGCACACAACATGCGGACGCCGCAGAAGACCTCGGCGACTCGTTCGAGCGTGTCGTTCGTGTCCTTGCTGATGAGGAAGTACGCCCCAGCCGGGTTGTCGACGGCTCCCCCCTTGCTGGTCAGCAGTTGCCGAGTCATCTCGTCGAGCGGCATGTTCGACGCGACCGCGCTGCGAATCCATTCGCGGAAGCCGTACATCGCAGGTTCGCTGACTCGCACGCGCGAGTTCTGCAACAAGTCGCCCCACTTCAGCGACCAGTGATCGACGAACTCCGGCCGCGCGAAGAGCGAGTCGATCGTCTTCGTCCGCTTGGCTGGATCGGCATCGGCAAGAAACTTGCGGACTTCATCGGCAGTCGGCTGCAAGCCAATCAGGTCGAGCGACACGCGCCGCAGGAACTCTTCGTCGCTCGACAACTCGGACGGCGTGACCTTCAAGTCGTTGAGCTTCGCGACAACATGCTGATCGACGAAGTGGTCGGTCGGTACTGGAGTCGGTTTGAAGTCGGGCTTACGTTGCAACACGATCAATCGCGCAGCCGCGAATTTTCTCTCGAACCGCGCAACGACCGCAGTTTCACCAATCTCGCGAGCGGTCACACTGACGTAGGTTGGGACTCCGTCCCGACCCTTTGCGGTTCCGTTTTCAGCGTTCGCCGCGCCACCGGAAGTGGTCGGGACGGAGTCCCAACCTACGACGTCCGCGACCCCTTCGGTGTTGACGTTGAAGATCGCCAGCTTCGTGACGTCGCGCGTCGTTCCGTCGGTGTAGTGCGCAACCAACTGCAAGCGATGCGACATGCCCGGCTCAAGCACGAATCGATCCGGGAAAACTCGGACGAATTCAATCTCGGCCTTGTCGTCGAGATCACCTTTCGCGCCCTGCTCGATCCACGTTTGCAGGATGCGATGCGAGAGGCTTCCCTTCGCGATCCGAATCCCGCCACGATGCGGCACATCGCCGATCGGCTTGGTCAGCAACAAGCTGTCGCTCGGCTTGAGCAGATTGATGCGACGGCCAAACTGATCACCAAAGACCGCGGTGTAATCCTGCGTCGCCTCGCCCCCGCGCAGCGACAACTTGAACCCGTTCTTGCCGAGCGAATACCCGTGACACGCCCCCGCGTTGCAGCCCCCCTTGGACAACACCGGCATCACTTCATGCCGAAAACTGAAAGGACGCTCGGTCGCCGGTAACTCAACGACCACCGGCACCTGCACCGTCTGCCCCGCCGCCTGCACCGTGATCTGCGTCTGCCCCGACTTCAACGGCTTCACCCAACCGTTCTCGATGACGGCGATCGAGGGGTCCGCGCTGGTCAACACGGCTTGTTGCGAGAGATCGACCGCAAAGCCGTCTGCCGTTCGACCGCTGACAGTCAGCGAATGCTCATGGCGGTGATGGATCAGCTTCAGCGCGGGCGGGACGGCTTGAATGTTGCCAGAGACGGGATTGCCGTCCGCCGCAACGACCCATGTAGACAGCGCGGACACGATCAAGCCAATTCCGGCAATGTGGATGAATCGAGACAAGGTACAGCTCCCATGATCGGTCAATCGAACGACAGGTACAGCAAACGGATTGCGTGCCTCAACAAATCGAATCAGAGACTTTGGCCTTGCCGGGACGCCTGCCGCCTCGGCCGACGAGCCGTTCGCCTTTGGATGCTGACGTTGAGGCCAGCCCATTTCTGTGGCGTTCCAGTTGACGCATCCAAGTTTTCCCGCCGAAGACTCCGGCCAACAAACCCGAAACCGAAAACTGCTGATCCAACTGCGGCCATTCGATGGCGGTTCCCACGGGCATGACGACGACCTCTTTCAACTGCGCGGGAGTCGCGGCTTGCAAACCTTGCAGTAACTCGACCGGGATCGCGAACTCCGTCCGATTGTTCAGCGAGAGGGTGACTCGCCGAGTGCGCGGATCATAGCTCGCCGCGATCGCGACCGGCTGACGACGGAGCGATTCTCGGCCACGACGCTTGGCTTCACGAAACATCGTGCGCAATTCGTCCTGAGAATACGTCGTGCCGCCGAGATCCACCACGTCGTCCTGCTTGGGCTTAGCCATGGTATTTCCTCCACTCTTTTAACAGTCGCGTTCGGTGTTGGTTGACGATCCGCAGTGCGTCGCGCTGATCCGTCGGTTTCGCTTCCGCGGATGCTTCGCGAACGGATGCCATCGTTTCTCCCAGCCAAACCGTGACCACCGAGTCGCCACGGTAACAATGCACGTGAGCTGGCTCGTGATCATCGGGGTAGATCATCACTCGGAACCCGTCTTGTCGAAGTATCGTCGGCATCAAACTGGCTGGTTGAAGATCCACGAAGTGTTACGTTCTATTGATCCTTCGATTCATGCTACGAACTGCCACTTGAAGACGGAACTACGAACTTGGAACCAATTTCACGATCAATTCGACCTCAGTCCGAACTGGCTGATTGCCCGACAGTGGATCTGGCGGGCCAGTGGCGATCAGTTTGATGCCTTTCACTTCGCCAGCCGCGAAGTTGGCGGGGAAGCGGAGTTCGAGAGCAAAGTCGGTTTGATCGGCCTTCACAACCGCGTTGGTGATCGCGACTCCGCCTGGTTGGCCGATGAGAGCCAGGTTCACGTCCCCTTTGAAACTGGCCAGTCGTTCGATCTTGCCCGTGAGCTTCACGACCGCGCCGGCTTTGGGATCGAGCGTTTGTTCGATGGTCGTCGGGCCGCTCAGCTTCACGGCGATTGGGTTGAGGACGGGCAGCCGGCGCACTGCCGAGTACGCCGTTCGCAAGACGATGTTGCGTTCGGGATTGAGCAGTTCGGCTTTGATGACGATGTCGCAAGAACTTTCCGGCAGGACCGACGGGATGACGAGCGCGAGTTCGCTGGTGGAGGGCGCTTTGGCTTCGGCTTCGCGGACCGCGGTTTCAGCGGCGGTCTTCTTGGCCGTGAGGTCGGCGACCTTCGCATCGGCGGCGATCTTGGCATCACCTTGAGCAACGGCCGCTTGCTTGACGGCTTCGGCGAGTTGTGTGTTGAGCGCGGTCAGCGCGGTGATCGCCGCTTGCACCGGCGGATCGACGGGAACCTCGACGACTCGTTCGGGACGCAGCGCGAGGATGAGGTTCGGTTGGTTGTTGACTCTCGGTTCCAATTGCGACGTGACCAACGTCAGCCGGATCGGGCCGAGCATTCCTTGCGGACGAACGAACTTGACCGGGATTGCGGGTTTGCTCATCAGAGTCAGTTGCGTCATCGGCTGAGCGTCAGCCCACGCGACTTGAAATGGCGTCGCCGATTTCGGAGTGGCTGCGATCGCGAACTGCTCGCGCAGCCAAACGGGCGTGCGATCATCGACGGGCACTTCGGTGCGGACTCGCGCGGAGACGGTTCCGTCCGGCGACTTCAACAGCAGCGACGTCACGAGTTGACTCGCCGCGTCCCCCGCGCCGGTCAGTGTGAGTAATGTGCCACTGGCTCCGGCGAGGATTTCCGTTCCCGTCGCAGTGACTCCGGGAGGCAGTTGGCCGAGCGACAATTGCAACGGGCCTTCGTAGCCGCGCCGCGAAACATTCACTTCAAACACTTGTGATTCGCCTGACGCGACGTTGCTGACGTCGGATTTCACCGTGGCAGTCAATTCGGGCGCGGGCTTGTCGGAATTGGTCACGACGAGCCGATAGATCGCTTGCTCGTTCGCGACTTCCAGCGCGTCACGCAGCACCACGACCAGCGTGTCGAGTCCGGCCGGAACGGTGAACTCCAGCCTCGGATCAATCGACGTCGGCCCGTCGTCATTGCTGCCGAGCACGCCGCCGTCCTTGTTCCGAAGTTCCAAGGCCGCGTCGATGCGCGAGCCGAGCCGTTCGGCAAAGACCTCGAACGTCAGCTTGGCTCCGGGCGTCACGGCAAATCGGTACTGATCGAGTTGCCCCGGCGCATCGAGCCGGCCGCTGATGGCCACCGGAATCGTAGGCACAGGCGGCTCGCCTGTGCTGCTGGCTTGAGAAACAACAGGCGAGCCGCCTGTTGCTACGTTGAACTCAACCAACTCGGTGATCGAACTGAGCAACACGCTCGGTGGCGAGCCGCTTGATGCTTGCGGGTTCGCAAACGGAGTCGGAATCACATCGCCGTCCATCGGCGCTTTGAACGGCAACTTTCCGCTGCCGCTCGTGCCGAGCAATTCGAGAGCGACCTCTTGTCCGCGAGTCACCGCCGGCGGAAACACGAGATCAGCGAATTGCCACTGACCAACTTTCAGCCGAAAGAAGCTGACTCCCGGCGGAGCGTATTGCAGATCGTGAATCTCAATCGTGTACTGCCCATCGCGCGGCAACTTGGTCGCGATACGGCAATCTCCCGCGAGCGTTCGCGAGGGCATCGCCCAGGCGACTTGGGTTCGTTGAGCGTCATAAAGATGCACCACCGGCCGCAGCTTGCTGCCCAGCCGTTTGGCTTCAACCTCGATCAACACGTCCTCACCTGCTTTGCCCGCGAACGATGTCTTCGAGACCCCGCTCCCCGGCACCGACCCGTGCAAGCTGACCGGCAACGCCGCGATCGTCTCGGAGATCGGCAACTGCGGCAGCCGGTCCAGCGCGACCGTCACGCTGTTCGAAACTCCGTCGTTCGTCGCGAGTCGAAGCTGAGCAACTCCGGGTGCGATTTCGTTCGGCAACGTCGCCGTCAACACGAGGCGATTCGCGTTGCTCAACTTGTCATCAATCGCCACCGCAACTGCGTTCGCATTGAGCCACAGCTTCGGAGCCGGCAGCAAATCGGCTCCGTCAATCGTCACGACCGTCGGCTGGCCAATCTGAAACCCGCGCACGTTGACCGCGCGAATCTCCGGCGGACGGGCCTGCGCGGCGGACGAAAGCAGCGTCAGTCCGCAGATCATGATCAGCATTCGCGAGCCGGTCGTTGTCATGCTCAGTGTTCCGAATCTATGTTCGCAAGGATTTGAGCGATCGGCTCAAATCGTCTTTCATCTGTTTCCAACTCGTCTTCCAACGCATGCGCGGCATGGATTGGCGGTCCACTTCATCGAAGTCGGCCAGACGATACAAGACATGAGCCACATCGGCGACGTCGAACGTCCGTTGATAGGCCGTCAACATCGATCGCAGCGATCGCCCGGATTTCAGCAACGCCCACACGTCGACAAAATCCTTCTTCGAACTTCGCTGACAAACCGCCGCCAGTTTCATTGCGGCCAGATCGTCCAGAGCCGCGATGTCACAGTTGAGTTCGGGACAGCAGCGGACTCGGCGAATGCGCAGGTAGGCGTACCACATCAACGTGACCTTCACTTGCCTGGCCGTACCGTGAATGGCCTTGTCGGTGAGTTGCCGGCTCTGAAACGGAACGCCGGCCTGCTTGATCTGCTCAACCAACTCATGGGGATCGCCAAACGAACTGTTCTGGAAAAAGTCCAGATCGACGGAGACTCGATGCCCCAAGTGCAATGCGAGCGCCGTGCCGCCGGCGAGATACGCTCCCTGACCGCACAACACCGGTCCCAATTCGCGGAGCACACGTTGCAGCCTCAAGCCCAGAACATCGCAATGCCACTCGCTCATGAGGCCGCTCGCTGCGGAGTCTTGTCAAAGCGATGAGCGTCTCGCTTGAGCCATCCATCCACCAGCCGCTTCGGCAATCCCCAGCGAATCTGCCAAAACCGAAGCTGCCCGCGCGACAACCCCCGACCGCCACGCTGTCGCACCAGTTGTTGCAAGGCGTCGTCACCCGCCGCTCGGCAAAGCCAGAGAATGCTCTGCCAACTTCCCGACTCCAGCAACCGAGCCGCCACTAAGTCGCCGTCTCGCCGTCCATCGAGTTGCTTAAATCGAACGTCCCAAAAGTACGGCTTCAGCGAATTCGGCAGCTTGTAAGGCAACAGGACGAGCGGCTCGGATCGAGCAGCAACTGCTTTGTCGTGTTGGCGGTTGCTTGTCATGCGGAGGTATCAGTCGGCTTTAGCCGACTCCCCATTTGCCGCCAACTTTAGCTGGTGGAAAGTTTGAAATCAAAATTGATTGAGCCGGCTTCAGCCGGACTTGTTGCTGTTGTCTTTAGACTTCAAGGGCTGAAGCCGAACCCACAAGCCGGCTGAAGCCGGCTATTCGGGTTGTCTGGTTGGCGCTTCCACCAGCTAAAGCTGGTGGCAAATGGGGAGTCGGCTGAAGCCGACTCATCCACAAGCGAGCAACAACACTCGGTCCCCCATAATTCAATTTGTCAGACCGAACTTCGCGGCCATTTCAGCCATCACCTCTTCCGCGTCCCGCAGACGTCCCGCCGCTTCGTCCTCGGCACTCGCTTTGAGGTCGGCCATCAATTGCTCGTGATCGGCACGCTGCGCTTCCTCGTCATCCAAGAGTCGGAACGACTCCGCCGCGAGAGCGGCGAAGTCTTCTTCCGTGAGATCGTCGGAGATGACGTTGCAGTCTTCGTCACCGTTGAATGTTGGATTCATGCTATTCATCTCCGAGAACCAGCTTCTCCGCCGTTGGTGGCACCACGCAGATCACAAAAAGCCGCTGGTCAACGCAGCGGTCCCAGTCCTTTCCGGTGCGAATGTCGCGGGAGGAAATGAATCGTGGATGAAAATGGTGGATTGGCCAAAAGAAGTAATAAAGGGATTTATTGATTGTTGGATTCTCGTGGAAACGCAATAGGCGAACCGAATACATGCTCCCGTCGTCGAGCAGAGTCGTGATTCCGCCGCCGTGAAGCATTCCAAAAAACAAGCTCACGTAACACACAAACGCGACGCTGGTGATCATCGCGTACTTCAGGAATCGTCGAACGCGCTGGCTCATTTCCCATCGTCCGATGTAGTGCAAAAGCCCGCGAGCCACTGAGGCAAGCTCGGTGGGGTTGGTGGCATTAGCCGAACAACTGGTCGATCGGTTCCGCTTCCACAAGTCGGATCGGTCGGTTGCCGGGGCCGGGCATCATCGTGGTTTCGAGGTCGATGCCCATCGCGTGGTAGATCGAGGCGAGGATTTGTGGTGGCTCGATCGGGTTGTTTTGTGGGCGTGCTCCCTGCTTGTCGGATGAGCCGATGACTTGGCCCCCTTTGATCGGGCCGCCGGCCATGAAGTTGGTCCAGACGCCGGGGTGATGGTCTCGGCCGCCGCGCGGGTTGATGCCGGGGGTGCGGCCGAATTCGCTCAGCACGCAGACGACGGTGTCGTTCAACATGCCGCGATAGCCGAGGTCTTCGATCAGCGCGGTGAAGGCCCAGTCGAATTGTGGGCAGAGCATTCGTTCGTAATCGAGATAGGTGTTGTTCAAGCCGCCGCCGTCGGCGTGCATGTCCCAGCACGAGAGATTGAAGACCGTGTCGAAGTGGTTGATCGTGATGAAGCGGGCACCGCGTTCGATCAATCGCCGAGCCATCAGGCAGCTCTGGCCGAGCGTGTTGCGGCCGTAGCGGTCTTGCAGCTTCGGTTGTTCTTGAGTGAGGTCGAACGCCTGCTTGGCTTCGGGGGAGGTCAGCAGGTTGAACGCGCGAGCGTA
>CAMDPX010000088.1 GCA_945905295.1 Planctomyces sp. SH-PL62 | reverse complement strand
TCACGCTCAGAATCACCCGAAACCCCCGCGTTACCGTGCTTGACCATGCCAGAATGACCTCCGTGAGGAAATCTGACAGCTACGCGCAAACCCCATGCCGTGGTCCGGACAATTCCAACGCAAAATCAAAGTCAGCACCATTGGGCGTCTCGCCTCCGACCGACGCGAGACGCTTCGGCGACGCTACTCCGCCGACTCCAGCAACCGCTGCCAGCGAGCCAACAGCACGCGACTCCCCCCGAACGAAGGGGCTTCTTCGTCGAACTTTTTCAAAACGCGAATGGCTTCTTTGATCTTCTTCTGCTGGACGAGTGCCGCGGCCATCAGCAATTGATTCGCCGAAGTCCAACCACCGCTCGAATGCCATTTGTCGTACTCGCGGCATTGATCGACGACTGCGCGCAGCCGGTTTTGCTCGAACTGACACAGCGCCGTCCAGTAGCAAGCGTCGTCACCCGCCAGCAGGTGCAACTCGCGAACGCTTTCTTGTGGTTGTCTTTTTTGCATCATCAGCGAACGCAAAGTTTGTTTATCCGAGGTCGTGGCAATGGCAATCGGCATGCGCTCTTTGCCATTCGCACTCACTCGCGCGAAGTCTTTCACCGTCGGTGGTTCCACATCGTAGAGTTGCACCGCCAGGTATCCCTGCACCGCATCGGGCCAGTGACCGATGATCTGCTGCATGCGTAGCTTCATCAAAGCTCGCTCCGGTTTGGCGAATTCCAATTCCATCGTCTGCGTCACTTCATCCCCTTTGATCTGCTTAATCCTTTGGGGAGCTGCCAAGGATTTCGACAATTTCGCCAGCTCTTGTGCTTGTTCGATTGTGAGATGCGCCGTGCCCTCACGCGTGGTTTCGGGAAAACTCCAGATCGCCACATCGTCGGCCGACCAGATGGCCGCTGGGTGCCGAGCGACACGAGACCACAATCCGGGCTGGTCCGCCACATCTTCCAGTGGGTCTGAGACCACGGCGGATTGCTCGCCGGCCAACCCTTGTTGCAAGTGCCGCATGCGCGACGAAAGCTGCTCGGAGTGACAAATCAACTCGACCTGCGACGCCGCCAGCATTGCCGCTGTCAGCGAAAATCGACCGCCGCTGTCACTGGCGATCGCGGCCAGCAATTCTGAATCACGTGTCGCTTGCCGCAGCGTCATTGGCAGACGTGGCAAAGCGGATTTCGGAGCCGCCGTATCCGCCGGCAGCGGCATTCCCAGCGCGGGATCGAACAGCAGAATGTCCTTCTCGAACAAGACACCCAACAGCAGATGATCCTCGCCATCCCCGTCTCGCGGCGCGCGGCGCGGCGTCAAAATCACGGAGTCGATACTGCGCTGTCGCAACAACTCGGCAAACACCCAAGCTCGTTCCTGGGCGGTTCCGCGGCCGAGCACCATCACGTCAAATGGACCCAACGGAACGCTGCGGCGTCCGGACGGAATTAAATCCACGTTGCGGACAACATACTCAAACAGATTGAGAACGATCTCGAGATCGGACTCCGTGTCGCCCGCGCCGAACTTCGCCGCCTGGCTGGCCCACAAACAATCGCGGAGGAACGCCGCGTCCCGTTCGACGAACTGTTCCAACGAGATTTGCTCGATCCATTCTTTCGGCAGCGATTTCAACAACGTGTGAGGCCGCGTCGGCTCCCAGCCCGAACCACTCTTGTCCGCAATTCGTTTCGCTCCCCTGGCCCATTCATTGAGAACCGCGATCGCTTGCTCCGGGCCAGAGGCAATGCCGAGCTTGTCCGGCTGCAAACCGGCAATCGCGTTTTGCAAATTGCGCAGCGTTCGTGATTCCGCCTCTTGCTCGGCCGCCGCGTCGGACTTGGCCGTGGAACTTTTGGTCGATGCCGGCGGCGTACAGCCAACACACAACAGGCCCAGACTCAGCCATGTGGCGGTCCAACGGAATTTTCGGAGCCATCGAGAACGCGGACCAACAACATCAGCCATAACAGGAAACTCCATTCGTGCCGCGACCGTGCGGGCCGGTTGATTTACTCGCCCGCCGCAGTCATTTCCAGGAACAACGACCGCAGCCGTGCCAGTTGATTGAGAAGCCGTGGTACGTCGGAAAGACGCAGCATGTTGGGGCCATCGCTGAGTGCTCGATCCGGATCGGGATGCGTTTCAACAAACACGGCATCGCAGCCGGCGGCCACGGCGGCTCGCGAGAGCGTCGGAACCATCTCGCGCTGACCGCCGGTTGTGCTGCCCCCCGGCGTCTGCACGCTGTGCGTCGCGTCGTAACAAACCGGAGCGCCGCTACGCTGCATGATCGGAATGCATCGAAAATCGTTGACGAGCCGACCATAGCCGAACGTCGTCCCGCGTTCGGTGAGCAACACGCGCGGGCAACCCGCCTCTTCGCACTTCTTGACGATATGCGTCGTGTCTTCCGCCGCCACGAACTGCGGCTTCTTGACGTTGACCACGCCGCCGCTCGCCGCACAGGCCGTCGCGATCGCATGCACGAGATCCGTCTGCCGCGCGAGAAACGCCGGCACTTGCAGAATCTGACAAACCTTCGCGGCCGGTTCTGCTTGCTGTGGTTCGTGAATGTCGGTCGTCACCGGCAAGCCGGTCACGTCGCGAACCTTTGCCAGAATGTCGAGCCCGCGATCCAGGCCCGGTCCCCGAAAACTATGAAAGCTCGTCCGATTGGCTTTGTCGAAGCTCGACTTGAAGACCAGTTGCCAATCGTTCGCGTCCGCCCACTCGGCCAGTTGCTTGGCCACGTCGAGCACCAGTTGTTCGCTTTCAATCACGCACGGCCCGGCGATGAACAGGAGCGGCTGTCCCGTACCGCATTGCATGTTTCCAATTTTGATTGGGTTCTCCGGCATCATTCCTCCCTGATTCTTCGTGGGGCACGTTTTCAACGTGCCCGTTCGATCCGTACCGAGGCACGTTGGAAACGTGCCCCACGTCACGCCGGCGCAAAGACCTCCAACGCCGCTGGCAGCACTTCGAGCGACACCGGCATGAATCCCGCCGGGTCGCCATCCATTTGCCACGGAACTGCGACGTCCGCTTCGATACGTACTCGCGACGCCTTCAGGCACGTGACATCCGGCAGCGATTGATGCCGACCAGCGATGACATGCCCCAAGTACCGCACCATTTGGAATGTCGAGCCTCGTTCAAAAAGGCACAAGTCCAATTGTCCGTCCTCACCCGTCGCTTGCGGAGCGAACGGAATCCCCAGCGCGTAGGCCGGCAAGTTGACCGCCATCACCTGCCGAGCGATCCGTGGTTGCCGTTCGTCATCTACGAAGACTCGCAACCGCGGATGCTGGTATTGCTGAATCGCATCCCAGATCGGGAGCAGATAACTCCAATGCGTGATGTTCCCGCGCCGCCGCGCCTGCACGCGATGCACAATCGCCGCATCGAATCCACAACTCGCCATCAACGTGAACCGCCGCCCGTTGAGCTGTCCCAGATCGAGCCTTCGCCGCGACCCGCTCGCGATCAACTCGGCGACTTGAGCACCCGATGGCTGAATTCCCAGATACTTCGCCAGCAAATTCTCGGTCCCCAGCGGCAGCGTCGCCAACGGAACTCCGGGATACCGATTGACCACATCGCCGATCGTCCCATCGCCCCCCGCCGCGACCACACACACGAGATGTTCTCGCAGCGCCGGGTCAGCCAGCTTAGCCTGCATCCGTTCGCGATTCGCAAACATGCGAGGAACGATCCCGCGACGCTTCAACTCGCGCAGCAACTCCAACAACACGCCCCGGCGCGTTCCGGTCCCCGATGTCGGATTCCGTTGAATCGCCACCCACGGCCGGTTCATGGCAGCCACTCCAAGAGGTCGGTGAGTGACGTGATCTCGCCAAGGGGTCGGGAGTCTTTTTCCGGCCGCCCAGGTTCAAGGCGACGAACATCGGAGAGTGATTGGGCGGCCGGAAAAAGACTCCCGACCCCGTCACGCCGCAAATGCACCGCCGCGACACCTGCCGCTCGTGCGGATTCAACATCGTTCACGAAGTCATCGCCAACCATCAACACTTCGCTCGGATCACACTCCGCGAACAGAGCGACCGCCGCGTAAAAGCCGGGATGCGTCTTGCGATACCCAACCAGCGAAGAGATCACGCGGCAGCTCACGTCTCGTAATTCCGGCAGCCCATCGCAAACACGATTCAACCGAGCATCAAAATTCGAGGCGATCAGAATTCGATAACCGCGCTGCTCAAGCTCATTCAGCGTCCGGCCAACATCGTCGAAGCACTGCCACGACTCCGGCCGAGCAAAGTGCTCGAACAACTCCGCGAAGCACGCTTGTGGCTCCCGCAAATCCGGCAAGACATCGCGAACGACTTGTTGCCAGAAGTCCCATTCGTGCTCTTCGCTCGTGCGGCCCGGTTCGCCGAAGCGCGCGACAGACAACTCATCCGCGCGGCGCATGGCCTCCGCGAATTGGGATTTGACCTGCTCGGCCGATTGCAGTGAGCCATGCCGCCGACCGATCTCCATGTACGCGATCGACACGGATGGTTCGGCGAAGATCAACGTTCCAACCGCGTCCAACGCAATGCAGCGGAACCGTTGATTGGGGCCAGTCATCCTTGTCTCCGGCAATCCTTCGGCCACAGGCGAGCCGCTTGTGGCTACGATCCAGCAGCGATCAGCGCGGTGGCTTGTCCGACGTCGGTGACGCTGAGCTTGAGGAACAGCTTGTTGCTGATCGGGGCCGGCGCACCATGCACGATGTTGAGTCGGCAAGCCGGATCGGGCGTGCGATAGTTGATCGTCGGGAAGACAACCCCTTCGCGCAGACCCAGCAATGAGGCGGCGATTTCCAAGGGACCGGAGCCAGCCCCGGAATTTCCGAGAGAACTCTTGAACGCGGTCACCGGGATTTGTTCCGCTCGCGAACCAAACAGGTCGTGAATGGCGGCAGCCTCTTCGGCGTCACAGCGAACCGTGCCGAGACCGAAGGCGTTCACATGGCCGATGTCGTCGGGACTGACACCGGCATCACGGAAGGCGGCTTTCGCGGCGTTCACAAACGCGAGCTGGAAATTCGGGCGGCCCGCTTTGTCGAGCACGCAAGACGAACCGGTGCCGAGGACCGTGCCATAAACGGTGGCTCCGCGTGCGACCGCATGAGTTTCTGTTTCCAGCAGGATCGCGCACGCTCCCTCGCCGAGCACTTGGCCATTGCGAGTCGCTTCGAAGGGACGGCTCCAGGTTTCGGGAGGCTCGCCGGGGTGATCGGAGAGTTCATCCCACAGTCGGGCATGAATCCCTTTGATGCAGGCGGTGCGCGTGCCGGTCGCGCCGGTGATCATGACATCGGCCTGGTCACGGCGAATGATCCGCAGAGCCTCGCCGATGGAGGCATTGCCGGAAGCTTCATTGAGCGTCAGCGAATTGCTCGGCCCCCGCGCGTCGGCCAGGATGCTGATGTGGCACGACGGCATATTCGGAAGGTATTTCAGCAGCCACAGCGGTTCCATCGCGTCCAATCCGGTGCCGCCAAAACGGTCGTGCTGGAAGATGAGATGCTCATCGCTGCTGACAAAGGCTCCGTCTGCGAGATTCTCCGGCGGCGAATACATCTGGTTGGAACCGAACTCGACCCCGATCCGTTCGTGAATGAGTTGCTCGGTCTTCAAACCGGAGTGCTCGATCCCGATGATCGCAGCGAGGACTCCCAATTGGATGTCGCGACTGTAGACCTTGAAGTTTCTGCGCTGGCTCTTGAGCCACGTTGACTTGGCAGTTTCGTCAGTAAGCTCTTTGACTTCCGCCCCGATACCGCCGGGTGCCGCGCTGTACGAGATCAACGTGATCGGAGCGATCCCGCTGCGGCCGGCCCTCAACCCCGCCAGGAACGGCTCCACGCCGATGCCCAGCGGGCTGACGATGCCCAGACCAGTGATCACAGTTCGTTTGACAGATTCACTCATGCTGAATGGCTCGCTCGCGGGACATCGAAAACCGCTCGGCCCCTTGGCCACCTCCGGTCTTCGATGCGGATGCGGGCGTAAGAAAGGGGAATCGGCCATGTTTTGCAAGGCCGTTTCGTCAATGGGCGAGGGGCCAGGTGCTCTGATTTCTGTTTTGGCATGACGAATGGAGGTTGAACTTAATCGGGAGACGAACTGTCGATTGGGATCAGGGGTGGATCGCAGGGCCAAAACAGAAATCAGAACACCTGACCCCGGCTCGCGTGCGAAGAGCGGCGCGGCGCGAATTGATTCCGCTTCTGCGACTCTCCTATATTCCGCCGCTTTTCCCGCCGAGCCGAGTTGCGCTGAGACCGGCTCCTCTGCTGTTGGACCCCTGAAGGACTCTCATGCCGACCATTGTTTCTCGACGAACCGCACTGCTCTCACTGACGGCGATCTTGGTCAGTCTCACTCTTGCGCTGACGCCTGCGTTGCTGGCTCAAGACTCGACGGAGAATAAGCCGGGGGACGTGGCGATCGACGTTCACGAGCCGGCCTCTACTTCGCCTGCGACAACGACCGGCCATGGCGGCGGACACACGAGCCTCGGAACAACGTTGGGATCGTGGACCGTCGGACCGTTTATCGCGTTGTTGCTGTGCATTGCCGTGCTGCCGCTGGCGGCACCGCATTGGTGGGAGCACAACAAGAACAAGGGGATCGTGGCCGCCGTCTTGGGTGTTCCGCTGGCCGGGTATTTGGCGATCAGCTTTGGTGCCGAAGGACAAGGCGAACTGCTGCACGCGGCGAAGGACTATGTCTCGTTCATCTGCCTGCTGGGTTCGTTGTACGTCATCAGCGGCGGAGTTTTTGTGCGCGGCTCGTTGGACGGCACGCCGCTGTTGAACACGGCACTGCTCGCGTTAGGAGCGGTCTTGGCGAGCTTCGTCGGAACAACCGGTGCCTCGGTGCTGCTGATCCGGCCGCTGTTGCGAGCGAATCAACCTCGGCTGAAAAAGGCACACATCGTCGTGTTCTTCATCTTCGTGGTCTCGAATTGCGGCGGGCTGCTGACTCCGCTGGGCGATCCGCCGTTGTTCATCGGGTTCCTCAAGGGCGTCCCGTTTCTGTGGACGATGCGGCTCGCGGGGCAATGGGCGCTGGTCAACGGGCTGCTGCTGGTGATCTTCATGATTTGGGACCAAGTCGTCTTCAACCGGGAGGAAATCGAACGCAAAGGCTCGCAGTTGGAAGCGGTCATGCACCATCAACCGTTCGGGATCGACGGGTTGCTGAACTTCGTGTTTCTCGGCGGCATTCTGGCGACGGTATATGCCTCCGGCAGCCAGCAATGGACCTACGGAATTCAGGAAGGTTTGATGGTCGCGTTGCTGCTGGCGTCGTACTTCACGACCTCACGCGACATTCACACCAAGAACAAATTCACGTTCGGGCCGATCATCGAGGTCGCGGTGCTCTTCGCCGGAATCTTCGTGACGATGATTCCCGCGCTGCTGATCCTCAATGCCAACGGCAAGAGCCTGGGCATCGCGCAGCCGTGGCAGTTCTTCTGGGCGGCCGGGGTACTGTCGAGCTTCCTCGACAACGCGCCGACTTACCTGACTTTCGCCGCGACCGCCTGCGGGATTCAGAACATTCAGCCGGAAGGCCAATACCTCGCCGAGTTCTTGAAGCTGCCGGCCACGACTGGTGCCGTGGAAATCCTCGCCGCGATCTCCTGCGGCGCGGTCTTCATGGGAGCCAACACCTACATCGGCAACGGCCCGAACTTCATGGTCAAAGCGATCGCCGAAGAGAACGGCGTGAAGATGCCCAGCTTCTTCGGCTACATGGCGTACTCCGGAGCGATCCTGATTCCGATCTTCGTGATCGTGACCTTCGTTTTCTTCCGAGGCTGATCTCGTCGTAGCCGCGTTCGCCAGAACGCGGGTTTTCGAGCGTTACCCCCGCACTCTGGCGAGTGCGGCTACGGGAACCGCACGTGTCCGAGTCGAACTCGCCCTCCGCTCGTTCGCGCAGCCTGCTGGCCCGACGATTCTTCGTCTTGTCGTCCGGACTGCTGACGGCGGCAGTGTTGATCGCGATGACCGGCATCCGCTGGCTGAGTCGCGCGCCACTCGATCAATCGGTGATGCCAATCCCCTTTTGGATCAGCACGCCGTTCCTGCTCGCGGGCAGCGTGACACTGCAACGAGCAGCGTGGTTGGTGCGCGTTCAACAACTCGAATCATTTCGCCGCTGGCTGATCCTCTCATTGATCGCTGGCACGCTGTTCGTCGGCGTTCAGATCTGCGGACTGTGGCGGTTGAGCCAGAATCAAACTCGGCCCGGTGAGTCGCTCCCTGAATCGGCGGAAACCGGAGCGAACGCTTTCGTCGCGATGGCCGCAGGCATGCACGGCGTCCACTTTGTCATCGCGCTGCTGTTTGTCGCCTGGATCACGGTCAACGCCTTCGCGAACCGGTACGACCACGAGTATTCCGGCGGCGTCACCTTCTGCGCCTGGTTCTGGCATACGCTGGGCATTGCCTGGCTGGCGATCCTGACGTTGTTCGCCGCCGGCGCGTTGACCGGCTTCGAGGCGATCTCGGTGCCGGACCCCAACGTGGGGCACGTTTCCAACGTGCCCGCCCCATCGCCAGCTTGAGCACGATGAAATCGTGCTCCACGTCGCTACTGCCACTCTCGCACCCGGATTACACTCCCGACCCCAAACTTCGCCTACCTCTTTTCGACGTGGAGAAATACCCCATGCGATCGCGACGAGACCTTCTGACGTGGCTCTGTGTTGGTTCGTTCGGCCTGTCCCTGTTCGCGGCGACCGCGTCCGCTCAGGACAAACCGCTGGTCCCGGACAAGAACCTCGAAACGGCGCTCAAGGCCGAACTCAAGAAGAAGGCCGAAGAGCCGCTCAAGGAGGAAGACCTCAAGAACGTCTTCTTCCTTGAGGCCAAGAAGAAGGAGATCGCCGATCTCACCGGCCTCGAAAAATGTCCGAACCTCGCGCTCATCAATCTGTCGGGCAACAAGCTCACGAACCTCGCCCCGCTGGCCGGGCTGAGCAACCTGCAATCGCTCGATCTCTCGAAGAATCAAATCGTCGACATCGCGCCGCTCGCCAAGCTGGAGAAGCTGCAATACCTGCAACTCGAAGAGAACCAAATCGAGAAGGCCGACGCCGTCGCCCGCTTGGTCAAGCTGCAAGCTTTGTACTTGTCGAAGAACAAGCTCGCGTCGGTCGAACCGTTGGCCAAGCTGGAGAAGCTGGCCTCGCTGTACCTCGGCAACAACTTGATCGAAGACATCTCCCACTTGAAGGGCTTGAAGTGGGTCAACAATCTGGATCTGCGCGGCAACAAAGTGAAAGACCTCGCCCCGCTAGCCGGCTTCACCGAGTTGAAATTCACATTCCTCGCCGGCAACCCGATCGCCGACCTCGCCCCGCTGATCGCAATGGCCAAAGCCGACACCGAAGGGCAACAACGCTTCGCCCCGTACTGGAAGCTATACCTCGACGAGGCCGCCCTCAGCGACGCGGCCAAGAAGCAAGTCGAAGAACTGAAAAAGTTCGGCGTACGGATCAATCCGAAATAGGCCATCTGCATTCTGGAACCGGCTGGGGGAAGGATGCGATTTTATGGTGTCACAAGCCGACCTCGATCGCTTTTACGAAGACTTGGTGACTTCCGTACGCGCTGAAGGTGCAGTCTGTGCCATCACGAACGGTCTGGCCTGCGTTCGATATCACGTCGCGCCATCAACCAGAGATTGCGACGTGCTGTGCGCCACCGAGTCGTGCGAACGATTCTTGAACCAACTGGCTCGAACAGAATTTGAAGGTGCGTCCTGTTCATATCGCGGGCATCTGACGCCACCGCTGGATGCCCGTTGGATGCGTGGCGGTTGGACGACACATTTTGAATGGAAAAGCGAAGTCGGGGTCGCGCATCTGAACGTTTTCGGGGTCGCACCGCGAGCGAGCTCTCCATGGGACGCTGATGTTCATGGCCTCTTGGCGGGAATGCACACCGTTGCTGAGATGAAGCGCACGGATCGCCGCGAGGATTGGCCGTTCGCTACGGCATTGGGCGTCAAGTTGCTCCAAGCCGGCGACCTGCGCGGTTGGTGGCATCTCTTCGATGCGGACACGCTACAGCGACTGGTGACGCGAGTACCTTGTCCGCCGGACATCATCGCCCAACGCCCGGTGCTAGAGTTAGTCGTCAACAAGGATCGGCGACTGAAGGTTGCCGTATTCGGGGAATCAATGTTTTGGCAGCAGCTTGACCGGTTGCGGCTGCGCGTCCACGAAGCGTTCATTCAAGAATACCGAACCGCGGTGACCAAAGCCGTGGGATTGAATGATCCCGACTTGTGGACCCATCATCGTGTGCGGCAGCAATATGCTCAGGACCATCTGCCGCAGAATCCGCTGCGAGACTACGGCATCGATCGGCTAATCGCTGAGGCACGCGAAGAAACCTTGCGATTCGTCGCTCCCGGTTCGCTAGACTGGCTGCCCGATGCCTCACGCCACTTTGTGGGCTTGGATTGATTCCGCGAGATCGCTGCCATGAACGAACCGAAACCCGATTGGCTGACTCCCGAAGTCCAAGAGTTCATCCGACAAGTCGAATTCGATTTCCACGTCCGCGAGTTCGGCGAAGAATGGCGCGCGTGAACTTCCTGCCGCCGGAAGAGCGTATGGAATACATCTACGACATGATCGACTACGCCGTCAGCAAAGGAGTCTCGTTCGAGAAACCCGCGCTCGGCGTCACGCCGTAAACATCCAGATCCCCGCAATTCCTCATCTGGTTGTGATACCCTGCTGCTTGCATCCGGAGATCGAAATTCCGAAGCCCGATTCCGACATCGCGTGCTCAACGATTGGATCAGTGCGTTCGTTGCCGAAATGAAAAACTGAAGAGCGATTGGAGGATGAAGTAATGCGTCTTTGGCCGCGCGGAATCGTACCAGCATATCCTCAATCTGCACTTGCGGAATATCTTCGAGTCATTCGCGAGCATGTAATCATGCCACTTGAGAGAACCTCTGTCTCAGAGAGTTGCTTCGCGACAGCGATGCTAGTTTTCGGGGCAGTTGATGGTCTCGGAAAGCTTACGCACCCAAGCTCGAATGCAGGGGCTGGGGATCGCTTTAAGCACCTTCTGCCTCGGCTTGGACCAAACTACAGTGCGCTCGCAAATGAACTCTGGTTACTTCGAAACTCCCTTGCCCACAATGCGATGAATGTTGCGTGTTTCATGTCGAAAGCTAACGATGCCTGGGGGGAACATCTGGAGAAGTATGGCTCACTTATTTTCATCCACACAGGCAGGCTACTGAGCGATTTCAAGGCCGCATTGGATAAGCTTGAAATGGAGTTCAAAACAAATGCGTTGTTATTTCAGCAGGCAGAATCAAGGCTGGACTGGGGTTACATTGATCCGCCCGGTTGGCGAAATGGTGGGATAATCGCGACTCCTCCACCTGGCATCGATTTTGTTCGCGAGAAGTAAATTCATAGGACGTGAGAGAGTGAATCGAGTTCTTCATCTCCAGGCTAATGGACTCGCTCAGTTGTTTTTCGGCAGCCCTTCGATGTGGCCGATGTTCTTGACCGGCTCCAGGATTTTGAGCACATCGACCAGCAGTTGCTGATCGAGCGGCAGGGCGGCCCACTCGGCCCATTTGCGGATGTTGTTCGGGTTCGCGCTGCCGGCGATCGTGGTCGTCATATCTGGATTTGCGATCGCGAACTGCACGGCGAGTTGGGCGATGTCCACGCCGTGCTTCGTGCAGTGCTCGGCGGCGCGGCGGCAGGCTTCGCGGACGGCGAGCGGTTCTTTGTGCCACGCGGGCAGCGGCGAGTTCGTCAGCAGTCGTGCGGCGAATGGGCCGGCGTTCATCGCGCCGACCCCTTTGGCTTTGAGGTACGGCACCAACTCGTCGGCGAAGCGGGTGTTTTGCAGGCAGTACTGGTTGTAGCTCAGCACGCAGTCGAGATCGGTTTGATCGAGCACGAACCGGAACAGCTTCATCGGATAGCCGCTGATGCCGACGAACCGCACCTTGCCCGCCTGTTGTTGTTTGCGGAGGGCCGGCAGCGTCTCGTCCACGATCTGCTGCATCTCGACGAACTCGATGTCGTGGCACAGGCAGATGTCGAGATGATCGGTCCCCAGCCGATGCAGGCTGACGTCAACGCTTTCGGCAACGCGCTTGGCCGAGAAATCAAAATGCGCGAGGTCGTACCGGCCGAGCTTTGTGCAGAGCAGATATTGGTCTCGCGGCACGTCGCGCAGGGCGATGCCGGTCAAGACCTCGCTCATGCCGCGGCCGTAGAACGGCGACGTGTCGATGAAGTTCAGCCCGCACTCCAGCGCGACGCGCACGCTGCTGAGCGCCTCATCGAGCTTCACGCTCCGAAATTCTTGGCCGAGCGACGAGGCTCCAAAGCTGAGGATCGGCAGATTCAGGCCCGTGCGGCCCAGCGGTCGGGTTTGCATGTTGTTGAGTCCGTTGTCGTGAAACCAAGAATCGCCTCGACTTTGGTCAGGCGTGCTGCGCGAGTCGGCAGCGAGAACTAATGACAAATTTAGCCACACAACACAACTCGCGAGGATTCCGGGAGTTTCGCAGTGACATGGAACACGGTACGGCGTTTGCCAAGAAGCGAGTCGAACAGACCGTTGGCCAAGCAGAGTTGACCGCAGGGAGCGCCTCCCCGCGCGGATCGGCACTGCTAGCCGTATGGCGGTCTATCGCAAGCAGGTTCGCTGATCCGCGATGAGAGGGTCGGCTGGGGGCGTAGCTGGGGTTTCTCCGCGTCGGAGGGATTCTGGACGAGCGCCTACGCTTCCCAGTCGACCTTCTCATCGCGGATTAGGCGAGTGCTGACTATCTTGCCTTGCATGATGACCACCTCGAATCCCTCCGCTGTCACAGACGATCCTTCCCGTCCGCTGCGCGTCTGCAGTTTCGAAAGCCGCAAGCAGGACGAAATGCGTTCGCTGATCGAACGCAACGGCGGAGTCGCGACGATCGCCGCTTCGATGCGTGAAGTGCCGCTCGAAAACAACGTCGCCGCGTTCGACTTCCTCGGCCGACTGCTGGCGGGAGAATTAGACGCTGTGATCTTCATGACCGGCGTCGGTGCGCGAGCGCTGCTGGAAGTCGTCGAAACACGAGTGCCTCGCGCGACGTTCTTTGAAACGCTGCAACGCTGCTGTGTGATCGTCCGCGGCCCAAAGCCAACTGCGGTTCTGCGTGAATGGGGCGTGCGCATCGACCATCGCGCGGCCGAACCGAACACTTGGCGCGAGTTATTGACTGTCATTGACTCGGGGCTGAGAAAGGGGTCGGGAGACTTTTTCTGGCCCCCAAAAGATGCCACACCCACCGAACGCTTGAACGACGGTGGCCAGAAAAAGACTCCCGGCCCCGTGGCCATCGCAATCCAAGAGTACGGCCTGCCGAGTGAGGAGTTCTATGCGGCGCTGAATGTCCGAGGCATGAGCGTCCTGCCTGTCCCGGTCTATCGCTGGGAACTCCCCACCGACATCGCACCGCTGGAAGCCGCGATCCGTGCGACCGTCGCCGACGAGTTCGACGTGCTGCTTCTGACGAGCGCTCAACAAATTCGCAACGTGATGGACATCGCCGAACGGCTGCAGCTTCGCGAACCGTTTCTCACGGCGACGCGCCGTTGCCTTATCGGCTCCATCGGTCCCACTTGCTCCGAAGCATTGCGTGAGGCGGGCTTGCACATCGACCTCGAACCCTCGCACCCTCACATGGGGCACTTGGTCCGCGAGACTTTGACGCGAGCGAGACCAGCACAATTGCAACAAGACAAATCGACGCCGTAGTCCCGCCCCGCATTCATTCCTCAATGGAGCCATCGCCAGGGTCTTTTGCCACACCGTACCTGTGCCGATAACCTGCCGCCGCGATTCGATTCCGACTTTCGACTGCTGGCGATGACGGCTGTGGACACAACGACTTCCCATTCTGATGCACCTCTCGCAAGTTCCCCCTGCTTGCAAGGCGAACGGTTGAGCTTCACCGGCACACTCGCGTCGATGACTCACCGGCAAGCGATGGACTTGGCCGAACAGCAGGGAGCCGCAACCACGCACAGCGTTAGCAAGCAGACGACTATGCTGGTCGTGGGCGAAGAGGGCTGGCCGTTAGAGCGGGATGGAACTCCGTCGGTGAAGCTGCGTGAAGTCACCGAATGGCGGCAGCAAGGGCTCGACATCAAAGTGTTGCCAGAATCCGAATGGCTGCACCTGCTGGGTCTCGAAGAGCGTCGCCGCGATGTGCATCGGTTGCTGACCCCCGCGATGCTCAGTCAGTCGCTGGAGGTTTCGGTCGGTCTAATTCGCCATTGGGAGCGGATCGGGTTGATCAAGCCCGTAAAGAAGGTTTACCGGCTGCCGTACTTCGATTTTCAAGAGGTTGCCTGCGTGCGCCGCTTGTCCGAGTTGCTGCAAGCGGGCGTCTCGAAGCACGAACTCGAAGGGAGCTTGACCCACTTGCAGGCAATGCTGCCGGGGACCGAGCACTCGCTCGCGCAACTGACACTGCTGGCTCGCGATCATCACATCGTCATTCGTGATGAGGCGGGATTGATCGAACCGATCTCACAGCAGCGACTGTTTGATTTTGATGGCGACATCGTGGAAGAGTCAGTGGGGGCCAGCGAAACGATTCTGCCACTCGTCGCCCCTGCATCGACTCCGTCACAACCGAAGACCGCAGCGGAATGGCTCGAACGAGGCAGTCACCTCCTCGAAGAAGACTGCCTCGCGGATGCCGTCGAAGCGTTTCGCTGTGCGCTGATGTCCGAACCGTCGAATCCCGAAACGCACCTGCATCTTGCCGAGGCGTTGTATCGCACCGGGAACTTGACCGGTGCCTTAGAGCGATTTCACATCGCCGTCGAACTGGATCAGCAATACCTCGAAGGTTGGATGCAGCTCGGCTGCGTCGCGGCCGAGTTGGGCCAAACGCAATCAGCCCTGGAGGCGTTCGACATCGCGCTGCAATGCCACGCCGATTATCCGGACGCTCATTTCCACAAGGCCGAGTTGCTGCACCGCCTGAATCGAACTGCCGACGCGATCCCGCATTGGCAAGCATACTTGGCCCAGGACCAGCGCGGCCCGTGGGCTGACGTCGCTCGGCAACGGCTCGATGCCGCGAGTCGCTAGATAACTTGGGGGCAGAAAGTCGCTGTCGTGTCGAGTTCTTGGAGAGTCGAACACGATGCGCTTTGCACACGGATGCGAGAGGCGCACACGGAAGGGGGCGGGGCGAACGATTCGTTAATCCGTGTGCGCCCCTCGCATCCGTGTGCGAAGTCCCGGCGCAACACTTTCCAATCCGCGATCCCCATCCAGGAGACGCCGTCTCCTTTCTTCTTGCCTGAGACAAAACCTCGTTGGGGACTGGCCCGATTGCATTGCCGTCACGCGCTCACCAAGATTCGAGCCCTGAATGGAGTCGAATCTCTTCAAGGAACTTCACATGCCAACTCTGTGGCCAGACTCGGATGTCAGCCCTGATGAAATGTTGCAAGTCGCGATCGACGCGGCGCGCGAGGGTGGTGCGATCCTCAAGGATTGGGCCGGGCGATTCACCATCACAGAAAAGAGCCGCGCCAATCTCGTGACGGAGGCGGACTTCGCTTCGCAACACGCGATTCACACACGGATTCATGGACGCTTTCCGACGCATAATTTCGTCGGTGAGGAAGGTCTCGCGGAAACGAATAGCGATTCGCCTTGGCGGTGGGTGATCGACCCGTTGGATGGGACGTCGAATTACGTGCATGGCTTCCCGTATTACGCGGTCAACATCGCGGCCGAGTACGGCAAAGAGTTGATGATCGCCGTGACGTATGATCCGAATCGCGACGAGTTGTTCACAGCGGTCAAAGGCCGCGGAGCGTTCGTCAACGGGCAGCCGATTCGGCCGACACTCGTGACGGCTTTGCAGGACGCGATGGTCGTGGCGAGTTTGCCGGTCGCATGTCGTCCGGAACATTATGCCGTCAAGCAATTACTCAACGTGATGCCGCATGTGCAGACCGTGCAGCGGACCGGCTCTGCGGCACTCAACTTGGCGTATGTCGCGGCCGGTCGGATGGATGCGTTTTGGTCCGGCAGCTTGAAACCGTGGGACATGGCGGCCGGCATCCTGTTGGTTCAAGAGGCGGGCGGACGAGTCACGCGCATGAAGGGGGAGCCGATCGACATTGAAATCCCTGACTTGCTCAGTAGCAACGGCTCGCCGATTCACGATGCCTTGCGACAGTTGTTGTGATCACGCGGACGGCGCAAGGTGCGAAACCCGCAGCGGAACCGGAAGCTGCTGTCGAGCCTTCCGGTTGCGAAGTATATTGCGTGCGGAGTGAGCCAAACGATGCTCGATCGGGTCGCACAACATGTTCGCCGAAACCTGCGCCTGATGGCGATTGCGCTGAGCGTGTTGTTCGTGGCGTCATCAGGATTCGCTCAGACCACGACCAATCCACCGGCCAGCGATAGGCCCACCGAATCCCCGTCGTCGAAGCCGCAGCCTGCACCCGCGCGGGGCCTGAAGGCTGGGATGGATGACGTCTTCGAGGTGCTGGGCAAAGACGGACAGATTCTTTTGCTGCCGCATTGGAGAACGCTGGAGAAGTTTGAGCAGTGGCTGAAGTCGCAAGAGGCAGGCAACGGTCCGCTGGCTCCGGCCGTCAGCGTCAGCAGCGTGTCATTCGAGGGAACGGCCGAGGCGAACGAACTCTCGATCACACTCAACGCGACTTTGACGATCTCGGTCAATCGCGACGATGGTGATGTGCTCGTGCCCTTGGGACTCCACGAGGCGACGCTGCTGAAGAAGGTCGAGCATGTCGGCCCCGGCGAACCGGAGTTCCACAAGTTCGATCCTGAGTTGGGCTATCGCTGCTGGCTGCGCGGCAAAGGGCCACATGAGTTGAAAATGACGCTCGCCGTGCCGCTGCGTCCGCAAGGAACCGCGCGGAGATTGATGCTGCGGTTGCCGGAGACTCCCGTCAGTTCCATCAAACTGATCGTGCCACTGCCGAAGGTTGCCGCGAAAGGATTGGAACGGGGCTTCGTCAAAACAAAGTCTCTGGAAAACGGCCGCTCGGAGATTCAAGCGTCTGGGCCGCCCGGCAGTTTGTTGGACCTCAGTTGGCAGCCGGTCAGCGATGTTTCCGAACTGAAGCTGGAACTGCAGGCGCTGACGTTCATCGCCGCCGACTTGCGAGCGGAATCGTTCGTGCTGGAAGCCACACAGCAGGTGCGATCGATCCAGGGAACCTTCGACAAGATCACCGTGCGGCGGCCGGCGGAGTTCGAGTTGCTCGATGTTTCCGGCAAAGACGTGAAAGAGTTCGCGCCCATCGCGGGGGCACCGGCGCGAGTCCTCGTCACTTTGACCGGGCCCATGTCGGGCCCCGTCGAATTGAAGTGGGTCTTGAAGGCCAAAGTGGCCGCCGACGCCGCGCGTCTGCCGGCCATCGAAGGCTTTGAGGTCGACGATGCTCGGCAACAGAAGGGACATGTCGCAGTCATCGCTTGGGAAGGAGTCAATCTCCGCAAGCGTGACGGCGAGGACCGCTTCGTGGACCGAGACAAATTGGACGCCTTGCGGGACGTGCCCGACTTTCGTCCGCCGACCAGCGGCAATGGCAACACGACGGTCTATCGATTCTTAAAGCAGCCGTTCCGCCTGGTGCTCGATGTGCAGAAGATCGACCCGTACTTCTCGGCGGAGCAATCGCATCTGGTGCGGCTGACGACGAATCGGGCCGACTTGGAAACGACGCTCCACGTCCGTGTCTTCAGCGGATCGCTGCTTGATCTGGCGTTACCGTGGCCGGGGTTCAAAGCGGAAGGCTGGGAAGCCGTCTCGAATGACACGCCTGAAGTGGTCGAGCAAGTCGCCGTCGAAGAGACGCCGAACGGGCCGCAATTGCGAGTCCGCCTGGTCGATCGCAAGACACGCGGAAACGGCGAATTTGAAATCCGGTTGAATACTCGGCGAGCGATTCCGACGGACGGTTCCGCCTTTGATCTGTCGCTACCGTATGTCGCGGCCAGCGGCCAAGAGGCGTCGAAGGTCATCGTCGCTCCCAGCAGCAATCTGGAAGTCGAATGGACTCCGAAGAACGAGTCGCTCGCGCGGCCGACGACGCCGGACGAGGACGTGCTCGACCATTTGGAATCCACGCGCAACGTCATGGCCTGGCGCTGGGAGAGGGAGTCACCGGCGTTTACCGCGAAGGCGAAAGTGCAGCAGCAGTCCATTCAAACCGAGTCGCTCAGTGAGTTGACGCTCGAAGCTCGCAACGTGACGGTGAAGCAGCGCATCAGTTACGAAGTGGCGTTCGAGCCGCTCACGCAAGTGCGGCTGATGGTGCCGCGAGCGATCTCGGATCGCGTGCGGTTTTCTCTGCGCGACTCGGCGGGACAATTGAAACCGCTGCCGCAACCAGTGTTCAACACGTTGGAGATCGATCAAGCGCGACAATGCCGACTGGCGCTCGATCCGCCACAGGTCGGCAAGTTTGATGTGCTCGCGGAATTCGACGTGGAACGAGTGGCCGACATCAACGACGAGCCGGCACCGGTCAACATTCCCGTGCTGCAATCGTCCGATGAGGAATTTTCCGCCACGCGCGTGCAATGGAAGACCGGCGAGAAGTGGACCGCAACGCTCGACGATCCCGCCTGGAAACCGGAACTCGGCACCGACAAGACCTCGGTCTGGAAAGCCAACGGAGCGAAGAACTCCATCGCGACCAAAGTCGCTTCGGCAAGTGACTCGGCCTTGCAGGACTTCACCGTGCATCGCGCGTTGATTCGCACGGTCGTGGGCGAAGGCCGCTCGCACTCGCAGGCGTTGTTGGAACTCGATCGCGACGTCCGCGAAATCACGTTGACGCTGCCCCCCGAAATTGCCTCGCAAAAGTTTCAAGTCTGGTGGAATGGAGTCGAGGTGAAGGTGGAGCCGATCCCGCCTGTCGATTCGGCCGGTGACACGGAAGTGCGTTTGCGCCAGCCGAGCATCCTGCGCACCGTGACTCACGCCGTGACGGAGACGAAAGACAAACCGAAAACGACGCTCTGGTGGGATTACGTTTCGCAACAGCCGACGAATTTTGTCTGGAGCAATCGCCACGAGTTGGTGACTCCCAAATTCGCGAGCACGGTGTGGATCGCGCAAACGATCTGGCAAGTGGTGTTGCCGTCGGACCAGCATCTGCTGACGACTCCCCGCGATTACGCCACTCAATTCCATTGGCAACGGTCGTTATTGCTGTGGAGCCGCCAGCCGAATTTTGGCTACGACCGCATCGAGCGAGTGCTCCAGGAAGCCGCTGCCAACCGGAGTGAAATCGCCCCCATGAGTACCTTAGCCGCGGGCGACTCGGGCAGCGTGTACCCGTTGAGTTGCTTCGGTCCTCCGCAGCCGCTGGTGTTTTGGACGATGAGCCGCTCGGCGGTCGTGGGGTGCGGCGCGGGCCTGGCGTTACTGCTGGGCTTCGTCCTGATTCGTTTGCCCGTGACGCGGCATGTGCTGACGTTTTTGGTGGTGGGATTCCTGATGTCGCTCACCGCGCTGTGGTTCTCTGAGCCAGTCAAAGTGCTGCTGCAACCGGCGATTCTGGGAGCGGCGATGGCCGTCGTCGCGGCGATCATCGACCGCGTCGGCCGCCGCGCACCGCAGACACCGCTGGTCACGCTCACGTCGCCGAGCGATTTTTATGCGGCGTCCGGATCGGGCGTGCGGATCGCTGGGGCGGGCATGGTCGCCTCGACCTCGACCTCGCCTCCGCAGGTTGTCTTGCAGAATGAACCGATTTCGGCGTCCGGATCAGGAGGACGATCGTGACGGGGCATTGGAAATTGAAAATTGAAAATTGGAAATTGAAAACTGCCAGGAACACACGTTCGCAATCGTCGCCGCCATTCAATTTTCAATTTCCAATTTCCAATTTCCATTTTTCAATCGCCTTCCTCTGTCTGTCGCTGATCTCGCTCTCCTCAACCACGCACGCCGAGGACAAACCTCCGCCGCGAATCCGTCACATCTTCGTGCCCGTCGACAAACCAGAACTCTGGCCGAAGGACGGCGACCGTCAGCCGATCCCGTTTGAAGAGTACGTCGAGCTGCGCGAGTCCAATCAGACGCCTCGTCCGGCTCGGCACGGAGCGCATATTGAATGGCAATCGTTGTCGGCGACGTTTGATCCCGCGCGCGGCGTGTTGACGGACGGCCGTTGGTCAGCCGAGGTCCGTGGAACCGAGAAGCAATCGCGGCTGATGTCTCTGGAACCGCTGGACCTGCCGATCTCGGAATTGAAGTGGGCGGATGGCGACGCAGTGTGGGGGACGGCTCCGTCCGGCGAATCGCTGCTGCTGGTCGATGCGGCGGAGCGGCGATTGGAAGGCCGCTTCTCGCGGCAAGGACGACGTCTGCAACGGACCTGGCAATTCGACTTGCGACTCGCGACGGCGACGGTCTCGGAACTCAAGCTGCGCGTGCCGGCGAAGTATTCGTTGAAGTGTGCAGCGGGGATGCTGCGCGGGCCTTTGACCGGCGGTGAAGAAGGCTGGCGGCTGTGGCAAGTGAATCTCGGAAGTCAGTCGCGCTGCGAGGTGCTGGTCATCGACTCACCGACGGCCGCGCCGACGGAGCCGGTCGTCGTTTACGAGCAGACGTCTTCGTATGTGCTGCGCGAAGCGGAAGTCGAAGTTCAATGCGAGATCAACGCGGAGGTTTTTCACACGCCGAAAGCCACGCTGACTTTCGCGGTGCCGGAGGATTTGTCGATTTACACGATCGGATTCGCCGGAGACTCGCGATTGAATTGGCGTGAACTCCCGCGCGTGGCCGGGCAGCCGCGACAGGTGGAGGTCTCGCTGCCGGAGCCGCAAATCGGACGAGTGCGCGCATTGCAATTGCTGGGGGGCGCGACGGCGAAGTGGGAACCCTCCTTCTCGCTGCCGCGTATCACATTGGTCAACGGCTGGTTCACGAGCGGGCGTTGGAACGTGTCGGTTGATATGCCGCTGGTCTGGCGCGACTGGCGTCCGCAGGGCTTACGGCTGACCGAAGTCAACGCGACCTCACCGACCTCGCGACGGCTCTCCTTCACGCAGTTTCTGGCGGACGCCACGTTGGGTTTGGACATCTCGATTCCGGAGGCTCGGCTGACATCGCATGGTCTACAACGACTCACGGCACGCGAGACGACCTGGCGTCTGACGAGCGAATGGTTGTGGCAATCGAACTCTGGTGTGGCCTTCGCCGCGCGCTGCCGAGTTCCTCTCGGCTGGGAAATTCTCGATGTGCTCTCGCTGCCGGAATCGGCCGACTCGCAAGTGCGGCACTGGGACGTCGTCAAGGACGCTTCCGGCGAACAGACATTGATGGTCGACTTCGCCACGCCGTTAGAGGGGCCAACCACGCATCGCGTGCATGTGGTGGCTCGTCGTCCGCGCGAACTGGCGGCGGAGCGGGACTCATTCGAGTTGCCGACGCCACTGGATTGCCGGCACTCCGAACAGTTGTTGATCGTGCAATCGCCCGCCGGCTGGCGTTGGGACGGATCGGCGGCCGAGGCGGTCTCGGCGGTGACCGCGAGCAAGCGGCTTGGCAGTCCGTGGCTGGACTTTGAACTGTGGAAAGAAGACGCGCCGCGCTGGACCGCGACAACGTTGCTGAGCCGCGCGACGCAAATCGACGCTCCGCTGCGTCCGATCGCGGCGTTCGTTTCCGACGTCGCGCAACCCGCAAACGCTCCAGTCCCTCCGAACGATTTGGCGACGACACGAGCCGCACCAAAACAGGACTCGGAACTTTCCGCCGACGTCGCGTTTCGTGCGGCCGCGACCGAGCAATTGATTTGGACGTCCGCCGAATTGCGCTCGCTGATTTTTCCGGGAGGCGACGGCGACGACGTGCATGTCTTTTCGCTGCGTGCCGCGCAAGTCGCACGCGTCGGACGGCTGGAGTTTGAATTGCCCGCTCCGGCCGAATTGGTTTCGGTGCGAATGAACGGAGTCCGCACCGAGCCGGAACGGGAGGATCGGCGTTTTCGATTGCCATCCATTCCGCAAGGGGGATTGCAGACGTTGGAGATTCAATATCGCGTCCCTTCCGATCGCGACTTTCTGCGAAATCGGCAGAGGCTTCCGGTGCCGCGTGTCGAGGCTCCGGTGTTGGGCTTTCGCTGGTTGTTCGCCTTCCCACCTGACGCGCGGCTGACGGAAGAGCCAAGCGGTCTGCGATTGTTGCAACCGCTCGAACCGACCCCGTGGTCGCGGCGGCTGTTCGGACCGCTCGGACGCGATGACTCGGCGAAGTTGTTCAACCCATTTTCCCAACACGCGTGGGAGGAACTCTGGATTCCCCCCGAGGCAAGAGCGACGGACGAGAACACGGCGGACACGTTGTTTGCTCCGCCGGGTTGGCGAGTGCGTGAAGCGGTCGCCGCCACCTTGCCGACCGACATCACCTGGCTGACCTGGAGCGGCAATCAAGTCCGCGTGCTGGCGTGGATCGGCATGTTGTTGAGCGTGTCGCTGGGCTGCCTGCTGCGTGTGCGGCAAGCGAAACCGCGCGTGCATATCGCGGCGTTCTGGTTGGGGCTGTGCGGAGTCGGCGTCGTCCTCTCGGCTCCGGTGTATGCCGAAGCGCTGGGTGGCTGTTTTATCGGCGCGGTCATCTCCGTGTTGATTCCGCGACGGATGGTGATGAGCTATGCGAATCAAAATGCAGCCGCCGAACGTGGCGCTTTTGAATCCACGGTCGCGTTTCAACGGGTGGTCGGCACACTGCTCGTGTCGTCCCTGATCCTCTCGTCGGCGTTCGCGGCCGAGGAACCACCGCTCATCAGAGACGCGGCCGCGCCACAAGGCGAACTGTTCGACGTCTTGATTCCCGTGGACAACCCGAACGCTGCAAAAAATGACCAAGTCCGTCCGTCGGACAAACTGCAGTGGGCCTACGTCCCCAAGCGGCTGCTGCAACTCTGGCGCGAACGACGAGCCGCGCAAGCCGAACCGCTGAGTTTGATCGAATCCGCGCGGTACGAGGTGGATTGGAATGACTCCTCCGTGCGTGCGGAGTTTCTCGTTCATCGGTTGCATCCGCGCGAGCCACTGACGCTTCGCTTCCCGTTCGCGACGGTGCCGTTGGCGGGAGCCAATGCCTGCACGGTGGATGGCCAACCGCGTCCGGTGTTGGTCAACGAGACTCGCGACGCCCTGCTGCTGGAGTTGCCGGCCCTGCCAGAAACTGGCGAGCGGGGCGGCGTCAGCCCCCCGGTTGATCCGCCATTAACGGATTCGCAATCAACAAGTTCGCAATCTACCGGGGGGCTGACGCCGCCCCGCTCGCCTGGTTTATCGCGGGCGCATCGTGTCGTGTTCTCGTTGTTGCCGCCGATCAAGACGGAAGACAACCCACAGCGCGTGAAGCTCGATGTGCCACTGGTGCTGGCGAGTCACATCGTGGTGAAATCGGTGGCAGGCGCAAACCTGGAATCACCGAATCGTCGTGGGGAATCACAAGGGAACTCGGCGGCCGGTGCCTGGACGGCGCAGCTCGGCAAGCGGAGCGATTGGTCGTTGGAGCTACTGCGTCCCGGCACCTCACAACCCCGCGTCGCCCCCGATGTGAAGGCGGATGTGTCGTGCTTCGCGGAACTGACTCCCACCGCGCTCCGGCAGCGGTATCACGTGCGGTACACGGTCTCGTCCGGGGAACTTCAGGATGTCACCTGGCTGTTGCCGCGCGGCACGCTGCTCCGTGACGGCGATGTCACCGCGGACCATCTGTTGCAATGGTCGCAGGCTCCGCAGGCTGACGGGCGGCAGCGATTGATTCTGGAATTCCGTGAACCGCAATCCGGTGAGTTCGTGGTGGATGTCACCGGCCTGCAACCTCCGCTGGGAACGGCGGAACATCCGCGTTGGGAACCGTGGACGATTGATGCGGACGGCGCGGTGGCTGGCACGAAAAAAATCGCACTGGGCGTCGCTTCATTGCCGGGTTTCAAGGCCTCTCCGCCGCCAGTCGATGTGGATCGGATCGCGTCCCTCAGCGAAGCCACGTTTATCAAAGGCTGGGGCACGGTCGCATTGGCTCGGCAACCGCAAGTGACATTGCAACTGCTCGCGCCGACGGAATTGGAGTTCGCCGTCACGGCACTCGCGCCGCAACGCAAGGTGCGGCAAGAATTGTTGCTGAAGATCGGCCGCCAGGCGTTCGAGTGGGCGCTGTACGCCGAAGTCGCGACGGCCGGATCGCCGGCGTTTCAACATGAGGTAACGGTCGCACCGCACTTCCGAGCCGACGACGTTTCGATCACGGAAGACGAAGCGGAACGATTGGTAAGCTGGTCGCAACACGATCAAAAGCTGTCGCTGTTTCTGCGCGATTCGACCACGGGAATTCAGAACGTCGTCCTGCAAGGCCGCGATGCCGTTCCGCCCGATGGTCGTCTGATGATCCCGACACGTTGGTTCGCGGACGCGGACCTGACGGACTTCTCGCTGCGTGTGACGCATGATCCCAGTTGGCAAGTCGAACTGTTCGATGACAAACAGCAACCGATCTCTTCGGCCGACCCTGGTGGCCCGGTCCCCGATCAAACCGAGCTGTTCCTGGGCAAGTTTCGCGCGGACCCCAAAGGGATGTCGCTCGACGTACGGCTCACGCCGCATCAGCCCGCCGGCCATGCGGTCGGTTGGACACAGGTGTCGCAGGATGCCGAGACGTGGTCGTGGCGTCATGTCGAACGGTTTCTCGATGAAGGCCAAATCACCGCACGCCTCTTCTGGCCGGCGGCGTGGTCGACGAGCGGCTCATTGAAGCTGTCGCCGTCGCTCAAAGAATTGGCTCGACGCCCATTGCCGGACGGCATCGAGTTGACGGTCCAGTCGCTGCCCGATGTTACCGGGCCGCGCGAGGTGCTGTTTGAATCGCAGCCCGCTGCTCCTGCGACGGTGCCATCATCGCCGTTGCGCGTCGCGCCGCCACTCTCGCTCGATGTCGCCGAACGGACGCAGCATTGGCTGGTCGCCCACGAACTGTTGTCCTGGCTGCCGACCTCCACAGCCGCCGAGTCTCGTCCCTTCGACGACGCCACCAAACTCCCGGACAAGCTGCCACGCACGCCCACCGAGGAGAACACGAAATGGCTAAGCTTGCCCAACGCGGCCGTCTTGGAACTGACGCAACCCGCACCGGCCGCCGAATTGCCGTCACCGAAACTGCTGTGGATGGACACCACCGTTTGGGTCGCCGATGGAGCAATCACTCAAGGCCGCACCTGGCTGTTGCTGCAACCTCAGGGGCTGCGCGAATTCTTGCTGGATCGTCCCGACAACGTCCGCTGGATCGCCGCTTTCGTGGGGGATCGCTCACGCGAATTGCCTCCTGAGAACGAAGGCAGCCACCGCCTACGACTCGACGACATGCCGAACGAGGCCGTGGTGTGGGTGTCGGTTTACTGGCGCATCGAAGCGGCGCAACGCGATCGAATCGTCACTCGGCGCGATGCCCAGTTGCCGATGCCTGCGGAAGCCTCGCTGCGTCCGCCGCGTCACGACCTGACTTTGATTTCCTCCGGCCACAGCGATCTCTCGTCAACGCGCGGCGCGCGGCGTGTGGAAGACTGGGACGCGCGACTGGCACGAGCCGATCAAATTTTTCGCGCGCTGCCGTCGTCTCCCACCGCGCTGAATAGCTCGCTGCGCCGCTTGTGGGAATTGGCCGAGACCGATCTGGCCGAAGCACGCCAAGCCATTGAAAAACAGCAACCCTTGGGACAGGTCGGAAACCCGCCCACAGAATCGGCCGAGAGTCGCCTGCAAACGGTGCTGACCGAAGCGGCGGCCGTCCGATCGCGGTTAGCTCCCACGTTGCCCGCGTCCGCTCCGCTTCGCGCGCCGGAATCGTGGACCAGCGACGCTTGGCGAAACGTCCCCAACTCCTGGAGCGCGCTGGCCGACCTCGACCAATCGGCGCGCCTGGCGGTCATCGTCTTGGATCGCCGCTGGCTGACCTGGATGATCGCCTTGCTGGCAGCCGCCGTGGTGATCCCGCTCGTTCGTTCGTGGCTGCGTTGGCAAACGGGCGAATGGCTGGCTCGGCATCCGCACCTCGCGTGGGCCTGCTTGGGATTGATTTGGTGGACCTGCCTCGCACCCAGCCTGATCGGACTGGGGCTGCTGGTCGTGGCCACGCTGACCGCGATCCGCCAGCGCTGGTTCACGCCGGATTACATTCTCGCCGCGAACAGTGCGCCGTTGAGCGACGCTCGATGACGCTTACGCTTTCTCGCGGGACTCTGAATGAGACACGCGAACCGGGCGGCATGCGAGGCATGGCGGGGAAGCAGACGCGACAAAGTGGACAGTCACAAAACCCAGCGATAGGCTGCTCTCCCAATGGTCCCTGCTGATGTGCGCGTCCGAACGCTTCTCGCGTCGTGCCTATCAAAGCAAGAGTCAGCCCTTCCGGTCCGATCAGTCTTGGGTACGGGTTGTCCGCCGCGCAGTCTTCCCACCAAAAAAAGGATTCTGCCATGCTTAGTCTTCGCAACTGGAGTCGACGAAATTCTCGCAGACAGCCGAATCGCCGCGTCGCGGCAGTGCAAGCGTTGGAAGTCCGCACCATGCCTGCCGGAACCGTCATGGTGGCCTGTCATTGGGCGCGTTAAGTCCGGCCACCGATGGGCGCGTCAAAACCGACAGTGAACAGGTGATGTAATCCTTGCGATTTCGGGACGAGCAGCGGTCATTTTTCATTGGCCGTGTTGAGGCCGCAAGGGCTGCGTGACCCGGTGGG